>NZ_JAZGLW010000001.1:1820448-2123856 GCF_036409155.1 Mycobacterium sp. 050128 | reverse complement strand
CCCGGTCTTTTCCAGCGCATAGCGGGTGGCCGGAATCGGCCCGGTCAGCATGAACACCGGGTCGGCGGCGCGGGCGCTGATGTGGTGAATGCGGGCGCGCGGGGTCAGCTTGTGATCCTTGACCGCCTGCTCGGAGGCCAGCAGCACCGCGCTGGCACCGTCGGAGATCTGGCTGGCCATCGCAGCGGTCAGCCGGCCACCCTCGACCAGCGTCTTGAGGCCGGCCATCTTCTCCAGCGTCGATTCGCGCGGACCCTCGTCGACCCGGAACGGGCCGGATTCAGTTTCCACGGTGATGATTTCGTTGTCGAAGTGGCCGCCGCGAATCGCCGCGAAGGCACGCTCATGACTGGTCAGCGCGTAGCGCTCCATCTCTTCGCGCGAGATGTTCCACTTCTCCGCGATCAGCTCCGAGCCGCGGAACTGAGAGATCTCTTGGTCGCCGTAGCGATGCAGCCACTGCTTGGACTCGTTGGTCGGCGAAGTGAAGCCGAACTGCTCGCCGAGCGTCATCGCCGACGAAATCGGGATCCAGCTCATGTTCTGCATGCCGCCTGCCACGATGAGATCGGCCGTCCCCGCCATGATCGCCTGTGCGCCAAAGGAAACCGCCTGCTGGCTGGAGCCGCACTGCCGGTCCACGGTGACACCGGGGACTTCTTCGGGATAGCCGGCGGCCAGCCACGACAGCCGCGCGATGTTGCCGGCCTGTCCGCCGATGGCGTCAACACAACCGGCGATCACATCGTCGACGGCGGCGGGATCGACATCCACCCGGTCGAGAAGTCCGCGCCACGCGTGGGCACCCAGATCGACGGGATGGATCCCGGCCAGTGCGCCGTTGCGCTTGCCGACCGCGGTACGCACAGCGTCGATGACGTACGCCTCAGCCATGGTGTCGCTCCTCCTCATCGCTTCGCTCTGCATCGTCGATGACACGAGCCATGTTCAGACTCCTTCTTTGGTGATCCCGCCAAGCACGATGGCGAGATATTGCTGGCCCACCTGCTCTGCGGTGAGCGGTCCGCCGGGTTGATACCAGCGCACCGACACCCAGGTGGTGTCACGGATAAATCGGTAGACAAGGTCGACGTCGAGGTCGGGCTGGAAGTAGCCCTCGTCGACGCCCTGATTCAGCAACTCGACCCACATCTTGCGTTGTTGCCGATTCATGTCCTCGATGTAGGAGAAGCGGGGCTGCGACAGCAGCCGCTGGGCTTCGTCCTGGTAGATGACGACCTGCGCGTGCCGATGCTCGATCGCTTCGAACGAGGCCATGAACAGGCCCTTGAGCCGCTCCAGCGGATTGGTTTCGCTGTCGACGATCTCTTGGTAGCGGGCGAACAGCCAGTCCAGGAACTCGCGCAACAGCTCGTCGACCATCTCCTCTTTAGAGGAGAAGTGGTGATACAGGCTGCCGGACAAGATGCCGGCGCCGTCGGCGATATCGCGCACGGTCGTGGCGCGCAGACCCCGCTCGGCGAACATCGTGGCGGCGAGCTCCAAGAGCTCGTCTCGCCGGCTGTTCGCCTGACCGGTCACTCGGTCCACCGGGTCAGGATATCAACCAAGCGCTTGCTTGGCCACCCGGGATCACGGGTGTTGGCTGGAAACCGAGATGACCTCGCCGGTGAGATAGCTCGAGTAGTCGCTTGCCAAGAACGCGATGGTGGCCGCGACTTCCCACGGCTCGGCGGCCCGCCCGAACGCCTCGCCGGCCGAGAGCCGGTCAAGCAGGTCGGATGAGGTCGTCTTGTCCAGGAACTTGTGCCGCGCGATGCTGGGCGACACCGCATTGATTCGGACGTCGTATTCGGCGGCTTCGATTGCGCTGCAACGGGTCAGCGCCATCACGCCCGCTTTGGCTGCCGCATAGTGCGACTGCGAGTGTTGCGCCCGCCAGCCCAGAACGCTGGCGTTGTTGACGATGACGCCGCCGTGCGGCGCGTCGCGGAAGTACCGCAGCGCGGCGCGGGTGGCACGAAATACTGAGGTCAGGGTGACGTCCAGGACGCGGTCCCACTCCTCGTCGGTCATGTCGGCCACCGGCGTCTGCCCACCCAGTCCGGCGTTATTGACCAACACGTCGATGCGCCCCATCCGTGCGGTGGCCGAGTCGATCAGCGCGTCGATCTGAGCCGTCGACGTCACGTCGCACACCACGTGCTCGACCCGACCCTGGCCCAGCGCCGACAACTCCTCGGCGGCCTCGCCCAGCCGTCGCTCGTGGTGGTCGGAGATCACCACGTCGGCGCCCTCGGCCAGCGCCCGGCGGGCAGTCGCCGAGCCGATGCCGGTGCCTGCGGCCGCCGTCACAACGACCACCTTGCCGGTCAAGAGTCCGTGTCCGGCAATCTCTTTCGGAGCTTCGGACAGACTCATGCTTCCTCCTGTGTCTTCGCGCAAGCGCTCATCCACGAACTTCCCGGGGTAGGCCGAGCACCCGCTCGGCGATGATGTTGCGCTGAATCTCGTTGGATCCGCCGTAAATGGTGTCGGCACGGCTGAACAGGAACAGCCGCTGCCACTCGTCGAACTCGCCGTCCGCCAGGGTCAGCCCGGGCTTGCCGACGACGTCCATCGCAAGCTCGCCGAGATCGCGATGCCAGTTGGCCCACAACAACTTCGACACGTTGTCCTGACCGGGCTGCTCGACGTCCATGGTGGCCAGCGCGTAGCTGCGCATGGCCCGCAGACCGGTCCAGGCCCGGGTCAGCCGCTCCCGGATGAAGGGATCGTCGGCGGCGCCGTTGCGCTGCGCAACCTCGGCCAGGTTGGAAAGCTCACGGGCGTAACGGATCTGCTGTCCCAGCGTCGAGACCCCGCGCTCGAAGGTCAGCGTTCCCATCGCGACCCGCCAGCCGTCACCCGGCTCGCCGACCACCAGGTGAGCCTCGGTGCGGGCATCGTCGAAGAAAACCTCGTTGAATTCCGAGTCACCGGTCAGCTGGATGATCGGGCGTACTTCCACGCCCGGTTGGTCCAGCGGCACCAGCAGATACGACAGCCCGGCATGCCGCTTGGAGCCCTTCTCGGTGCGCGCGATCACGAAGCACCACTGCGCCCAATGCGCCAGCGAGGTCCACACCTTCTGGCCGTTGATCACCCACTCGCCGCCTCCTGAGCCGTCGAGCTCGGCAGTGGTTGCCACGTTGGCCAGGTCGCTGCCGGCGCCCGGCTCCGAATACCCCTGGCACCACAGCTCGGTGACGTCGAGGATGCGGGGCAGGAAACGCTGCTGTTGCTCGGGCGTCCCGAACGCGATCAGTGTCGGGCCGAGCAGCTCCTCGCCGAAGTGGTTGACCTTGTCCGGGGCATCGGCCTTGGCGTACTCCTCGTAGAAGGCCACCCGGTGCGCCGTCGAGAGCCCCCGGCCGCCGTGCTCTTCCGGCCACCCCAGACAGGTCAAGCCCGCGGCGGCGAGATGCTGATTCCATGCCCGGCGTTCTTCGAAAGCTTCGTGCTCGCGCCCCGGACCGCCAAGGCCCTTGAGTGCTGCGAATTCGCCGACCAGATTGTCGGCGAGCCAACCGCGGACCTCCGCCCGGAACTCCTCGACGTCCTGCATGCCCTGTAGGCTAACCTACCAAGCACTTGCTTTGTTAGGAGTATCCCGATGACTGGCGATCCGCGCACTGTGCCCGCGGCGTTGGATCAGTTGGTCGACCAATTCCCCGACCAGGCAGCGCTCGTCACCGAGGAAAGGTCCTTCACCGCGACCGAGCTGCGCGACGAGGTGCACCGCGCGGCCGGGGCGCTGATCGCGCTCGGCGTCGAGCACGGCGACCGGGTGGCCATATGGTCGCCCAACACTTGGCATTGGGTGGTCGCCTGTCTGGCGATTCACCACGCCGGCGCCGCGATGGTGCCCTTGAACACCCGTTACACCGCCGCCGAAGCCAGTGACATCCTGGCGCGCACGGATGCACCGGTGCTGTTCGCAATGGGGCAATTCCTCGGCAACGATCGGCTTGGCGACCTGGACCGCGCCGCGCTGCCCGCGTTGCGCCACATCGTCCGGATTCCGATCGACGCCCCTGAGACCGGGGACGGAACCTGGGACGAATTCATCGAGAAGGGCACCGACGCCGACGCGGTGATCGCGCGGGCCTCCGCCGTCATGCCCGACGACCTCAGCGACATCCTGTTCACATCCGGAACCACCGGCCGCAGCAAAGGCGTGCTCTGCGCGCACCGGCAATCGCTGTCGGCGTCGGCGTCGTGGGCCGCCAACGGCAAGATCAGCAGCGACGACCGCTACCTGTGCATCAACCCGTTCTTCCACAACTTCGGGTACAAGGCCGGCATCCTGGCGTGCCTGCAAACCGGGGCGACGCTGATCCCGCACCTGACGTTCGATCCGCTGCGCGCGCTGCAGGCAATCGAGCAGCACCGCATCACCGTATTGCCCGGTCCGCCAACGATTTACCAAACGCTGCTCGATCACCCAGCGCGCGGCGACTACGACCTGAGTTCGCTGCGGTTCGCTGTCACCGGCGCCGCCACCGTTCCGGTTGTGTTGGTGGAGCGCATGCAGTCCGAACTCGACATCGACATCGTGCTGACCGCCTACGGCCTGACCGAGGCCAACGGCATGGGCACCAGTTGCCGTGCCGACGACGACGCGGTGACGGTCGCGACCACCTGCGGCCGCCCGTTCGCCGGCTTCGAATTACGGATCGATTCAGCGACTCCCGGCGAATCTGGCGAGGTACTCCTGCGTGGACCGAATGTCATGCTGGGCTACCTCGACGACCCGGAGGCCACCGCCGCGGCCATCGACGCCGAGGGCTGGCTGCACACCGGCGACATCGGCGTCCTCGACACGAACGGCAACCTGCGCATCACCGACCGGCTCAAGGACATGTACATCTGCGGTGGATTCAACGTCTACCCCGCCGAGATCGAACAGGTGCTGGCCCGCATGGATGGGGTGGCCGACGCCGCGGTGATCGGGGTTCCCGACGAGCGCCTGGGCGAGGTCGGCCGGGCGTTCCTGGTGACCCGCCCCGGCGCGAAACTCGACGAGCAGTCGGTAATCGCTTACACCCGAAAGCATTTGGCGAACTTCAAGGCACCGCGGTCCGTGCGGTTCGTCGACGAATTGCCGCGCAATGCCGGCGGCAAGGTGCTCAAACCACAATTGCGAGAATGGACCTGAAATTGGATTCGAAATGGACTTAGCACTAGACGAAGAGACGCTGGCCTTTGCGGCCGAGGTGCGGGACTTCCTCTCGGCCAACGCAGAGTCTATCCCAACCGAGTCGTATGACAACGCGGAAGGCTTTGCCCAGCATCGCCATTGGGACAAGGTGCTGTTCGACGCCGGGCTATCGGTCATCAACTGGCCAAAGAAGTACGGCGGCCGCGACGCGTCGCTGTTGCATTGGGTGGTCTACGAGGAAGAGTACTTCCGCGCCGGAGCACCGGGGCGCGCCAGCGCCAACGGCATCTCGATGCTGGCGCCGACGTTGTTCGCACATGGCACCCAAGAGCAGCAGGACCGCATCCTGCCGAAAATGGCCAGCGGCGAACAGATCTGGGCGCAGGCGTGGTCGGAGCCCGAATCCGGCAGCGACCTGGCGTCGTTGCGGTCCACCGCCACCAAGACCGAAGGCGGCTGGCTGCTGAACGGCCAGAAGATCTGGAGCTCGCGGGCCCCGTTCGCCGAGATGGGCTTTGGGCTGTTCCGATCCGATCCCTCTGCGGAGCGGCATAACGGGTTGACCTACTTCATGTTCGACCTGAAGGCCAAGGGCGTGACCGTGCGGCCCATCGTCCAGCTGGGCGGGGACACCGGATTCGGTGAGATCTTCCTCGACGACGTCTTCGTCCCCGACGAGGATGTCATCGGCACCCCGAACGACGGCTGGCGCGCGGCCATGAGCACGTCGAGCAACGAGCGCGGCATGTCGCTGCGCAGCCCGGCCCGCTTCCTGGCGGCCGCCGAACGGCTGGTGCAGCTGTGGAAAGACAACGGCTCCCCCACCGAATTCGCCGATCGGGTCGCCGACGCCTGGATCAAGGCGCAGGCCTACCGACTGCAGACGTTCGGCACGGTGACCCGGTTGGCCGCCGGCGGTGAGCTGGGTGCCGAGTCCTCGGTCACGAAGGTGTTCTGGTCCGACCTCGACGTGGCGATTCACCAAACCGCGCTGGACATCCGCGGCGCCGACGGGGAGCTGGCCGGGCCGTGGACCGATGGCTTGTTGTTCGCGCTGGGCGGCCCAATCTATGCCGGTACCAACGAAATTCAGCGCAATATCATCTCCGAGCGGCTGCTGGGCCTGCCGCGCGAAAAGTCCGGAGGCAAGAAGTGAAATTTGCGCTCGACGAACAGCAGCGCGACTTCGCGGCCAGCATCGACGCGGCCCTGGGTGCGGCGGACCTGCCCGGTGCGCTGCGCGCGTGGTCCGACGGCGACATCGCGCCCGGCCGCAAGGTGTGGGAGCAGCTGGCCAACCTCGGCGTCACCGCGCTGATGGTGCCGGAGAAATACGATGGCCTCGACGCCCACCCCGTGGATCTGGTGGTCGCGCTCGAACGCCTCGGCCGCTGGTGTGTACCCGGCCCGGTCGCCGAATCCATCGCCGTGGCCCCTGTTTTGCTCGCTGACGACCAGCGTTGCGCCGAATTGTCCTCCGGTGAACTGATCGCCACGGTCGCGCTGCCGCCGCACACCCCGCGCGCGGTGGACGCGCGAGCCGCCGGGCTGGTGCTGCTGGCCACCGGCGAGGGCGTCAGCGAAGCGGACGCGGGTGGGTGCCACCGGTCCGTGGACCCCAGCCGGCGCCTGTATGACGTGGCGGCTACCGGTGCGACCTGGCAGGCAGATATCCAGCGCGCCTATGAGTTCGGTGCACTGGCCACCGCGGCGCAGTTGGTCGGGGCTGCCGAGGCCCTCCTGAATGACACCGTCGAATACGCCAAGCAGCGCGCGCAGTTCGGCCGGCTGATCGGCTCCTATCAGGCGATCAAGCACAAGCTGGCCGACGTGCACATCGCGATCGAACTGGCGCGCCCGCTGGTCTACGGCGCGGCCTTGTCGTTGGAGTCCCGTGACGTGAGCGCGGCGAAAGCCGCGGCGTCCGACGCCGGCCTGCTGGCCGCGCGGTCGGCGTTGCAGACGCACGGCGCGATCGGCTTCACCCAGGAAAACGACCTGTCACTGTGGCTGCTGCGGGTGCAGGCACTGCGGTCGGCCTGGGGCACGCCCGAGGCGCACCGGCGCCGAGTGTTGGAGGCATTGTGAGCGAGGAACGGGAACTGCTGCGCGAGACCGTCGCCGCGCTGGTCACCAAACACGCCAACCCCGCGGCCGTGCGGGCCGCGATCGAATCCGAGCACGGCTATGACGAATCGCTGTGGCGGCTGCTGTGCGAGCAGGTCGGTGCCGCAGCGCTGGTGATACCCGAGGAGCTGGGCGGGGCCGGCGGTGAATTAGCCGATGCCGCAACGGTTCTGCAGGAGCTCGGCCGCGCCTTGGTGCCCTCCCCACTGCTGGGTACCACGCTGGCGGAGCTCGCGCTGCTGGCCGCACCCGAGCCGGATGCCGAGACGCTGGAAGCGCTGGCCGCGGGCGCCTCGATCGGAGCGCTGGTGTTCGACGCGGACTACGTCGTCAACGGCGACATCGCCGACGTCGTGGTCGCCGCGGCCGATGGAGAACTGAGCCGGTGGACCCGGTTCAGCGTGCAGCCCACGACCGCGATGGACCCCACCCGACGACTGGCCCGCGTCCAGCCCGAAGACACCCTCGCGGTGGGCCCCGACCCGGGCCTGGCCGACACCGCGGCCATCCTGCTGGCGGCCGAGCAGATCGGGGCCGCCGAACGCTGCCTGGAACTGACCGTCGAATACGCCAAGAGCCGAGTGCAATTCGGCAGGCCGATCGGCAGCTTCCAGGCACTCAAGCATCGGATGGCCGATCTGTATGTCGCGATCTCCGCGGCCAAGGCCGTCGTGAACGAAGCATGCGACGACCCCACGCCCACCAACGCCGCAACGGCTCGGCTGGCCGCCACCGAGGCGCTGTGTACTGTGACGAGCGAGGGCATCCAGCTGCACGGGGGCATCGCGATCACCTGGGAGCACGACATGCACTTGTATTTCAAACGCGCACACGGCAGCGCACAGCTGCTCGACTCGCCGCGAGAGGTGCTGCGCCAACTCGAATCCGAGGTGCTCGAAACGTCGTGAACGCCTCCGTCGCGCTGCGCGCCGGCATCCCGCCCTTCCACGTGATGGATGTCTGGCTGGCGGCCGCGGAGCGCCAGCGCAGCCACGGCGATCTGGTCAATCTCTCGGCGGGGCAACCCAGCGTGGGCGCTCCGGAGCCGGTCCGGGCCGCGGCGGCAGCGGCCGTACAAGCCAACCAGCTGGGTTACACCGTCGCCCTGGGCATTCCCGAGCTGCGCGTCGCTATCGCGGCGAATTACCAACGCCTGCACGGTATCTCGGTCGAATCCGACGCGGTCGTAGTCACCACGGGATCCTCGGGCGGGTTCTTGCTGGCGTTTCTGGCGTGCTTCGACGTCGGGGATCGGGTCGCGCTGGCCAGCCCCGGCTACCCGTGCTACCGAAACATCCTGTCCGCGTTGGGATGCGAGGTGGTGGAGATCCCGTGCGGCCCGGAGACCCGATTCCAGCCCACCGCGCAGATGCTCGCCGAACTCGACCCGCCGGTGCGCGGTGTCATCGTGGCCAGTCCGGCCAATCCCACCGGCACCGTCATACCGCCCGAAGAGCTGGCGGCGATCGCATCGTGGTGTGACGCGTCCGACGTCCGGCTGATCAGCGATGAGGTCTATCACGGACTGGTCTACGAGGGCGCCCCGCAAACCAGCAGCGCCTGGCAGACGTCGCGAAACGCCGTGGTGGTCAACAGCTTTTCTAAGTACTACGCGATGACCGGCTGGCGGCTGGGCTGGTTGCTGGTGCCGCCGGAGCTGCGCCGCGCGGTGGACTGCCTGACCGGCAACTTCACCATCTGCCCGCCGGTGCTGCCGCAGATCGCCGCGGTCGCCGCGTTCACGCCGCAGGCAACCGCCGAAGCCGAAGGCAACTTGAATCACTACACGGTCAACCGCTCGCTGCTGCTGGACGGGCTGCGCGGAATCGGTATCGACCGGCTGGCTCCGACCGACGGTGCGTTCTACGTCTACGCCGACGTCTCGGACTTCACCGACGACTCGCTGGCATTCTGTTCAAAACTGTTGGCCGACACCGGCGTTGCGATTGCTCCGGGTATCGACTTCGACACCGCGCGAGGCAACAGGTTCGTCCGGCTGTCGTTCGCCGGACCGACCAGCGACATCGAGGAAGCCCTGCGCCGAATCGGGCCGTGGCTGTCGGTCAGCGGTTGAACTTGCCGGCGAGGTACTCGGCGCGGGCGGCACTGCGGGCGAGTTTGCCGCTGGTAGTGCGGGGAATGGTGCCGGCGGCCACCAGCCGCACGTCGGCGATCCGGACCTGGTGGTTGCGCGAAATGGCCGCCCGCACAATGTCGGCGATCTGACCCAGGTCGGTACGTCCGGCGCCGGCGGCTCGCTCGGCCACGATCACCAGCTGCTCGCCGGAGCCGTGATCGGTGGATCCGAGCGCCGCGGCGGGAACGGAGAAGGCGGCGACATAGCCGGTACGGATGGCGGGCGAGGACTCGCTGACCGTGGTTTCGATGTCGAACGGGTAGTGGTTGCGGCCGTCGATGATGATCAAGTCCTTGATCCGGCCGGTCAGGTATAACTCGCCGTCCAGGTAGACGCCGAGATCACCGGTCGCCAACCAGCAGCCGTTGTCGGCGGCGCCCTCGGCATGGCTGCCCTGGTTGAGCCGGGACTGCAGCTTGTTGCCGAACACGCGTCGGGTTTCGTCCTCGCGTCCGAAGTAGCCGCGGCCGATGTTGACGCCTTGCAACCAGATTTCGCCCACGGTGCCGTCGGGCACCTCGGCGCCGTCGGGGTCGGCGATCACCGCCCACTGATCGGGGATCGGCTGCCCGCAGGACACGTGAGCGACCGCGTTGGGATCGTCGGCCGCGACGATCACCGCGCGCCCGGACCCGAGCTGTTCGCGGTCGAGGTAGATCACGCTCGCCGCGGCCTCCTGCGAGATGCTGGCCACCGAGAGCGTCGCCTCCGCCATCCCGTAGGACGGCTTGACCGCATTCGCGGGCAACCCGTAGGGAGCAAACGCGTTGGTGAACTTCTCGATCGCCGACATCGTCACGGGCTCGGACCCGTTGAGGATGCACACGACGTTGCTGAGGTCGAGCGTCTCGCCGGCCGGCGGCAATCCACGCTCGGACGTCAGTTCGAAGGCAAAGTTCGGTGCCGCCGCGAAGGTGCGGCCGTAGGTCGACTCGATGCCCAATTGCTTGATCCAGCGGTAAGGCCGGCGAAGAAACGCCATCGGATCCATGATCGTGACATGCGCCCCGAAGAACGCCGTGAACATGATCATCATCAGCCCCATGTCGTGAAACAGGGGTAGCCAACTCACCGTGCGGACATCCACGTCCAGCCCGCCGGTCATGACCATCTGCATCGCGTTGGTGTAGACGGAGCGGTGGGTGATCTCCACCCCGGCCGGTGACCGTGTCGAACCCGAGGTGTACTGCAAGTAGGCAATGTCGTCGGTGTGCAGGTCAGCGCCGGTGAACATTGACCCGAGGGTCTCGGGCAGCGCGTCCACCGCAATCATCCGCGGGCGCTCGTTGGGCGCCAGCGTCCGGATAAACGTGCGGACAGACTCGGCGACGGCAGTCGTGGTCAATACCGCCGCGGGCCGGGCGTCTTCCAGTACCGCGGCCAACCGCTCGGCATGCCCGGACATGGTCGGCGCGAACAGCGGCACGGCGATGTTGCCTGCATAGACGCTGCCGAAGAACGCCGCGACGTAGTCGAGGCCCTGTGGCGCGAGGATCGCCACCCGGTCCCCCGGCTTGGTGACCTGCTGCAGCCGGGCGCCGATCGAACAGACTCGGACCCACAGCTGGTTCCAGCTGAGCACCACGGCCCGCCCATCTGGTTCGTGCGAGTAGTCGAGGAAACGGTAGGCCGGGCTGTCCCCGTGCTCAGCGCGGTTTTTGTCGAAGTACGACGTCAGCGTCAGGCCTTCGGGTACGACGATTGCAGCCTCGCGGGACGCGAAACGCTCCGCATCGTCCAAGGGGGCCACAACATCATCCAAACAAAGATCCCGACTCACGGTAGGACAGATTAATGGGCGCGTGTGCTATTCGCCGCACCGGTTCGATATGGCGGAGATCACGATCGGGCCGCTATCGGCGCATTTGTCACTGCTGGTGGCCTGATGGCACGGCCTGAGCTGCCCCGAAAAATTTGCCGGGCGACCATTTTGAGCAGACGTTTTTCGGTCGCCGAGACAGCCGGCGAAATGTTTCTTGCAAACTCCGCGCGGGTCGGAGATTTCGTTGCTCAATTGCCGACGATTTCGGCGATGCGCGCTTCGAGCCGGCCGCGCTCGCCGATCTCGTCGATATTGATGCCGAACCGGTCGCTCAGGGCGTCGATCACCGCGGCCGCATCCTCGAGAACGATCTTTTCGGTCCCGCCGTCGCGGTGGATGGCCAGGTTACGTCCGGACAGGTTGATCCGGGTGTCGCCGCTCACCCGGGCAACCATCAGGCCGGTCACGAAGTGCGAGGCCGGGTTTGTCGAGACGTACCAGCTACCCATCTGCAGATCGATCTGCGGCCGGGTTTGGGTGGTGAATTCGTACAGCGACTGCCACTCACCGCGCAGTTCGGCCTGTAGCACCAGGCCGTCGCCGCGGTCCTCGAGCCGATAGGGCTCGTGCGTGGTCTGCTGGGTGTTGCCGATTTCGAAGCGAATCGGAGACGTCAGGGTCTGGCCGCCGAAACCGACGTCGACGAGATAGGACCCCTGCGAACCGGGGAACGTCACGGCCAACACGGTGTGGGTCTGGGCGGGCACCGCAGCGTCGGGCGCCAGCATCCAGATCACCCGTCCGGTCAATCGCCGTACCCGAAAGCCGACTTCGGCCAGCACGTAACCCAACAGCCCGTTGTGCTCGTAGCAATAGCCACCGCGGCGCCGGTACACCAGCTTGTCGATCAGGGCGTCCGGACCCAGGTCGTCGACCGGCACGCCCATCATCGGATCGAGATTCTCGAACGGGATCGTCTGGGTGTGAGCGGTCATCAGACCCTGCAGCACCTCGAGGGTCGGTTCGACGGCACCGCCGTAACTGATGCGGTCGAAGTACGCGGTCAGATCCAGTGTCATGGCTCCATTCTGACTGAGGGTTAACCACCAGGAAACCCAAGGCGACAGAAGGTGTTTGGATCAAGTTCATGCCTCGCCCAGATAGTTCCGCTCACAGCGCGCGCAGGGTCGGAGTTTAGTTACGCTTGAGCCCGCGAGTCGCACTTACGCAGGAGGTTGCCCGCCGTGGCTGATGCACCCAAGACCGAAGGCCCGGCACCTGCATCCAAGGGAATCCCGGAGGAGTTGGCCGCCGCCGGATTCGACAACGCCCGCCAGGTCGGCAAGGGCGGCGCCGGGGTGGTCTACCGCTGTCACGAGACGGCGTTGGGCCGCAAGGTCGCAATCAAAGTGATGCCGTCGAGCTTCGACGAGGAGAGCCGGGAACGCTTTCTGCGTGAGGGCTATGCGATGGGCGGGCTCTCGGGGCACCCGAACATCCTGAACATCTTGCGGGTCGGGATCACCTCGAGTGGCCAGCCCTACATTGTGATGCCTTACTGTGCCGAGGATTCCCTGGCGGTGCGGCTGCGCCGCGAGGGTCGCATCCCGTGGCCGGAAGCCATGCGTATCGGGGTGAAGTTGAGTGGCGCATTGGAAACCGCCCACCGGACCGGCATTTTGCACCGCGACATCAAGCCCGCCAACGTGCTCGTCAGCGACTACGGCGAACCGCAATTGGCCGACTTCGGGATCGCTCACATCCAGGGCGGGTACGAAACGACGAGCGGATTCTTCTCCGGCACAATCGACTACACACCGCCGGAGTCGTTAGCGGGCAATCCTGCGACGGTGGCCTCCGATATATATTCGCTCGGCGCCACGATTTACACGCTGATCGCCGGAACCGCCCCCTACGAGCGCCTGGCGAGCGAAGACCTCGTCGCTCAGTACCTGCGTATCAGCACCACCTCGGTTCCCGATTTGCGCGCCAACGGAGTCCCCGACACGGTCTGCGCGGCAATCGAAAGCGCGATGGCGGTGGACCCCGCGGACCGCCCCGGATCCGCGGCGGAATTGGGCCGCGAGTTCCAGGCCGCCCAACGCAGCAACGGCCTGCCCGCCGACGCGATGGCAATCACCGACTCCGGTCGCTACTCGATACGTGCGGCGGCCGTTGAGATCTCCCAATTGGAGGGGCCCGCATCCGGCGACGACGAAGCTCAGGTACCGCCCGCGGCCCCGGCCACCCTGGTCCGGGAATCCGTTATCCAGCGCGAATTTTCGGATGCGGCCCCGGTCTTGCGCGCCGTCTACGACGCCGAGGTACAGCCAGAAATTGCGCAGGCGCACCAAGACGGTGACGGTGGCGCACCGCCGGAAGACGATTCGTCCGGCCCCGCCGGACCGCCCGGCGGAAAGCCTCCGATGGGGGCGCGGGCGGCGGGGTGGTTCTCGGAGCCGGGAAAGAAGCACAGCCGCATCGGATTAACCGCCGGCGCGGCCGTCATGGTCGCCGTGTTGATCGCCGGCGTCGTCTATGCCACGCTGCCGTCCGGCGCGGACAACCACACGACGGCCTCGAGTGCGCAACAGCCCTCGGTGCACCCCGCGCAACAGGCTGTTCAGTGGACGCCGATCTCGGATGCGCGGGTGGCCCGCTATGCGGTGGCAACGACGCAAGTCGACGGCACCGTTTGGGTTTTCGGCGGAATTCGAAGCGACGGCACCGTCACCGCGCGGCACGAGGGCTATGACCCGGCCATCGACGAATGGAAACGCGGCGACGATCTGCCGGTCGCGGTTTCGCACGCGATGGCGGTCACCTGGCAGGGCAACCCGGTGGTGCTGGGCGGATGGACGACTGAAGACGGTAAAAACGTTGCTGCAGACCAGGTTTGGCGGGTTGTCAACGGTCACTGGGTCGAGCTGCCGCACCTGCTGCAACCCAGGGCTGCGGCCGCGGCAGCGGTGGTGGGTGACCGCATCGTGGTCACCGGAGGTGTCGACGCGAACGGTGCCCTGCTGAGTACCACCGAAGTGTTCGACGGCAATGCGTGGACCCTGGGCGCGCCGCTGCCCACGCCTCGGCAACTGCTGGCCGCGGCATCCGACGGAAAGCAGGTGTACGCGGTTGGCGGAACGAACGGGGCCGACCTGGCGACGGTCGAGGCGTATGACCTCGGCACCAAATCGTGGACGTCGTTGCCGGCGTTGCCCAAAGCCCGCAGCGAGCTCGGCGCGACGGTCGCGGACGGACGGCTGGTGGCCCTTGGCGGCGTCTCGTCCGGCCAGGTCCTCAAGAGCGTTTCCATCTACGATCTGACGACCAGAACCTGGTCCGGCCTGCCGGATATGGCGACCGCACGACACGGCATGGCGGTCGCCTCGGTGGAGCAGTCGGTCTACGCGATCGGCGGATCGACGGCGATCGGTGATCAGCAAGCGGTCACGTCGGCCGAGATGCTCAAGCTGCCGCCCCGCAAGACCCAGCCGGCGCCGCCGTGGCGTCCACTCCCGGACGCTCCGACTCCCCGGCTGATGATGGCGTCGGCCGTGCTCAACAACAAGGTCTGGATCATCGGTGGCCTGCGCAACGGCGTTGCGCTGCAAACGGTTGAGAGCTACGAGCCACGCACCGGAATCTGGGCACCCGGTCCTGCGTTGCCGACTGCGCTGCACCACGCGGCGGCGGCGGCGTACCGCGGCGAAGTCGTCGTGCTCGGCGGCACAGGCGACAACATCGCCGACGGGTCCAACAAGGTATTCGCTCTGCGCGGCGGCAACTGGGTGGAGCTACCGTCGCTGCGGCACGGCCGGGCGGCGCCGGCCGCGGCGGTCGTCGGCGACAAACTGGTGGTCGTCGGCGGGCAGAACGGCAAGCAGCTCGTCCCGCAAACCGAGGTCTTCGACGGCACTTCGTGGAAGGACGCCGCCGACCTGCCGACCCCGCGCGAACATCTGGCCGCGGTATCGGATGACACCTACGTCTACGCGCTCGGCGGCAGGTTACTTTCCCCCGACCAGAACTCCGGGGCATTGGAGCGGTTCGACCTGGGGTCGGGAACATGGGCGAAGTTGGTGGGTATGCCGACTCCGCGCGGCAGCTACGGTGCCACCTACATCGACGGCCGCATCGTCGCGCTCGGCGGCGAAGAGCCGTCGACGGTGCTCAACGTCGGCGAGATGTACGACATCGCCACCGGGAAGTGGACGACGCTGCCGCCGATGCCCACCCCGCGCCACGCCGAGGTGGTGGCCGCCGTCGGCAACACCGTCTACGTCATCGGCGGCGCGAACCGCCCCTCACATGAAGGTCCCGTCGCGACCGTCGAGGCCCTCGATTTCAGCTAGTGCGGCTGTTCAGGACGCCTTTGCTGGTGGTCTCACGCGTCCGGCCACAGCACGTAGCGGGCCCCGGCGGGTTTCCGCCGACTGATCATGCTCGAATCATGTCCCCGAACAAGCACCTAGCGCTACTCTTGAGCTCGCGAATCGACAATCGCGGGGAAGTTGAGCGCCAAGAATATGGGTGATGGGTCCCCCAAAGACGCAACGCCGCCCAGCGGCATCATCGCGGAATTGTCCGACTCTGGATTCGAGGACGCACGCCAAGTCGCCAGGGGCGGCGCTGGAGTCATCTACTGCGCCTACGAGACAGCGCTGGGGCGCAACGTCGCGATCAAAGTGCTGCCGTCGCACATAGACGAAGAGAGCCGCGAGCGTTTTTTGCGTGAAGGCTATGCGATGGGCGGACTCTCGGGGCATCCGAACATCGTCAACATCCTGCGGGTCGGTGTGACCGACAGCGGCCGGCCCTACATCGTGATGCCCTACATGGCCTCGGATTCCCTGGCGGTCCGGTTGCGCCGCGAAGGGCCGATCGCCTGGCCCGAGGCATTGCGAATCGCCGTAAAGCTTTGCGGCGCACTGGAAACCGCACACCGAAGCGGCACCTTGCACCGCGACATCAAGCCCGCCAACGTGCTGGTCAGCGACTACGGCGAGCCCCTGCTGAGTGACTTCGGGATCGCCCACATCGAGGGTGGTTACGAAACAGCGACCGGGTTCTTCTCGGGCACAATCGACTACACCGCACCGGAGGTCATGACCGGCAAGCCGGCCACCGTGGCCTCCGACATCTACTCGCTGGGCGCCACGATCTATGCGCTGATCGCCGGCGCGGCCGCGCATGAACGCAAGAACGACGAGGACCTCGTCGCGCAGTACCTGCGCATCAGCACGACACGGGTTCCCGACATGCGTCCGGAAGGAATCCCGGAATCCGTCTGCGCGGCGATCGAACATGCGATGGCGATCGATCCGGCGGAACGGCCCGCGTCCGCCGCGGAGTTCGGCCGCGAACTGCAGTCCGCCCAGAAACTCAGCGGTCTACGACCCGACTCGATGGCAATTACCAGCACCGCAACCGAATCGGGCCGCACCCTCAACCCGCAGCCGGGCGTCGGTGCGCAGACGTCGATTGCCTCTACCGACGCGGTCGCGTCCGCACCGGACGGTACGACGTCGACCGTTCCCGGCTCGGTTCCCCCGGCCGCGGACCCGGGCCCCACCCAGGCGATCGGCGACGTCGCCGGGGGCGCTTCACCGCGTCTGCAGCCCGGGCCTCCCGATCCGCGCGAGTTCTCCGAAGCGGCAAACATCTTGCGCGGCGCCTCCGCCGCGGAAACCCAAGCATTGCTTGGAGCTTCGGCGAGCGGTGGCTCCGGAATGAGCCCGCCGAGCGGTCCGGGCCAACCGGCGTCGTCCGGTTCGGTCCCGCCCTCCTGGCGCAAACCGTTCTTGGTCAAGGTGCGAGAGTCGTTCTCCGAGCCCGGCAAGGGGCGCAAGCGCGTTGCGATGATCGCCGGCGCCGCCCTCGTCGTCGTGCTGTTGGTCATCGGCGGTTTGTTCCTGCTGACGCCCGACAACAAGAACCAGCAGCCGGTCGCGGGCCAGCCGACGACCCAAGCGCCAGTTGTGTGGAAGCCGATCACCAACGATCGCGTGTCACGCGTTGAGACGGCGACGACGCAGGTCGACGGAACCATCTGGGTATTCGGCGGGATCCGGAGCGACGGCGCGGTCACGGCACTGCAAGAAGGCTACGACCCCGTCATCGACAGCTGGAAAGGCGGCGACGATCTACCTGTCGCCGTGCAGGACGCGATGGCCGTCAACTGGCAGGGCAACCCGGTCGTACTCGGCGGCTTCAAAAGCGTCGGCGGCAAAAACGTTGCGACCGACCAGGTTTGGCGAGTCGTCAACAGTCGCTGGGTAGAGCTACCGCATCTGTTGCAGCCCCGTGCGGCGGCCGCGGCCGCGGTCGCGGGCGACCGCCTGGTCGTCACGGGCGGTGTGGACGCCAACGGCGCACTGCTGAACACCACCGAGGTCTTCGACGGCACCTCCTGGACCCTCGGCGCTCCGATACCGACTCCGCGCCAGCAGCTGGCCGCGGCCTCGGACGGCAAGCTCGTCTACACGGTGGGTGGAACCACCGGGGACTCCGACCAGGTCAACGTCGAGGCATACGACCCGGTCGCCAAGACCTGGACGACCTTGCCCCCGCTCCCCCAGGCGCGCAGCGACCTCGGCGTCGTCATCACCGACGGACGGCTGGTGGCCGTCGGAGGGGTGTCCGGCGGGCAGGTCCTCAAAAGCGTTTCGGTGTTCGATCTGATGAGCAAAACGTGGTCCGGTCTCCCCGACATGTCGACCCCGCGGCACGGCATGGCTGTCGCGGCGGTCGAGAAGTCCGTATACGCGATCGGCGGATCGAGCGCCATCGGCACTAGCGAGCCGACGTCGACGGCGGAGGTGCTGAAGCTGCCGGCCCGCAAGATTCAGCCTGCCGCGCAATGGCGTTCGCTGCCGGACGCGCCGACGGCCCGGCTGATGATGGCGTGGGCGGTGCTCAACGACAAGATCTGGATCATGGGCGGCCTACGCAACGGCGTTGCCCTACAAACGGTCGAGAGTTACACCCCGAAAACCGGTGCCTGGGAAACCGGGCCGCCGTTGCCCATCCCGCTGCACCACGCCGCCGCCGCGACCTACCGCGGTGAGGTGGTCGTGCTCGGCGGCGCGAGCGACAACATCGCCGACGGCTCCAACAAGGTGTTCGCGCTGCGCGGCGGCAACTGGGTGGAGTTACCGCCGCTGACGCACGCTCGCGCGGCGCCGGCCGCGGCGGTGGTCGGCGACAAACTCGTCGTTGTCGGCGGGCAGAACGCCAAGCAGCTCGTCCCGCAGACCGAGGTGTTCGACGGCAGCTCGTGGAAGGACGCCGCCGACATGCCTACCCCGCGCGAGCACCTCGCCGCGGTCTCCGATGGCACCTACGTGTACACGATCGGCGGGCGGTTCCTGTCCTCGGACAAGAACTCCGCGGCCCTCGAGCGGTTCGACCCGCAATCCGGTCAATGGACCAAGTTGGTGGGTATGCCGACGCCGCGCGGCAGCTACGGCGCGACGTACATCGACGGCCGGATTTTGGCGATCGGCGGCGAAGAACCGACCCGGGTGCTCAACGTCGTCGAGATGTACGACATCTCCGAAGGGAAGTGGACTACGTTGCCGCCGATGCCGACGCCGCGGCACGCCGAGGTGGTGGCCACGGTGGGCAACACGGTCTATGTCATCGGCGGCGCGAACCGGCCTACCCATGAGGGCCCGATCGCGACGGTCGAGGCCCTGGACTTCATGTAGCGGATCCTGCCAGCTGCCGCTGGCAGGTGCTCAAACAGCGGTCGAGGCGGCCGGCTGTAGCGGCGCTTTTTGGGCTTGTTTGATATATGTGTAATACGGGGATCCGCTAGAACGGATCGGCCCGGTGGCCCGCCCCCTCAACGGGCCACCGGGAACCCATCACCGCGATGCTCGGCAACGAGAGATCCTCTCTGAGATGCCCGAAGACGCGAGCATCGAAACCCACTCGACAGGGATCGGCCGGCCCGAGTTTCGTTGTTTTATTTGTGTGCAATACGGGGATTCGTCCAAAGGGCCGAAGCGCCAATAACACCCATCCTCGAAGACGGAGCCCATGATGAGTACCAACACGATGTGGATTGTGGTCGCAGTAGTGGCAATCGTGCTGATCGCCGCGCTTTTCGTGGTGATCAGCAAGAGCCGAAACCGCCACCGCATGCGGAAGGCCGAAGCGATCCGCGAGCAGGCACGAGTCGAGTCGGCCAGGGTCGAACGGCGAGAGGCACTCGCGCAGGAGACGGCCGCGAAGGCACGCGCTGCGCAGGCCGAGGCCGAGGTGAAAGCCGCCGAAGCCGCCCGGCTGCAGGAGCACGCGGCCAAACATCAGCGCGACGCGGCGGCATCGCGGGATCGACTTCAGGAACAGTTCGACCGTGCCGACAGCATCGACCCGAAGACCGGCAACAAGGACCGCGAGGAGGCAGAGTCCGCCCGGGACCGCGACGACGCATGGTCGTCCGAGTCGCCGGATGCGATGACGGACGCGGAAGCCGTCAAGCACGAGACCTATCGCGGCACGCGCGGCTAAGCCCGGGCCAGCGACACGGCGCTATAGCCAGGTGTCCTGGGTCGTCGCGGTGAGGAAGGCTTCCAGGTCGTCACGCCACTGAGCGGGCGTCGTTTTGTCCGGCTCGATCCCGGTGTATTCGCCGCGGTAGAACAGCAGCGGGCGCGGTTTGATCTTCGGCGCCTCGGACAGCGACCGCACCGCACCGAACACCACGAAGTGATCGCCGCCGTCGTGCACGGATGCCACCGTGCAGTCGATATGGGCAAGTGATCCGTCGATAATCGGCGAGCCGAGTTCTGATGCGTGCCAGTCGATTCCGGCGAACTTGTCGGGTTCTTTCGATCCGAACCGGGCCGAGACGTGTTTCTGGCTCTCGGTCAGCATGTTGACGCAGAAGCGGCCGCTGGCCTCGATGGCTTGCCACGACCGCGACACCTTGGTGGGGCAGAACAGCACCAGCGGTGGATCCAGCGATAGCGCCGCGAAGGACTGGCACGCGAAGCCGATTGGGACGTCGTCGTGCACGGTGGTGATGATCGTGATCCCGGTGCAGAACTGCCCCAGCACGCTGCGGAACGTGCGCGGGTCGATTGGCTCGGCGGTCATGGTGGGCCCCGAAGTCAACCCTTGAAGCCGACGCTGAAGTCGTGGCCCCACAGGCTGATCGCGGTGCTCTCCCGGGCGATCCAGTCGTCGTCTTCGACTTGTCTTCCCTCGCAACCGAATTCGATATCGAATCCGCTGGGCGTCTTCATGTAGAAGGACAGCATCAGATCGTTCACGTGACGGCCCAGCGTGGCCGACATGGGCACCTTCTTGCGCAGCGCCCGGTCCAGGCACAGCCCGACGTCGTCGGAGTTCTGCACCTCGACCATCAGGTGCACGATGCCGCTGGGGGTCTGGCCCGGCATGAAGGCCAGACTGTGGTGCCGAGGGTTGCAGCCCAGAAAGCGCAGCCAGGCCGGCGGGCCGTCGGCGGGCCGGCCGACCACCTGCGGCGGCAGCCGCATCGAGTCCCGCAGCTTGAAGCCCAGCACGTCGCGGTAGAAGTGCAGCGTCTCTTCGTCGTCGCGAGTGGTCAAGACCACGTGGCCCAGGCCCTGCTCCTCGGTGACGAACTTGTGCCCGTACGGGCTGACCACGCGGCGGTGCTCGAGAGCGGCGCCGTGAAAGACCTCCAGGCAGTTACCCGACGGGTCGGAGAACCGGATCATCTCGTCCACCCGGCGATCGGCCAACTCGGCGGCGGTGGCCTCCTTGTAGGGCGTGCCCTCGACGTCGAGCCGGTTGCGGATCTCTTGCAGCCCTGCGGCATTGGCGCATTCCCAGCCGGCTTCGATGAGCCGGTCTCCCTCGCCCGGCACGATCACCAACCGGGCCGGAAAATCGTCCATCCGCAGATAGAGCGCACCTTCGGTGCTGCCCTTTCCCTCGACCATGCCGAGGACCTTCAAGCCGTATTCACGCCAGGCCGCCATGTCGGTGGCCTCGATGCGCAGGTAACCCAGAGAACGGATGCTCATCACGCACCTCCCAGGAAATCGATGGTGAGCTTGTTGAACTCGTCGAACTTCTCCACCTGTGCCCAGTGCCCACATTGCCCGAAAACGTGTAGCTGTGCACGCGGGATGGTCTTCAGCGCGACCAGTGCGCCGTCAAGCGGGTTGACCCGGTCCTCGCGGCCCCAGATCAGCAACACCGGCTGGCGCAACTTGTGCACCTCTCGCCACATCATTCCGAGCTCGAAATCGGCTCCGGCGAAAGACATTCCCATCGCCCGAGTGGCCATCAGCGATTCGGGCGTGCTGGCCAACTCGAAACGCTGCTCGACCAATTCAGGGGTGATCAGTTTCTGGTCATAGACCATCACCCGCAGAAACGCCTCGAGATTCTCCCGGGTGGGCTCGGCGGAGAACTTGCCCAGCCGCTTGACGCCCTCGGTCGGGTCGGGCGCGAACAGGTTCACGCTCACCCCGCCGGGACCCATCAGCACCAGGCGCCCGGCCTTGTCCGGGTAGTCCAGCGCGAACCGGACCGCGGTGCCGCCGCCCAGCGAATTGCCCACCAGCGGAACACGTCCCAGGCCAAGCTGGTCGAAGAGCCCTTTGAGCGCGCGGGCCGCGTAGTGGTTGAACTGCCCGTGTTCGGCGCGTTTGTCGGAGTGGCCGTAGCCGGGCTGGTCGACGGCCAACACATGAAATTGCTTGGCCAGCACCGGGATGTTGCGCGAGAAGTTCGTCCAACTCGCCGCGCCCGGCCCGCCGCCGTGCAGCAGCACGATGGTCTGGCCGTTGCCTTTAAAGGACAAACCCGCCTCGTGGTAGTGCAGCTTCAGCGGCCCATCCACGTCCACCTCGGCGAAGCGCGAGGTGGACTCGAACGTCAATTCCTCGGTAGCGGTCACAGTGCGCCGCTCCTCTCCCCCGCAAGCGGGAGGTGCCCCCACATCGCTTTTGCGCTCTGCATCGTCGCGGCACGCACGGCTTAGACCATGGTGTCGCCGGGCGGCAACCCGAACTCGTTGTTCCCGAAGATCTGGTAGGCCCGCTCGGGATCGTTGGCCGCGTGCACCCGACCAGCGTGCGCGTCTCGCCAGAACCGTTGCACCGGTTGGTCATTGCCCAGGGCGGTGGCACCGGACGCCTCGAACAGCCGGTCGATGGAAGCGATCGCACGCCCGGTGGCGCGCACCTGGTCGCGACGGGCGCGGGCGCGCAGCTCGAACGGGATCTCCTTGCCGGCCGACAACAGGGCGTACTCGTCGGCGACGTTTCCGCTCAGCTGGCGCCACGCGGCGTCGATGTCGCTGGCCGCCTCGGCGATACGCACTTTGGCGAACGGGTCGTCCTTGGCCTTCTCGCCGGCGAACGCGGCCCGCACCCGCTTGCCCTGGTGCTCGACGTGTGCGTCGTACGCACCGTAGGCCATCCCGACGATCGGAGCCGAAATGGTGGTGGGATGCATTGTGCCCCAAGGCATCTTGTAGACCGCCGCGGTGTTGGTCTGATACCCGCCCGCGGTGCCGTCGTTCATGGCCTTGTAGGACAGGAACCGGTGCCGCGGCACGAAGACGTCCTTGACGACGACGGTGTTACTGCCGGTGCCGCGCAGGCCGACGACATGCCACACGTCGTCGATGCGGTACTCGCTGCGCGGGATCAGGAAGCTGCCGAAGTCGACCGGGCGGCCGTCCTTGATGACGGGACCACCCAGGAACGCCCAGGTGGCGTGGTCACAGCCCGACGACCAGTTCCACGATCCGTTGACCAGGTAGCCTCCGTCGGTCACGACGCCGGCGCCCATCGGCGCGTACGACGACGAGACCCGGGTCTTGGGGTCGTCGCCCCAGACCTCTTCCTGGGCCTGCTGGTCGAACAGCGCCAGGTGCCAGTTGTGCACGCCGATGATCGAGCTCACCCAGCCGGTGGAACCGCACGCGCTGGCCAGCCGCCGCACCGCCTCGTAGAACAGCGCGGGGTCGCATTGCAGACCTCCCCACTGTTCGGGCTGCAGCAGTGTGAAGAAGCCGACCTCGTCGAGCTCGGCAACGGTCTCTTCGGGCAGCCGGCGCAGGTCCTCTGTCGCCTGAGCGCGCTCCCGGATCTTCGGGAGCAGATCGTCGATCCCCGCTAAGACCGACTGCGCGTCACGCTGTTGAATGGACGTCACTTAGGTTTGCCTCCTGGGCCAGACTTACTCAGTGGACTTACACAGCAGACTAGAACATGTTCTGATTCGTGTCGAGCAAGGGTATTCCTGCGCCTGGTAGCGATATGAATCGGGTTTTCTGTAACATGTTCTAGTTGTTATGAAAGGGAGGGCGGGTCTTGACGGAAGCCGATCTGGACCAAGCACCCGACGAGCCGCTCGGCGACCACGTCCTTGAACTGCAGATCGCCGAGGTCGTCGCCGAAACCGGCGATGCACGCTCGCTGGTGTTCGCGGTGCCCGACGCGTCGGGCGACCCGCAGATCCCGCCGGAGCGGCTGCGCTACGCGCCCGGCCAGTTCCTGACGTTGCGGGTGCCCAGCGACCGTACCGGCTCGGTGGCGCGCTGCTACTCGTTGTGCAGCTCGCCGTTCACCGATGATGCGCTCACTGTCACGGTGAAACGGACCGCGGACGGATACGCGTCCAACTGGCTGTGCGACAACGCACACCAGGGCATGCGGATCCACGTGCTGGCCCCGTCGGGCAACTTCGTCCCCAAGACGCTCGACCAGGATTTCCTGCTGCTGGCCGCCGGCAGCGGGATCACCCCGATCATGTCGATCTGCAAGTCGGCGCTGTCCGAGGGCAGCGGCCAGGTGACGCTGGTCTACGCCAACCGCGACGAAGGCTCGGTGATCTTCGCCGATGCGCTGCGCGAGCTGGCCGCCAAGTATCCCGACCGGCTCACGGTGCTGCACTGGCTGGAATCGCTGCAGGGTCTGCCCGGCGCCGCGGCGCTGGCGAAGCTGGCCGCGCCGTTCACCGATCGGCACGCCTTCATCTGCGGACCGGGCCCGTTCATGGACGCGGCCCGCCAGGCGCTGGAGACGCTGGAAGTGCCTGCGCCACAGGTGCATATCGAGGTGTTCAAGTCGCTGGATTCCGATCCGTTCGCCGCGGTGACGATCGAGGACACCGACGAGGGCGATCAGCCGCCGGCCACCGCGGTGGTGGAACTGGACGGCGAGACCCACACCGTGTCGTGGCCGCGCAGCGCCAAACTGCTCGACGTGCTGCTTGCCAAGGGCCTCGACGCGCCGTTCTCCTGCCGGGAGGGCCACTGCGGGGCATGCGCCTGCACGTTGCGCAGCGGCAAAGTCAACATGGAGGTCAACGACGTGCTCGAGCAGCAGGACCTCGACGAGGGGCTAATTCTGGCCTGTCAATCTCACCCGGAATCTGATTCGGTAGAAGTCACGTACGACGAATAGTCGCGGAGTTGGGTTTCGCTCGAGGGGTTCGACGGAAGGAATCGCCGATGATGCGATCGGTAACCGGGTTGGCGGCCGTCGGACTGATGTTGACTTTTCTGCCGGCTCCCGCGGCCGGCGCGGCGAGCAACACCGCTACCACGTTGTTTCCCCTCGACGGGCCGAACCAGCTCGAAACGCACATGTTCCTCAACTGCTTCAAGTCCGATGGCCACTGCGACTTCGTCGCCGGGGCCGACACCCGCACCCCCGACGGCGGCGTGATCGGCTTTCCACCCGGCCTGTGGGCACGCCAGACCACCGAGATCCGGTCGAACAACCGGATGGCCTACCTGGACGCGCACGCCAACGGGCAGTACGAGCGGGTGATGAAATCGATGGGTACCGACGAGATCACCACGGTCTACTTCGGCGAAGGCCCACCGGACAAATACCAGACGACCGGACGCATCGACTCCACCGATTGGGGCACGGGCCAGCCCAAGACGGATGAGAACGTCATCACCTGCACTCACATTCAGGTGGTCTACAGCGGCGTCAACATCACCTCGCCCAGCACCTGCGCGGTCACGACGTTCTCGTAGGCCGGGCTAGCGCCTCTCCGACCACCGAAATACCCGAAGGCACGCGAACAAGCCGCACAGGCTCCATGCGGTCAGGACGAAGAATGTCGTCCAATGCTCCCAGCTGCCGGCCGGTTCGAATGCTGCCATCTCCGGCGGTAGCAGCACCGAGCGAAACCCTTGCGCCATCCATTTCACGGGGAACAACGATCCGAGCGTCAACATCCAGCCGGGCAACGCCATCAGCGGCACGTACGTGCCGGAAACGAACTGCAATGCCACCGCCGGACCATTGGTTATCACAGCCGCCGAGACGGCGTTGCTGGCCAAGTTGCTGACAAATATTCCTAACAGCGAGCAACTGAGGATCCCCAAGAGAAACACCCATGTCAGCGTGAACCATCCGAAGGCGTCCGTAGGCAGGCGCAGCTTGAAGACGGTCACCCCGACTGTCAGAAGGACAACGGCCTCGGCGAGGCTGGCGGCGGCGACCAGAAATATCTTGCCGACGAAATAGGAGACGGCAGTGGTCGGTGTCCCTCGAAGTCGCCGCAGCGCGCCGGACTCGCGGTCGGCCGCAATGCTGATGCCCAGATTGATGAACGAAGTCGACAGAATCCCGTAGGCCAAGATGCTTGCCGCGATCACGGCGCCGGTACTCGTGTCGCTATTGGGCAGTTTGGTCGAGAAGATCGAACCCAACAAGATTCCGATAACCGCCGGCATCGAAAAGGTAAGAACCAGCTGTTCGGGCCGACGATAAAACATCTTCAGCTCCGGGATGATTCGTGAGACTCCGATGCGCAGCGGTCCGGGCAACGGCGACGCGTGCTCAGCCGGTCGATGCGTAACGGAACGGCGGGCCTGATCTACCTTCATCCGGCGTGGCCGATCAAATGTAGGTATGCGTCTTCAAGCGTGGGCCGAGAGACCGTCAGCTGCTCCAATTCCGCCCCACCCTCCGACCGCTGCCGGATCAATTCAGTCGGGTGCTCGGTCTCCTCGACGTGAACCGTGTCTCCTTCGATCCAACGGACCGTCGCGGCCGAGCTGACGTAGCCGGTGAGTCGTGCCGGCGAGTCCATTGCCACGACGCTCCCGTGGGCAAGCACCGCTACCCGATCCGCCAGGGCCGCAGCCTCTTCCAGGTAGTGGGTGGTCAGCAGAATCGTCGTCCCGTCGGCCGCCAACCGTCTGATCAGGTCCCAGAAGCGCCGACGGGCGTCCGGGTCGAAGCCGGTTGTCGGTTCGTCGAGAAACAGTATTTCCGGCATGCCGATGATGCCTAACGCAACGTCAAGTCGGCGACGTTGCCCGCCGGACAGCGTTCTGACCTTCGAGCCGGATGCCGAGTCGAGGCCGACGAGGCCCAACACATCGGCGGGATCTCGGGCCTTGCCGTAGGACTTGGTGAACATGCGCACGGTTTCCGACACCGTCAGCATCCCGGCGTCACTGGCCTCCTGCAGCACGATGCCGATCTTGGCGCGCCAGCTCCGGCCGGCGGTTCCGGGGTCCTCACCCAGTACCAGCACCTGCCCGGCGTCGCGTTTCCGATGTCCCTCGAGAATTTCGATGGTCGTCGACTTGCCTGCGCCGTTGGGACCCAATATCGCAAAGATTTGGCCATAGCCGACGTCGAGATCAAGGTCGCGAACTGCCCGGAGTTGCCCATACGCCTTCGACAACCCCCGAACATGTACCGCGGATGACCGACCGGCGCCCGTCATTGCGACTGCCATGTCACGGGTGCGCCTCCGAGGTGTCCTGTTCGACAGGTTGTTCCTGCAGTGCGGCAAGAACTTCGCGCAGGTCGGTCTCGGATAACCGTTCGATCAGCCGATCGACCTCATCCACCGTGGTGAGCTCGGGCACGTCACCGGACGCATGTCGGTCCGGAACGGCCGGCGCGAGCTCGTCAAGTATGCGCGCGGCAAGGGAGTTGACGCTGACGCCCCTGAGCAGTTCGAGCACCGGCACGTCGATGGCGAACAATGCGTTGATCCTGGACCTGAAATCCATTGCCATCATTGAATCGAGGCCAAGGTCGTCGAGTCCATCGTCGGGTGCGATATCAGTGACGGCCAGGTCGAAGACGGCGGAGACGACTTGGCGCACTTGGCGAGCGACCAGGCCGAACCGGTCGGCCTCTGGGCAGGCAGCTAGCAATTCTCGAATTGACGATGTCGAATCCGTATCCGCGCAGGATGATTCGGTGACACCCAGCTCGGAGAACATTGGCGGCAACTGTCCGCCGAGCCCGCTGCGCACCCGCGCCCAGTCGGCGCCGAATGCGATCACGGCGGAGAGCTTCTGGTTGATAAGCCGATCCAGAATCTTGGTACCCGTTGCCGCAGTGATGAGCTCAATTCCTCGCTGCGCGTACAGTTTCTCCAGTTTCAGCTCTTTGACCATGCCGACTGACCAAGGTCCCCATCCAATGGTGAGAGCCGGCAGCCCGTTGGCTCGACGGTAGTGCGCGAAGGCGTCAAGATACGCGTTGGCCGCCGCATAGTTGCCTTGACCGGGTGAGGCGATGACCGAACCGGCCGATCCGAACATCACAAAGAACTCCAGATCGTGCTCCAGGAAGGTTTCGTGCAGCACTCGGGTGCCGGTGACCTTGGGCGCCAACACCCGCTCGAAGTCGGCTTCGGTCATGTTCACCAAGAGTTTGTCATCGACGACTCCCGCGGCGTGGAATATTCCGCGCACTGGCGCACCGCCATGACGAATATGGTTGGCAATCCACGACTTAACCTGGTCGACGTCGGTGATGTCCACGCTGGCGGTGGTCACCCGGGCACCGAGACGCTCGACTTTTCCGATGGTTTCGATGATCGCGTAATGCCGGTCTTCGGGTCCGACCCGCGCCCAACTGTCTCTTGGCGGAACTTTGCTTCGGCAGAGCAGGGCAATATGTCGCGCGCCCCGCTCGGCGAGGTAGGTTGCGACAACTCGACCAAGAGCCCCAGCCCCGCCGGTGACGATGTATGTCGCGTCGGGAGGAAGTTTGGTCGGAAAGGTTTTGGCCGCCAGGGTGCTGCTCTTCCGAAGACGGGGTACCAATGTCGCGCTCTCACGGAGGGCAATCTGGTCTTCGGGATCACCGTCGAGAATGTGCTCGCAAACGCGGACAGCACTGTTGGCCTGGTCGTCGCGCTCGTCGATGTCGATGAGCCCGCCCCAGTGTTTGACGAATTCTTGATGACCGATCACTCGGCCGAGTCCCCACAGGGCCGCGTGCGGTGCAACCGGAGTGTCGCTGGGCAGCGCCGGCTGCGCATTGGCGGTCACCACATAGAGGCGTGGTGCAACGGTGTCATGGTCTACGAGAGCCTTGACCAAGTGAAGTATCGCGAAAAGGCCTAGGCGGTGGTCTGTTTCCGAGGAAATATCAAGCGGCCAGCAGTCGATGATCCCGGCGAGGCCACCCTCACGGTCGAGTTGAGTTTGGAGTAGCTGCCTCAGCTGCTCCGGCTGTGACGGGTCGAGCGTGTACTCGCCGTCGACTCGGCTAAGCGCGGCTACGGACTGATGGCCAACGGTGTAGACGCGTTCACCGCAGCGCCGCATCTGCTCGGCGAGCGTTGCCCCGAAGCCTGCGTTGTCCGCCAACACGAGCCATGAGCAACCGGCTGTCGGAGTTGACGCCGCCCGTTGCGGACGTTGGCTGTCCGGACGTGGCACCCACTCGATTTCCAGCAGACCCTTGTCCACCCGTTCGGGCGACATCCGAGACGCGGCGCCCAATGAGCGCACGGTGAAACCGTTGAATACGGCGAGCGGCTCGCCTTGCTCAGCCGTGATGGTGATATCGCTTTCGATCTCGTCCTCGTTGGCGGCGACGACGCGTACGTGCACAGTCATGTGTTCTTCGGGCCGACGATAGACGGCGCTGTGCCGCAGGCGAACTGGAAGATAGGGACTTTCATTCGACTCGGATTCGAAAAGTGGTGTTCCCAAGAGTGTTTGGAATGCGCCGTCTATGAGAGCGGGATGGAAGCGGAATGCGTCGAGGGTTTCGCGCAGCGCTGCCGGAATGATGAGCCGGGCCGTGGCCCACCCTTCTCCGGCAGTGACATCGGCGACGGTTCGAAATGCGTCGCCGTATGCCAAACCGACGGCTTGGGTTCGTGCGTAGAACTCGGCGCCGGCGATGCTGGCGGCCTCCCCTGCCCCACTCACGATGTCATTCGGCCGCGGCGCCCGAGGCAGCGTGTTGAGCTCGGCGGTGGCCGTTATGGTCCACTTGACGTCCCCACCGGCCGTTGCTGTGAACGAAGCGAATTCCAGTGTGCCGCTGTTTTGGTCAAGGGTGGTCCGCAGTATGGGATCGCAGGTGTCATCGAGGATGACGGCGCGGTGCAGCGTCAGGTTGTTGACGCTGTACTCGGCCGATCCGTAGGCTTCCGCGGCGGCGGCGAGGGCCATCTCGACGTATACCGCCCCGGGCACCAGGACGCTTCCCTGCACTTGATGATCCGCGAGAAACGGGATGCGGGTAGCACTCAGCTCGACTTCCCAGGTCGGGTGTATGGCGCTCACCGGCTGCCCCAATAGCGGATGTACCGGTTTGTAGTGCAACTCCTCGATCGCTTCGGGGGTCTCGTTCCAGTAGCGCTTGGACTGCCACGGGTACGGCGGAAGCTTCAGCAGGCGTGCGTGCTGCTGGGCAAAGAACGAGTCCCATGCGATCGAGCGCCCGTGACAGTGCAGTGCGCCAATGCAATTCATCAGCGCGCGACTGTCGTCTGTATCGCGCCGTTGCGCCGGCAGCACGACCACGTCGGTCTGCTGGGAGGCGGCGATCTCGACCAACGAGGTTGCCAGCACAGGATGCGGGCCCAGTTCGACGAAGTGGGTATACCCGTCCTCGAGCATCCGGCGCACCGCCGGTTCGAAAAGCACAGTGGCGCGGGTGTTTTGCCACCAGTAGGCGGCCCCTGCGGCGTAGCGGTCCAACCGGTCGCCGGTCACCGTGGAATACAGCGGAAGCGACGCTGCGGCCGTGCACAGTCCGTCCAGCGACGCATAGAGTTCGTCTTTCACCGCCTCCATGTAGTGGGTGTGGTACGGCACCTGCACCGCGAGGAACCGATTGAAGACCTGGCGCTGATCGAGTTGACGGGCAATATCATTCAGGGCATCGTCGGCTCCCGCGACCGTCACGGCGGTCGGGCTGTTGACGGCGGCGACGGAAATCCGTTGTCGGTGGTCGGCGAGCGCCGTGTCGTCAATGATTGCGGTGAGCGATTCCACGTCGAGACCGACGGCGAGCATGCGCCCCAGTCCACTCGTTCGCTGCTGCAGGCGGCTTCGATGGTAGATCACATGGATCGCTTGCTCGAAGGTGAGCACCCCGGCCAGGTAGTGCGCGGCGACCTCACCCGCGCTGTGACCGATCACGGCGTCGGGAGTGATGCCGAATGCCTGAAATTGCGCGGCCAGTGCTACTTGGATTGCGAAGTTGGCCGGCTGGGCGATATGCGTTTCAGCCATCCGCGAATGGGTCTCGTCTGCTGTCAGCTCCTCGATCAGCGACCAGTCAGCGTAGCGGGAGAGCTCTCGATCGCATCGTGTGATGCAGTCGGTGAAGGCCGGATAGACGCCTAAGAGTCCCCGGCACATCTTCCACCACTGCGGGCCCATGCCGGTACACACAAACGCCACCTTGGGGGCACTCGCTGGTGTGCGACCCACCACCGCGCGCTCACTTTCCGCGAGGCCTCGCAGCTGGTCTCGTGCGTCAGCGGTGCTTGCCGCGATGACAGCACGGCGATAATTCATATGTGAGCGACGTTGGCTGAGCGTGTAGCCGAAGTCCTGCGCCGTGACGTCGGGATGTTCACTCAAGTATCGGGCCAGCTGGTCGGCTGTCGCCGCAAGCGCTTCCTCGGAGCGCGCCGAGATCGGAAATATGGCCAGCGGCAACGGCGGCGAAGGTTTGGGGTCCGGCACGCCGATCGGCTCCGGGGGTTCGGCAAGCACGACATGCGCGTTGGTGCCGCCGAAGCCGAAAGAATTGACCCCGGCGATCCGTCGTTTGACATCCGGAAACACGCGACCGGTCCGGGGAATATCGATGTTCCATTTGACTAGCGGCATCCGGCTATTCGGCGTCTCGAGATGCAGAGTCGGTGGGATGTAAGCGTGCTTGAGGACCAAGGCCGCTTTGATCAATCCGGCCACCCCGGCACCGGCCTCAAGATGCCCGATATTGGTTTTGACCGATCCGATCAGCAACGGATCGTTTGCAGGCCGGCCGGCGGCCAACGCGCGGGCGAGCGCCTGCACCTCCACCGGGTCGCCGACTGGGGTTCCGGTGCCATGCGCCTCGACATAGCCGATGTCGTGGGGGTGAACGTTGGCATCACGTAATGCCCTGGCAATGGCCGCTTCCTGCGCCCGGGCGCTGGGTACGGTGATGCTGTCGGTGCGGCCGTCCTGACTCACCGCGGTACCCAGGATCTGGGCGTAGATTTCATCCCCGTCGCTCAGTGCTTGCTTCAACGGTTTGATGACTACGACGGCGCCGCCCTCGCCTCGCGCGTATCCGTCAGCGGACTCGTCGAAAGCCTTGCAGCGTCCGTCGGGGCTCAGGAACCCGCTTTTGGATTCGGCGATCGCGGTGTTGGGGCCGATCATGATGTTGACCCCGCCGGCAAGCGCGAGAGCGCATTCGCCGTTCCAAATACTCGACGCCGCAAGGTGTACCGCGACCAGCGAACTCGAGCATGCCGTATCTATGGTCATGCTCGGTCCGCGGAAGTCAAACGCGAACGAGATGCGGTTGGCCAGCATGGTCATCATCATTCCCGTGGCGGAATGGGTCTTGAATCGGTAGCGACTGGTTCTGCCTTGGTTTTGCAGCAATTGATAGTCGAGCGTGAACCCGCCGACGAATACCCCGACTTCGCTGCCGGCGAGGCGGTCTGCGGGTATTCCGGCATCCTCGAGTGCCTCCCACGTGGTCTGCAGTAAGAGACGCTGTTGCGGATCCAGCAGATGCGCCTCACGAGGCGATATGCCGAAAAATTGCGGATCGAATTGGTCGATCTCGCGCAGGAATCCGCCTCGGCGGGTCACCATCTTTCCGGCTTTTGCCGCGTGCGGATCGTAGTATTTATCCGCGTCCCAACGTGTTTGGGGAACCTCACGGGTGGCGTCCATGCCGCTGCGCAGCAAGTCCCAATAGCGTTGCGGGGTGTCGGCATCGCCGGGAAATCGACACCCGATTCCGACGATCGCCAACGGTTCGCGCGCGTCGTGCGCAGTGGGCATGCTCATCCTTTCGCCCCACGTAGCACAGCTTTGGGCATCGGCGGCCGCGACGCCGAATTTGCAGCACCGAGATGAGGGCTGTGCGAAATCCTATTGAATATCAATGAAGTTGGAGTGCTGGTGTTGTCTGGATCAACCAGGTGTGACTGATCGGATTGACGGTCTGCCGTCGGCGGTAACCGGAACGGAGTTCACGTAGATACGGATCGCGCTGCCACGCCTGAGCCTGCCGCATGACGTTGTCCTCGGTGAAACGACTGCTCTTGTCCGAAATGACCGCTTCCACCAGCTGTCCCGCCAGCTGATGCAACAACTGAGAATTCGCCTCGAACCCGGCGATGAATTCCGAGGGCTGACCCATCATGGCGGTGTGCAGTGTCGTCATGAAATTCAGCGGCGCGTACAAATCCACGAATCGCCTTGAGGGCTGGGCGGTTTCGACCGCTGCCCACTCCCGAAAGAAACGTTGAGTGCGATTGCTCAGCGTGATCAATCCCTCCAGGTATGGCACCACTTGAGGATCGTCCGCGACACTCACAAACCGACCGTTAACGTACAAGAAGCCGACAAACCCCCAGTAGAACGCGATGTCCCAGATCACCTTCGCCGACATCACGGCCGGTGAGCCCATCAGCGGGTATTGATGGCAATACACCGCCAGCCACATCTCGGTGAGGGACCGAAAGAGGGAGTCGCTCACCGCGGCCCGGGCGATGACGTTTTCCCCGTCGAGCTCTCGGGCGATCATGTCCGTGATGAGGCCGTTACCGATCGCTACTAGATCGAGTCCCGAGGAATACAGGGGATCCAGGAAGACCCCCGAGTCACCCGTGAGGCACCAACGGCTACGGCCGTCGTAGACCTGCGTGGCGCCGTGACTGTAGTTCTTCATGACCCGGAAATCTTTGATCAGATGTTCGTGCTCTGCCAGAACCGCGGCGCATTGCGGCTCTCGGTCGCCAAGCCACGCCAAAGCCTTTGCGAGGGTGTTGAAATCGTCGAATTCGTGCACTGCTGGGTCGGCGACGATGCCGACGCTGGTCGACCCGGATGCGAGTCGGATCAGCCATACCCAATACCCCTCGCCCATAAGATGATTGGTCGACAGCGCCCGGTCGCCCTCGACAAGTCGCGCTTGCCAGGCCGGGTCATCGCTCCATTGGCCGACATCGATTTCCGTTGCCACGCGAAGCCAGACGGCGTTGCAGTTGTGCTCGTTGGCGCGCCGCAACCCCAGCCGTCGCGACAACGCCCGGTTTCGTCCCGATGCATCGACCACCCAACGAGTCGTCGTGTGCGTCACCGTCTCACCACTCTGCACTGAGACCGTGTTCGGCCGACCCGCCACACCGAACTCAACGTCGACAACTCGGCCGCTGAGGATTTGCACACCGTGCGCCATGCACCGTTGGTGGAGTTCGTTTTCCAACCGGCCGCGATCGATCTGATAGGTGACTTGAGGGACGAACGTGGAGCTGCCGAGCTCCATTCGCGCAGCGATATCGGTGTTGGCTTCGTGAGTGAAGAACATGCGCAGGCCCATTTTGCGTAGCTGCGCTGATTGCAAATGATCGGTGAGGCCAAGACGGTCCCGAAAATAATGGGCGGACACCTCCACGGTCGACTCGCCGACGGTATGGGTGATCTCGGGTACCGGATACGAGGTCGGTGAAACGATCAGGATGCGCGTCTGAGGCCGTGCCGTGCCGATTTCGAGTGCCAGCGTCAGTCCCGCCACACCGCTGCCGATGATCGTGACGTCGTGGTCGGGAGCGTCTGCGTCGGTCTCCAACAGTCCCGCGATCCGGCGCGCCAACTCCTCACGTGCGTCCACGCTCAACTTTGAGAGCTGCGCTCGCGCGTCCATAAGTCTCAACTCCCCCAGCCGATGATTCACTCACTTAATAGTTAAGAACTTACACGGAAATACATTTCTGGCAACACTTGTGACGTAGCCGGTCGCAGCCCGCCGGGACGCCGTGCTCCTGGCTAAACGCACTGCGCGACAACGGCTCTCCGACGTACGCACTTGAGCCGCCACCGCGCAGCAGCGCCGGGGCGGAAATGAAATCTATTATCTTTACTTAACTAATCTCTAATTGAACCTCTTCAGTGGCCGCGTCCTCACCAGTCGCATCCGTGGGCAGCGATTCGTCTACGCGCCGGCGACCGTATACCCATTCGAATAGCGGTGTCGCCATCAGAGTGGTGACGATGGCAACCAAGACCAAAATGCTGAACAGCGTCGGCGTGATGATTCCGGAGTGGAGTCCGATGTTGAGAAGAATGAGCTCGATCAAGCCGCGCGCATTCATGAGTGACCCTATGGCGATGGCTTCACGAACTGGCACTTTCCTCAGCCACGCGGCCAATGCGCACGCGACTCCCTTTCCCGCGACCGAAACGACGAGGATTCCCGCCGCCACCAGCCAAAGCTTCCCACTGTTGACAAGACCGACCTGGGTGTTGAGGCCCGAGTACACAAAGAACAGTGGCAGCAACAGGGTGGTGACGAGTGGCTCGAGGCACGCGGTGAGTTGGTGAGCGAAGCGTCCTGAAGGCATAGCAACCCCCAGCACGAAGGCTCCGAATATCGCATATATGCCGATACTGTCGGTGAACCACGCGCAGGTCATGAGCAGAATCAGAACCGTGCTGAGCGTCGATGCCGACACCGAATTCTCGCGTTCCGATTTGGTGCCCAATCGAGCCAATGCCCGGCGACCGAGGGTCAACAGCAACAGCGTGTAGAAGATTCCGCCGACAATTGCGGAGACGGCCATCATGGGGCTGCCACGGTGGACGGCCAGAACAACCGCGAGGATGCACCATGAAAACGCGTCATCGGTTGCACCGCATATCAGGGCGAGGGTGCCTAAAGGTGTCCCTGACAGCCGTTGTTCGAAGATTATTCGGGCGAGCATAGGGAAAGCGGTGGTAGCAATCGACGCACCCAAGAACATCATTGCCAGGACGAGCGAGACACCCTTTTCGAAATAAAATCCTTGCGCCAGAAGGGGAACGGCGATGAGAGCCCCCAGGGCGAGTGGCGTGACGATGCCCGCGGCCGACACTGCCACCGCGGTGCCGGCGCGATGTCTGAGCAGGTTGACGTCGAAGTTGAGCCCGACGAGAAACATGTACAGGACTAAGCCGATCTGTGCTGCGGTGTAGAGCACAGTGTTAGCTGCTCCCGGCGGAAACAGCTGATGTTGCAGCCCTGGCGCTACCCGCCCCAGCAGTGACGGGCCTAGAAGTACACCGGCGATCATCTCGCCGACGACTTGCGGCTGTCCGAGTCGTTGCGAAACAAGTCCCACGAGCCGGCAGACTCCGAGGATGACGGCCAGTTCGAGAAAAAAATGTATGGCGGTAGCCGCGGTCATGATCTACGACCCCGGATCCGAAGCGTCGACCAGCGATCCGAAGACGGCGGTCATTGAAACCCCGGAAGGTGCTCTGCACGCGGGCACGGCGGCGCCAGCGTCGTCTCCGGTTGAGCGTGCGGGCACGTGTTCCTCTCAACGTTTCGGGCGAAGCCTCGCGGTGTCCGCCCGGTGATTCGTTGCCGTCACGCGTCTGGATGGGACCGTTTCGATAGGCGCCGGCCTCTAGTTCGTCGAGCCGGCTTGGGCCGCCGGCCCAGTAGATCCCGGCTGACGAGTTAACTCGCTACCGTGGCGACGTGGGTGCCGGCGGGATGTCCCACGGACCTGGGCCGGGCGCCGCATGATGACATCCGGTCGCTCCTTTGACACTCATCAGTGCGGGATTCGAGCCGGCCGGAGGGCTGATGATCAACCGGATTCCGCCGTGCTCGGCGGGCAACTCCGCGCTCACCGATTGGCCGTTGGTCACGACGACGTGCTCAGCGTGGTGAGCCCGCAGTACGTCGGCGGCAGCGGCGATCACCGCATCGCGATCACCCGCTGATACCGGAGCCGTCGCCAACCACTCCGGTAGCTGGTAGATCGATCCGGACAAAAAGGTAAACGGCGGCTCGCAGCCGGACTGACCGCCCGGCAAAGCCGGCGCGATCGACCACTGGGCTGCTGGGTAGACCCGTTGAACCGCATCGCGCATCGCGGTTGCCACGCCGATCAGGTCGTTGGCGGCCTCTTGGAGCGAATCACGTTCGTTGAGTTGAGATTCCAGCACCGTCGCGGACGGCTGACCCGCGCGAGGCGACGGATACGGATCGTAGTGACAAGAAGACAACACGGCGGCGGTCGCCAACACCGCCGGATAGAACCGCCGATTCACCTTAATTCCCCGTCTTCGTCGCGCCCTGGATTCCGGATAACACCGCCGCCAAGTTGTACCCGGACATCCTCAAATTGTGGTTGGCGGTCCCGTCATCGCGCGGGTATTCCGCATGTCCGCTGGCGCCGGCGCGTTGCTCTCCGAGTACTGGATCAACGCCGGCCGATGTAGACAACTGCGAGATCCCGGGCATTTGGTTGGGCGTCTCCCCGAAGCGCTCACCGGTGTCTCCGCTGCCGAGGAGCAAATTAAGCTCCGGACCGATGATGGGTACCGCATCCAAAATGGCCGGCCCGCGCTGTACCCACACGATCGGGTCGGCGTCCGCTTGTTCGTAGTACGCGTGGCCCCCGGGTGCGAGGTGCAGATCGCCGGGCTGACCCAATTCCAGTCCCGGCGAACCGTAGAAGACGACGTTTTTCACCGGGCTGCCTTGTTGCAGGGCGAGGCTGGTGACCAGGGACCCGTAGGAATGCCCGAAGGCCGTGATTTCCTGATGCGGGTTCTGCGTCGTCGCGGCCAGCCCATTGAAGAAGCCGTTCAGGCGCGGCGCGGCGTCGCGCGCCAAGCCATCGCCCAAGACTCGCATGTCGGACAAATCGGCCGGCGGCTCGTAACCCACCCACGCGATCGTGGCCACCGACCCCGGGTTCGGGTCTCCGGCATGGGTGAGGATCTCGGCCGTGGTGTGCCGCAGATTGGTCGCCTCATCAACCATGCCGGGCAGGCTGCCGGCATTGGTGGCGACACCACCGGTCGTCACCCCGACATGTGCGGCGCGGTCGACGTCCCCGATCCCGATGGCGCCGAACACATGTCGCGGATTCGAAGCCGGATCCAGCGTAACAAGGCTGCGGCGATCGCTCGGATCGATCTTGCGTGGCGTTCCGTCCGGGTTCGTCGGATACATCGCACTCTGGATGCCGATCAGATCGTTGTACCGGGACTCCGCGTTGGCGAGTGCTGCCACGGGGTCACCGGTCATCCCGGGCGGTGCATCGCCATGATGAGTATTCACGTACTCCCAATACCGGGACTCGTTGCCGCGGGCGGTATCCAAGGTTGTTTTCGCTACCGCAAGCTCATGCGGCAGGCGAATGCGGTTGGCGGCATCCCGGATATCGGCGGGAATCCCTTCCTTGTCGATTGCGGCAGGGTCTTGGCTCAGCAAGTCCACCTGCTGCTGCGGGGTCAGGCCGTCCCACCACTTCTTGCGGTCCGCGGGCGACGCCGAATCCGGTGGAGGCTTCGCCAGCGGCCGGGGCGGCTGGCCGCCGGCCGGATCGGCGGGTGTGGTGGCAGCCCCGTCAGCCGTCTGGATGGCGGTGGCCAGATCGCGGTCGGCGTTGTCCGCATCGGCGAGCAGCTGCTTGATGCGAGCCACGAGATCCTGCATGACGGCCTTTTGCTGCTGAAGCTGGCTGGCGGTCAATACGGCGGTCTTCGGGCTGACCGCGCCGGTCTGGTCGTCGATGCGCAGGAACGCCTCCGCGGCATCGCCTTTGATCTTCGACAGTCGGTATTTCAGGTCGGCGACCTCGGCCGAGGCTTTCTTCGCCGCCTCCGCGACGCGCCGGCACTGATCTCCGTGGTCGTTCAGCGTGACTTTGATGAGATGGGCCGAATCCCGCGCCGCATCGGCGGCCCGACCGTCCCACGGGATGAAGGACAGCAAGTCACCAACGGTGTTTCCGGTGTTCTGCGCGCCCTCGGCCCGAGACATCGCCGCGGCAAACACCTGATCGATCGCTGCGACATCCCAGATTTCGATATCAGCGAGGGTCAGCGCCATACACGCGACTCAGCTGCTGAGCGTTGTCCCGCTCCATGTCGACAAATCCGGAGGCCGCGGCATCGAGGCCCTCGTGATGATGGTTAAGCATCGCGTGGTGCTGCGTCGCGTCGGACTGCCATCGATCGAGCAATCCCGAAAGGGCCACGGCTGAACTGCCGACCCATCCACCCTCGGCGTCCCACCCCTGCGATTGAGTCGATGCGTAGGTGACCGCCAACTCCTCGTGCTGCCCGCGTCCCTCGGTCGCGGCGTGAAAGACCAAACCGGGGACGACATCGAGGTTCTCGCCAAACGGCGACATTAGGAGCCTCCGTCATCAAGTAGACGCACGTGTTACTGCGCGACAAGACCCGAAGTCCTGATGCTATTGCGGCACTCGGCGACCCGACAAGCCACCTAACGCGGCAGGCCCAGCAGCCGCTCCGCCGCAACGGTCAGCAGGATCTGCTCCGTGCCGCCCGCGATCGTCAGGCAGCGCGTGTTGAGGAAGTCGAACACCGCTCGGTCGTTCTCCTCGCGGCGGTCAACCAGGCCGCCGCCCTCGGCGACGTCCATCGTGAATTCGGCCAGCGCCTGCCGGTAGCGCACGCCGATCAGCTTGCGCACGCTGGATTGCGCGCCGGGGTCCTGGCCCCCCACCGCCAGCTGGGCGATGCGCTGATCCAGCAGCGCGCCCGTTTGGGCCAAGATGATCAGCCGCCCCAGCCGGTCCTGCTCGGCGACGTCGAGGTCCCGCTGCGCCAGCAGCTTGAGCAGCTCTTCCATCGGGTTGCCCAGCGCCGTCCCGCTGGCCATCGCGACCCGCTCGTTGGCCAGCGTGGTGCGGGCCAGCCGCCAGCCGTCGTTCACCGTGCCGACGACCATCTCGTCGGGCACGAAGACGTTGTCCAGGAACACCTCGTTGAACAGCGAGTCGCCGGTGATCTCGCGCAGCGGTCGGATGTCGATGCCGGGCGATTTCATGTCGATGAGGAAGTAGGTGATGCCCTTGTGCTTCGGGGCGTCGGGATCGGTGCGCGCCAGGCACACGCCCCAGGCCGCTTTGTGCGCGGCCGACGTCCACACCTTCTGCCCGGTCAACAACCAGCCGCCGGCTGGATCTTCGGTGCGCACTGCTTTGGTGCGCAGCGACGCCAGGTCCGAGCCCGCTCCCGGCTCGGAAAACAGCTGACACCAAAGGAATTCGCCACGCGTGGTGGCCGGCACGAAGCGCTCGATCTGCTCCGGCGTGCCGTGCTCAAGGATCGTCGGCGCCGCCCACCAGCCGATCACCAGATCGGGTCGCTCGACTCCGGCCGCGGCCAGCTCCTGGTCGATCAGCAGCTGCTCGGCGGGCGACGCGGCGCGACCGTACGGCTTAGGCCAGTGCGGCGCCTGCAGCCCCGCATCGGCCAGGGCCACCTGCCGCTTCTCGGCGGGCAGCGCCGCGATCTCGGCGACGGTCGCGGCGAGCTCGGCGCGCTGATCCTCGACCTCCGTCAAGTCGATGCTCAGCCGTCGGCGCACCCCGTCCTGGGTGAGCTCGGTGATGCGGCGCAGCCAGCGCTCGGCCCCGCCGAGATACCGGCCGATCGCGTGCGCGCGGCGCAAGTACAGGTGCGCGTCGTGTTCCCAGGTGCAGCCGATGCCGCCGAGCACCTGAATGCAGTCCCTGACGTTCGCCTTGACCGCGGGGATCGCGACGCCGGCGGCCAGCGCGGCGGCAATCGAGAACTGCCTCTCGTCGGAGGCGCCGGCGGCCCCGGCCGCGCGTGCTGCGTCCGAGGCGGCCACCTCGGCCTGCTCGGCGCGGCACAGCATCTCCGCGCACAGGTGCTTGATGGCCTGAAAGCTCCCGATCGGCTTGCCGAACTGCTCGCGCACCTTGGCGTAAGCGACGGCAGTCTCGAGCGACCAGCGAGTGATGCCGGCGGCCTCGGCGGCCAGCACGGTAGCGGCCAGTTCCTGCACCCGCTGCCGCGATTCGTCGATCGGGGTCGCCGGTGCCGACGTCAGCACCACGCGTGCCAGCGGCCGGGAAAAATCGGCGGCCCGCAATGGCTCCAGCCGCACGCCGTCGCTGCCGGTGTCGACGAGGACCCACCTCTCGCCAGCGGGCAACAGCAGCAGCCCTCCGTCGGCGCCGCCCAGCACGAAGTCGACGGTGCCCGACGCCTGCGCGCCGTCGAACTGGACGTCACCCTCGAGCGCCACACCCGCGAACCGCTCCCCCGACGCGAGCGCGGCCAACACGCCGGGATCGGTGACCACCAGTGTGGCCAGCGCGGTGGTGGCGATCGGCCCGGGCACCAGCGCCTTCGCCGCCTCCTCGACCATCGCGCACAGATCTTCGATGCTGCCGCCGGCCCCGCCGGCGTCCTCTGAGATGGCCACCCCGAACAGGCCGAGGTCGGCCAGCCGGGCGAACACCGCACGCCAGGCGTCCGGGTTGCCCTGCTCGACCTCGCGTATCGCCGCGGTTCCGCCGGGACCGGAGGTGGCGTTGCGGGCCCAATCCCGCACCAACTCACGTGCCGCTAGCTGTTCGCCGGTAACGGTCGCTACCACGTAGAGCCCTCCGGGTTCCGAATGAAACGTGACGACAGGGAGCACTAACTCCCACTAGAACGTGTTCTAATAGTGCCAGCGATCGACCGTCAAGTCGAATGCCATCGCGCCGACAGTCGGTCCGTCCGCCCCATCACGAAGAATGCCTCGGCGCGACCTCTTCTCCGCTCGCTCTAGCATTGCTCGGCCGATCATCTACCGCGACGGATGCTGCATTCGCGCCTGATCACGCCCGACTCGATGGGGTAAGTGTTTCAATTTCTTAATGACCTTGGGTTCGCTAGCGCGACGCGCCGGCGGCAATTTCGTGGCCGTGCTCAGCGCGGCTGCGATCGCCGCAACTGTGGCTGCCCCGCGCCCAGCCCGGGGCGATTCCATCGCGGCCGACAGCACCACTGACGTTGCGTGCGCGACCTCGACCCGCCAGGTACCGACGACATGGTATGTCCCGAGCACGGCGCCGCTCGGATTGGTGTGGTTGCAGCACGGCTTCGTCGAGGGCAAGAACGTGTGGTCTGCCTTTGCCACCGAGGTTGCCAACAGCGGATACCTCGTGATGGCCACCACGCTACCCACCGTCAACCCCTTCGGTTGCACCGTGGAGCACCTGATCGACAACACCGGCTTCCTCGACAACATCGCCGATGTGTTTGCCCACAAAGATGATCCGAATGGCGCCTTGGCATCGTCGCTCGCGGCGGCGACGTCGGATCTGGGCCGACCCGTCACGCCGTTGCCCGAGAAGTTGGTGTTCGTGGGGCATTCGGCCGGGGCGGAGGCCGTCGAATACGTCGCCGAGCGCCTGCATAGCGCCTACCCGGCCGCCTTCAGTCAGCTGCGTGGCATCATCAGCGAAGACGGCGTGAAGTCATTTATCGGCTCTAATACCGACAAAGCGTTGGCCGGGCTGGCCAGCACCACCCTGCCGATCTACGCCACGGCGTCACCGCACCTGCTCTGCAACGCTTTCCGAAGCGGCACCAGGGCACTCGAACGGTATCTGCCGGATCGAGCATTTCTCGGAGTGAAGCTGACCACCGGCGCCCACGGTGACGCGCTCGGCATGTCGTCGCCGGGTTACGAAAACCTGGTGTGCGGTCGTCCGAAGCCCGCGAATGTGGCGGCGGTATGGGGTCTGACGCGAGGCTGGATCACCGACATGTTCGCGGGAACAATCACGCCCGATTTCTACCCGGGTGGCAGCTACTACGCCGACCTACTGACCTCCGGCACCATCACCACCCTGCCGTGAGGAGCCTCGACGGCGCCGTGGGGAGGGCAGCGCCGGAAGAGACTGCGGCACTCAATTGGCCAGACGCATCACGCGCTTGCGCGAACCCCTTCATGCGTCGCGTGCGTTCTCGTTCTTCTCCACTAGAACGTGTTCTAATAGTGCCAGCGATCGACCGTCAAGGCGAACGCCATTACAGCAGGACAGCTCGCTGCCCCGGCGGGACGGAGGTGGGAAATTCACACACGACTTGGTTATCGTTTGCGAACGAACCACCCGAAAGAGGAGCAACCCGTCAGATGTCGTCAGCGAACGCTAACTCTGGCCACGTCCCTGACTCGCAGCCACGCGAGGTCATGAACGTGGCAGTACTTGCCGAATCCGAGCTGGGCTCGGAGGCACAACGCGAGCGTCGCAAACGCATCTTGGACGCCACCATGGCCATTGCGTCCAAGGGCGGCTACGAGGCAGTTCAGATGCGCGCGGTGGCGGATCGCGCGGACGTGGCGGTCGGGACGCTGTACCGCTACTTCCCCTCGAAAGTGCACCTGCTGGTGTCGGCCCTGGGCCGTGAGTTCGGTCGCATCGACGCGAAAACCGACCGCTCCGCGATGGCGGGCGGCACGCCGTTTCAACGGCTGAATTTCATGGTCGGCAAGCTCAACCGCGCGATGCAGCGCAACCCGCTGCTCACCGAGGCCATGACACGTGCCTACGTCTTCGCCGACGCGTCGGCGGCGAGCGAGGTCGATCAGGTGGAAAAGCTGATCGACAGCATGTTCGCCCGCGCGATGAGTGACGGCGAACCGACCGAGGATCAGTACCACATCGCCCGGGTGATCTCCGACGTGTGGTTGTCGAACCTGCTGGCCTGGCTTACCCGGCGCGCCTCGGCAACCGATGTCAGCAAGCGGCTCGACCTGGCAGTGCGGCTGCTGATCGGCGACTCGGAGTCGTCCGGCTAAACCGGCGGACCGGAGGTCCGGCCGCGGATCAGCTCGGTCTCCAGCAGCTCGACGACCGGCAGGCCGGACCGCGGTGGGCTGAGTAGCAGTTCCCCGGCCCGATGACCCTTACGCAGGCTCGGCTGCGACACCGTCGTCAGGCCGCGGCTGATCGCCTCGGGCACACCGTCGAATCCGGTGACGCTGATCTGCCCGGGCACGTAAATGCCATGTGCGCGAAGGTAATCCATCGCCGACAGCGCCAAGATGTCTGCGGTGCACATCAATGCGGTGATCCGCGGATTGGCCTCCAGCGCCACCCTGGCCGCCTCGCCACCCGATTCCGGCAGGTGTTCGTAACTCTCGACCACGGTCAGCGAATCCGGGTCCACGCCGGCGGCCTGCATGGCGTCCCACACGCCGGTGATGCGTTCGCGCTGAACGTCGAAAGTCAACGAGCGCAGCCGATCCGCGTCGGCCACGTCTTGGCGGCACTCCTGGCCCAATCGCATTGTCAGCAGCCCGATCTCGCGATGCCCCAAGCCCAGCACGTAGTCGGCGAGCTCGCGCATCGCCGCCCTGTCGTCGATGCCCACTCGCGACACCCCGGCCAGGTCCTTGGGCTGGTCGACCACCACCACCGGCACCCGCCGCTGCAGCACCACCTGCAGGTAGGGGTCGTCGTCGCGGACCGAATACACCACGAAGCCGTCCACCCCGGCGGCCAGCACCGCGGCCTCGCCGTCCTGGCGGCTGCGGCTGGGCCCGACTGCCACCAGCAGTAGGCCCTGCCCCTGCTCTTCGCACGACTGCGCCACTCCCGTGACGAAATCACGCGCCGCCGGGTCGCTGAAGAAATACGTCAGCGGCTCGGCCATCAACAATCCGACCGCCCCGGCCTTGCGGGTGCGCAACGACCGGGCCACCGGGTCGGGTCCGGCGTAGCCCAGCCGCTTCGCCGTGGCGAGCACCCGCTCGCGGAGGTCGGGTGAGAGCTGATCCGGCCGGTTGAAGGCGTTCGAGATGGTAGTGCGGGAGACTTTGAGTTCGGCCGCCAACGACGCCAGAGTCGCACGCCGGCGCGGTGTGGGACTCACGATCGCCGACGCTACAGCGCGTCCTCGCCCGCGCCTAAGCCGCCGCGATCTGCTATTTTCTAATGGAAACGGTTTTCATTAGTATTATGACTCGGCAGACCGGACCGCCACCGGAATTTCACGCCCCCGGGCAGCGCTGATGGGACGAAATGGGACAAGTTAACGGGCGCACGCGCATCCTGACGGCGTTGGCCGCCTGCGTGATCGGAGCGACGGCGATCACCGGCTGCGGCGGCGCCGGTTCCCCGCACTCGAAGGGGGCCACCGTGGTGGCCTCCACCGATGTGTGGGGCAGCGTCGCCCATGCGGTCGCCGGACGCCACGTCAACGTGAAGTCGATCCTGTCCGGCGCCACTATCGATCCCCACACCTATCAGGCCAGCGCCTCTGACGCCGCCGCCATCCTGGACGCCGGATTGATGGTCTACAACGGCGGTGGCTACGACCCCTGGGCGACGCAGGTGCTCAGCGGCCATCCGGACATCAAGTCGGTGGATGCCTACGCGTTCGCGCCGAAGGCGGACCACGGAAATCCGCCCAACGAGCACGTTTTCTACGACCTTGGCGTGGCCAAGACCGTTGCCAACACCATCGCCGACCGCCTCGCAGCCATCGACCCGGACAATGCCGCCGACTATCGGGCCAACGCCGCCGGGTTCGGCCGCGACGTCGACAACATTGCCGCGTCGGAACGCACCCTCGCCAACACGTTCCCCAACGCCTCCGTCGTCGCGACCGAACCGGTGGCGTACTACCTGCTGAAGGCCACCGGCCTGGTGGATCGCACCCCCGAAAGTTTCATGTCCGCCAACGAGAACGGGACCGATCCGTCGCCGGCCGACATGGCGTTCGTCCTCGACCTGGTCAACCGCCACCAAGTCGCGGCAGTGCTGGTCAACCCCCAGACCGCCACGCCCGCGATCAACGGCCTGCAGGATGCGGCGCGTCGAGCGGGCGTTCCCGTCACGCTGGTGACCGAGACGCTGCCCGACGGCGCCGACTACCTGACCTGGCAGCGCAAAACCGTCGACCAATTGCAGGCCGCGCTGCGATCGGGTGAGGCCAGTGCCGGTAATTGACCAAGCGCTCGAGACGGCCGGCCAACGGCCACCCGCCGTCTCGCTGACCGGGGCTCGGCTGGCATTCGGCGACCGCGTGCTGTGGGACGGCCTCGACCTGTCGGTGTCGCCGGGGGAGTTCATCGCGGTGCTCGGCCCCAACGGCACCGGCAAGACCTCGCTGCTCAAGGTGTTGCTCGGACAACTCCTGCTGAGCGCCGGCGTCGCGTACGTCGACGGCAAAGAGGTCACCTCGGGCAGCGGAGCCATCGGCTATGTGCCCCAACACCGCCCGATCGACCGGGAGGTGATGCTGGTCGGGCGCGACCTGGTGCGGCTGGGCATCGACGGGAACCGCTGGGGTGTCATGCCGCTGCGTTCGACCGAGCGCAGCCGGCGGAAGCTGGCCGTGCGGCAAGCGCTGGCCCAGGTGAACGGCGAGTCGCTGGCCGACGTCCGGGTCGGGCTGATGTCGGGCGGGGAGTTGCAGCGCGTGCGCATCGCCCAGGCCTTGGCCAGCGATCCGATGGTGCTGCTGTGTGACGAGCCGCTGTTGGCTCTGGACCCGGCCAACGCCAAGCTGGTCGCGGCGCTGATCGACCGCCGCCGCCGGGAGTCCGACACCACGGTCATGGTGGTGACCCACGAGATCAACACGATCGTGCCGTACGTCGACCGGGTGCTGTACCTGGTCGACGGCCGCTTCCGGATCGGCACCGTCGAGCAGGTGATGAACACCGAAACGCTGTCGACGTTGTACCGGGCGGACATCCAGGTGGTGAAGGTCAACGGCCGCTACGTGGTGATCGGAGACGACAGCGGGCACGCGTTATGAACAACCAGCTCTCCGGTGTGCTGGATCATCTGTTCTCGTTTGACATCACGGCTGCACTGCTCAGCCACGACTTCGTCCAGCAGGCGCTGCTGGCCGCCGCGCTGCTGGGCCTGGTCGCCGGGCTGATCGGCCCGTTCATCGTGATGCGGCAGATGTCGTTCGCCGTGCACGGATCCAGCGAGTTGTCGCTGACCGGAGCCGCTTTCGCATTGCTGGTCGGGTTCCAGGTGGGCCTGGGCGCGCTGATCGGCAGTGCCGTGGCGGCCGCGCTGTTCGGTGTTCTCGGGCAGCGGGCCCGGGAACGCGATTCGGTGACCGGGGTGGTGCTGGCGTTTGGGCTGGGCCTGGCGGTCCTGTTCATCTACCTCTATCCCGGACGCACGACGACGAGCTTCGCGTTGCTCACCGGTCAGATCGTCGGGGTGGGCTACACCGGACTGGCGACGCTCGCGCTGGTGTGCCTGCTGGTCATCGGGGTCCTGACGGCCTGCTACCGGCCGCTGTTGTTCGCCACGGTCGATCCCGACGTCGCGGCGGCCCGCGGGGTGCCGGTGCGGGCGCTGGGCATCGTGTTCGCCGCGCTGGTCGGCGTGGTGGCCGCTCAGGCCGTGCAGATCGTCGGCGCGCTGCTGGTGATGTCGTTGCTGATCACGCCCGCGGCCGCGGCCGCCCGGGTGGTCGCCTCGCCGGCGGTGGCGATCCTGGCGTCGGTGGTCTTCGCCGAGGTCGCCGCGGTGGGAGGCCTCGTGCTGTCGCTGGCGCCCGGCGTCCCGGTGTCGGTGTTCGTTGCAACGATCTCGTTTCTGATTTATCTATCTTGCTGGCTGCTGGGACGACGGCGCGAGGCCGGCACTTAGGCTCGCGCGCGTCCAGTCCGCGGCGAAGGTGGCTAGGCAGCCAGGATCCCGCAATAAGCTAGGCAGGTGGCCGCTATCGACCTGAACGCCGACTTGGGTGAGGGCTTTGGCGTCTGGAGCCTGGGCGATGACGACGCCATGCTCGGAATCGTCACGAGCGCCAACGTCGCGTGCGGTTTCCACGCCGGCGATCCCGCCAGCCTGTTGCGGGTGTGCAGATCGGCCGCCGAGCGTGGCGTACGCATCGGAGCTCAAGTCAGTTACCGCGACCTGGCCGGGTTCGGCCGGCGGTTCATCGATGTCGCCGTCGAGGATCTCGTCGCCGACGTGGTGTATCAGATCGGCGCTTTGCAGGCGATCACCCGCGCGGCGGGCTCGACGGTTTCCTACGTCAAACCCCATGGCGCGCTGTACAACACCATCGTGACCAACCACGAGCAGGCCGCCGCCGTCGCATCGGCGATATGTCTGGCCGACGCCACGCTGCCGGTGCTGGGCATGGCCGGCTCGGCGTTCTTCGAAGAGGCCGCCCGCGTCGGATTGCACACCGTCGCGGAGGCTTTCGCCGATCGGGCCTACCGGCCGGACGGCCAACTGGTTTCGCGCCGAGAGGCCGGCGCGGTGCTGGACGACCCGGCGGCGATCGCGCAGCGCGTGGTGGCGATGGTGTCCTCCGGGCAGGTCACCGCCGTGGACGGCTCCCAGGTTTCGGTGAGCATGGAATCGGTTTGCGTGCACGGTGATTCACCCGGCGCGGTGCAGATCGCCACCGTGGTGCGCGACCAGCTCCAGGCCGCGGGCATCGACATCAGGCCGTTCTGCTGATGCGGCTCAAGCTCGGTCGCCCCGACATCGCGCGCTATTTGGATCGATTCGACGCGCCCGCTGCCGACGCCAATGGCCTCTCGGCGACCTGGATGGGTGTGGCAACGCTGCTGATTGACGACGGCTCGTCGGCACTGATGACCGACGGCTATTTCTCGCGCCCGAGCCTGGCGCAGGTCGCGGCCGGCAGGCTGTCGCCGTCGCCGGTGCGGGTGGACGGCTGCCTGGCCCGCGCGAAGGTGTCGCGGCTGGCGGCTGTCATACCCGTGCACACCCACATCGACCACGTGATGGATTCCGCACTGGTCGCCGACCGGACCGGAGCACAGCTGGTCGGTGGTGAGTCCGCGGCCAATGTCGGGCGCGGCTACGGCCTGCCGGAGAACCGCATGATCGTCGCGGTGCCGGGCGAACCAATCCGGTTGGGCGCCTTCGACATCACGCTCATCGAGTCACACCATTGCCCGCCCGACCGGTTCCCCGGCGTGATCGACGCGCCCCTGGTGCCGCCGGTGAAGGCGTCGGCCTACCGCTGCGGCGAGTCGTGGTCGACGCTGATCCACCATCTGCCGTCGGACAAGCGACTGCTGATTCAGGGCAGCGCCGGCTTCGTCAAAGGCGCGCTGGCCGGACAGCGCGCCGAGGCCGTCTACCTATCGGTCGGCCAGCTGGGTCTGCAGCCGCGGTCCTACCTGCTCGACTACTGGGCCGAGACGGTGCAGGCGGTGGGCGCGCGCCGGGTGATCCTGATCCACTGGGACGACTTCTTCCGTCCGCTGTCGAAGCCGTTGCGGGCCTTGCCATATGCGGGTGACGACCTGGACGTCTCCATCCAGGTGCTCGATGAGCTGGCCACCCGCGACGGTGTCGCATTGCACATGCCGACGGTGTGGCGACGCGAAAACCCTTGGATGGTATAGGCCTTGGCTTTAACCGTTGCGTTGCTGCTGCTTGCCGTGGTACTGGGGTTCGCCGTCGCGCGCCCGCGAGGATGGTCCGAGGCACTGGCCGCGGTTCCCGCTGCGCTCATCGCGGTTGCGATCGGCGCGATTTCGGTCCACCAGGCGGCCCGCCAGGTCGCCGACTTGTCAGGGGTGGTCGCGTTCCTGGGCGCGGTGCTGGTGCTGGCCAAGCTGTGTGACGACGAAGGCCTGTTCGAGGCCGCGGGCGCCGCGATCGCCCGAACGCCGCGCGGCTCGCACGGACTGCTGCGGCAGGTGTTCGTCATCGCCGCCACCATCACCGCCGTCCTGAGCCTGGACGCCACCGTGGTATTGCTGACCCCGGTGGTGCTGGCCGCCGTGCGCCGGTTGCGAACTCCCTTGCGCCCCTACGCCTATGCCACCGCCCACCTCGCCAACGGCGCCTCGCTGCTGCTGCCGGTGTCCAACCTGACCAACCTGCTGGCGTTTCACGTCGCGAACGTCTCCTTCACCAAGTTCACCCTTGCGATGGCGCTGCCGTGGCTGGCCACCATCGCCACGCTGTACCTGGTCTTCCGCGGCTTCTTCGCCCGCGACCTGCGTGTCGCGCCCGACCCGGACCAACTCGGGCCGGCACCACGGCCGCCGGTGTTCGTGTTGGTGGTGGTGGCGCTGACCCTGGCCGGGTTCGCCTTCTCCGAGCCGCTGGGCGTGCCCCCCGCGTGGGTGGCACTGGCCGGCGCCTCGGTGCTCGCGGTGCGCAGCCTGCGCCACCGGCACACCACCGTGATGGAAATCCTTCGCTCGGCCCAGGTTTCGTTTCTGGTGTTCGTGCTGGCGCTGGGCGTCGTGGTGCAGGCGGTCACGCTGAACGGGATGGACCGCGTGATGTCCGCCGTGCTGCCGCACGGGTCGGGGCTGCCGGCGTTGCTTGGCATCGCCGCGGTGGCCGCCGTGCTGGCCAACGTCGTCAACAATCTGCCGGCCACGCTGGTGCTGCTGCCGCTGGTCGCCCCCGGCGGCCCGGTCGCGGTCCTGGCGGTGCTGATCGGGGTCAACATCGGGCCGAACCTGACCTACGTCGGTTCGCTGTCAAACCTGCTGTGGCGGCGCGTGCTTCGCCAGCACGACGTCGAAGCCGGTGTCGGCGAATACACCCGGCTGGGCCTGTGCACGGTACCCCCGGCTCTGGTGGTGTCGGTGCTAGCGCTGTGGGGGTCGGCGCGGCTGCTGGGCCTCTAGACGTACGTCGGCGTCGTCGCCCCCAGGCTAGATGTGGGCGCCAATGGGCTTTGAGGCCACGACCGTGAACGGCATGGCCAGCGGGAAATCGTCGTCGAGTGAAGCGATTTCAGCGCTGCGGGCAGCGCTGTGTCAGCCTCGTCCGCAGGGTCCCGATCGAATGATCGACGCCAGTTCCTCGCGCGACTGGGCCCCCACTCGCTGGCAAGCCCGGTACACGTGGCCCTCGACGGTGCGCACGGACATCACCAGCTGCTCGGCGATGTCCCGGTTGGACAGACCGGCCACCACGAGCTCGACGACGTCACGCTGGCGGCCCGAGAGTTTGATACCCGTCGGCGTCCGCAGCGCCGGCGTCTGCAGCCCACCGCATTCATCGGCTAACTCCCTGGCCAGCGCCGCGGCGTACATTCCGCGCCGATGGTGCTGGCCTTCGTCGAACGCCACGGACGCCTGCGCTGCCGCGTCGGCGGCAGTGGCCCGGTCACCGATCTCACGGTAGGCCGCCGAGGCCGCGAGCAGGCCCTCACCGTCCCCAGCGTGCAGGGCCACCGCGTGTGCACCGATGGCGGCGGCCAGCGGCAGCGCCAACTCATCGGCCAGCTCGCGTGCCCGCGCGGCCTGCGAGGCGTCGCCCCATTGAGCCGCGGCCTGAATGCAGGCGAGTTCATGGGTGGGCTGGCCGCGATCGCGGGCCAGGCGTGCCGCCTCCTGTGCGCTTGCCACGGCCTCGGTCAGGTGGCCGCTTGCCGCCATCGCCCAGCCGTCGGCCAGCGCCAACGCGGTGTGCATGAACAGAAAGTCCGGCGGCACGCACGACCGCGCGGCTGCGACCGCTTCATTGGCCTCGCCTGCTTGTCCGAGCTTGGCGTGGGCTTCGGCCAGCGCGAAATAAGTCGCTGGCCGTAATCCCGTTGTGACGGAGTGTATTTGCACTCCGGCAACCGCTTCGTGCACCAACCGGGCCGACTCCGCGACGGCACCGCGGGCCAGCGCGGCGTTGCCCAACAGGAAGGAGAGGTTCGCGTAGGCCAGGCCGGGGATCTCGCGGGCCGAGTCGGCCAGTTTCTTTGCCATGCTGACGAATTCATCGATCCGTCCGACCAGCCGGCAGGCGCGGCCATAGACGGCGCCGAACCAATATCGCATATGGGACGCCTGAAACGACGTCGTCGCGCGCCGCAGGGCCTGCTCCGCGATACCCGAGAGATCGTCGACCCGACCGAGCGCGCCCATCGCCATGATCAACGCCAGGGATGCCATCATCGCGTGAAACCCCGGTAGCTCCGGGAAATCCAATGCGGCCCGGGCGTTTACGACCGCGATCTCGCAGCGCGCCGACACCGCGTCCAGGCACGCCTGCACTGCCAACCGCTCCGCCCGCTGCGCCGGCGTCTCGGGGTTCGCGGCCAGGCCGGCCAGAATCGGGGCCGCGTCGTGCGGTCTGGCGAGCCACCAGATCAGGTTGGCCGCCCGCACGGTCGCCCAGTGGTGGCAGCCGGGCTGGTCGTCGCAGGCCATCTCGCGCAACGCCGCCTCGGCGGCCTCGCCGCGCCCAAGCAGCACCAGGTTCATCGCCCGCACCTCGGCCGCACCGGGCGCGCCGGCCGCCGTGGCGGCGGTGGCGAACCGGTCGGCCAGATCGAGATCAAGCAACGTCATGGCGTGCCGCGCCGATTCCAGGTATAGCCCGGGGTCGGGATCGAGGTCCGACTCGAGCCGCAGCAGCGCGCGGCGCACGGTGGCCTGCATGTCGGCGTCACCGTCGTCAGCCAACCGCGTCGCGAGCCGACCCCGGATTTCCGAGAGATACAGCTCGCCGGCGCTCGCGCGGCGCAGCTCGCCGAACAGCGGGTGGGCGAGCCGGGCCGTCAATCCGGCCGCGGTGCGTTCGATGCTCACCAGGCCCATCCGCTCGGCGGCAGCCACGTCGCTGCGGTCCACCAAGTCGCAGAGCACGCCGATGGCCAGCGGCTCGCATTGCGACAACGTGTCGACCACCATCGCCATACCCGGGCTCAGGCGGCCCATCTGGCGGCGCAGCGTGTCGGACAGGCTCGCCGAGACCGCCACATCACCGTCCCACATCCATACCCCGGCGGTTTTGCGCATCCGCCCGGCGGCCACCTGGTCGGCCACCAGCTGCCGCAGGAACAGGGCGTTGCCGCCGGTCAGCTTTTGGAAGCGGGCCGCGCTGCGCGCATCGACGGGACCGTCCAGCCTGCTCTCGATGACCTCGCGGGTGGCCGCCGCCGAAAGCGGTTCAAGATCAAGCCGTTCCAGCAGCCCGTCCTTCCACAACGCCGTCACCGCGTCGGGTTCGTCGCTGCCGGTGCGGATTGTGACCACCAGTCGGACCCCGCCCGATTGCGCTAGCTGATGAACGACGAGGGCAGACAATCCGTCCAGCAGGTGCGCGTCATCGACCCCGACTACGACCCTGCCTCGACGCTGTTGCGCGACAAACGAATTGATGACCCGTTGTACATCGGTCAACGGGTTCGACATCGCTTCACCCAGCGAGCCGATAAACGCTCCCAGCGGCAGCGCATGCGCCGAGTCGGTACCGACGATCCACTTCGTCCGCTCCCCCGCCGCCGCGGCCCGCCGCAGCGCCTCGTGGGCCAGCCAAGTCTTGCCCACGCCAGCGGCTCCGGCGACTACCACGCCCGAGTGATTGCCTGCTGCGCTGAGGGCGCGGCGAATGATCCCCAATTCACTGTCGCGCCCGGTCAGCGGCTCAGCGCCGATCACTCGGCGACTATAACGGTGCAGGAGCATCGAATGGGCGGCTTTGCCGACGTTTCGGTGAGCCGATGTGTAGTGGACACGTATCAGTCGCGTAGTCGACTACGCTCCCGCCGCCGGTCAGCGGCCACCAGCATGGCTTTCGTCAGATAAACGCTCAGCACAGGCGGTGGGCTATGGCGAAGATCGGTATTCACGCGGTGGTACTGGGAGCGAGCATGGCCGGTCTGCTGGCCGCGCGGTCGCTCAGCGAGTTCTACGACGTGGTGACGGTGGTGGAGCGCGACCCGCTGCCCGACATCGGCGTACCCCGCCGGGGTGTGCCGCAGGGCAAGCACCTGCACGGCCTGCTGCCTCGCGGCGCGCAGGTCCTTGAGCAATTCTTCCCCGGCATCCTCGACGAGCTGGTCGTCGACGGCGCGCATTATGTCGACGGCCGGGATCTGTCGCAGCTGTACTACCACGTGGGCGGGCACCTGATGATGCGCAACGGCAGCGCCACCTCGTTCACCGCCTATCTCGCCACCCGGCCGTTCCTCGAGGATCACGTCCGCGCGCGGCTGCGCGCCATCCCTAACGTCACGCTGCTCGACGAGCACGACATCGTGGAATTGACCGCGACAGCGGACCACCATCGCGTCAACGGGGCACGGGTGGTCGACCGTCGCACCCGCGAAGACCTCACGCTGCGGGCCGATTTGGTGGTCGACGCGACCGGACGGGGCGCCCGCACCCCGGCGTGGCTGGACAGCATGGGCTATGACCGACCGCGCGAGGACGAGGTCACGGTCGAGCTGACGTATGTGAGCCAGTTGTTGAGCATGGCACCCGATGCACTGCACGAACTCGGCTTCGTCGTCGGCCCCGTGCCGGGCCGGCCGCGCTCGCTGGGCATTCTGCACTCGGAGAACGACACCTGGATGTTCACCGTTTCCGGCCTCGCGGGTCACGGTCCGCACCCCGACCTGATATCGATGTGCGAGTTCGTCGAGGACTTCGCACCGCCCCACCTGCTGGCCGCGATTCAGGCCGCCGACCCCATCGGAGAACCCACGCGGCACCGTACGCCGTCCAGCCGGTGGCGCCGCTACGACAAGATGCGGCGATTCCCCCAGGGCCTGCTGGTCATCGGCGACGCGATCTGCAGCTTCAACCCGATCTACGGCCAGGGCATGACGGTAGCCGCCCTCGAGGCGCTGACACTGCGTGACTGCTTACTCAGCGGCACAAGGGATTTGGCGCATCGATTCTTCCGGGCCGCGGCGGTGCCGATCCGCCAGGCGTGGGAACTGTCGGCCAGCCCCGACCTCTGCCTACCCGAAATCGAGGGCACACCATCGTTGCTCACCCGGCTGCTCAACACATACGTCGATCGGGTGCTGACCGCCGCCGAATACGACGCCGACGCCGTCGATCAATTCTTCAGAGTGACCGCGCTCGTCGACCCCGCCACTGCGCTACTGCGCCCGGGCATGCTGTGGCGTGCTGCCTTGGCCAACCGCCGCCGACAGCGACACGTCGGCCAGCAGGCCGACGTGGTTCTCGGCCTGGCCGGCAACGTAGCCCGCTAACCGCGACGACAGGCCGGCGGTAACGGCATACCGAGGTCGGCCATCACGGCGCGCAGCAGCGTCGGGTAGTCGGTGATGAGGCCGTCGACACCAAAGCCGATTTGCTCACGCATCGCCGCGGCGTCGTTGACGGTCCATGGAATGACCTTGAGCCCCAACGCATGCGCGTGATCGACATACGGCTTGCCGGTGACCAACTGGTATCTGGGCGAGACGATGCTGGCCCCCACCATCAGCGCCCCGATCATCGCATCTCCGACGGCTGTGGCGTCGATGCCGGCCAGCCACGGCGAATCCGGCGCCCAGGTCTCCTCGTTGTACAAGGCCACCAACGGAATCGACGGTTCGGCCCGGTGCACCATCGGCAGGGTTCGCCAGTCGAAGCTCTGAATGTCGACGGAAGAGACCTTGCCCGCCGACCTGACTGCTCCCAGGATTATGTCGACGAATTTCTGGGGCTCGGCCGATCGGCTCGGCCGGTCGGCCTCCACCTTGGTTTCGATGTTGTAACGCACCCCTGTTCCGTTCGGAGCCCGGTAGGAGTCGGCGAGCGCGAAGACTTCCGGCAAGGTCGCTATCTTGTTGCCCCGCACCACTTCAGCTCGGGGAAACTCGGTGAGCAGGCGACCGCAGTCCAATGTTCGTAGCTGCGCCAGAGTGAGTTCGTGCACCAGCTTTCCGACGTACGGGTATTGCGGATCGCCGGCAATCGCGGGCCCGGTGTCGACGCATTTTTCGGCGTCGATCGTCGGATCGTGCCACACCAGGGGCTGCCCGTCTTTGGTGATGACGATGTCGAGTTCGAGTGTGCTGACGCCTAGTTCGAGTGATTTGGCGAAGGCACGCAGCGATTCCTCGGTGGTCTCACCACGACCGCCGCGATGTGCCTGGAGATCGAAGTCGGGTGCTTGCGCCCCGGACACCGGCAGCGGCACCAGCAGTGCGACCGCGGCCAGCACCGCGCCCAGACACGCGATCCGGCCCGGCAACCCGGTTAACTCCTGCGCTGACGCGCGATTTCGGCGAGCACCACCCCGGCGGCCACCGAAGCATTCAACGATTCGGCATGACCGGCCATCGGTATCGACACCACCTGGTCGCAGTTCTGCCGCACCAACCGGGAGAGGCCTTTGCCTTCGGACCCGACGACCACCACTATCGGGTCGGCGCCGTCCAGGTCGTCCACCACGGTGTCACCGCCGGCGTCCAATCCGACCACCCGCACTCCACGGTCGGCCCAATTCTTCAGTGTTCTGTTGAGATTGGTGGCGCGCGCCACCGGCAGGCGGGCCGCGGCGCCGGCGCTGGTGCGCCAGGCCACCGCCGTCACCGAAGCCGAACGGCGTTGCGGGATAACCACTCCGTGTCCGCCGAAGGCCGCGACCGAGCGGACGATTGCCCCGAGGTTGCGGGGGTCGGAGATGTTGTCCAGCGCGACCAGCAGCGCCGGCGGCGACTGCAGTGCGGTGGTGAGCAGGTCGTCGGGGTGGGCGTAGTTGTACGGCGGCACCTGCAGCGCGATGCCCTGGTGCAGATGATTCGCGGTCATCTTGTCCAGGTCGGTGCGGGGCACTTCCAAGATCGCGATGCCCAAATCGGCTGCCCGGGCAACGGATTCGGTCACCCGCTCGTCGGCTTCGGTGCCGAGCGCGATGTACAGGGCCGTCGCGGGCACCCCGGCGCGCAGGCATTCCACCACCGGATTGCGGCCCAGCACGGTTTCGGTTTCGTCGGTGCGTTTGGCCGGCCGGCGTTGTTGTGGCTGGGCGGCGCGCTTGGCAGCGGGATGGTTGGGGCGCAGACGCGCGGGCGGCGTGGGGCCACGACCCTCCAAGCCACGACGCCGCTGGCCGCCCGAACCTACGGTCGGGGCCTTCTTGCTGCCGGACTTACGTATCGCCCCTTGGCGCCGGGAGTTGCCGGCCATCTACTCGTCCATCACTTTTCTAGGCCGGCTTGCAGCTCCCACTGCGGCCCGTCGGCGGTGTCGGTGACCTCGATGCCGGCGATTTTGAGCCGGTCCCGGATCTGGTCTGCGAGAGCCCAATTGCGCTCCTCGCGGGCTCGCTTGCGGCTTTCCAGCTCGGACTGAACCAGCACGTCGACGGCCGCGAGGGCGGCCGACGTCTCGTCGCGCGTCTCCCAGCGTTCGTCCAGCGGGTCGCAGCCCAGGATGCCCATCATCGCGCGGATCGAGCCGGCCTGCCGCAGGGCACCTTCGTGATCGCCCGCGTCGAGCGCCCGATTGCCCTCGGCGCGGGATTGGTGGATCTCGGCCAACGCGATCGGCACCGCGAGGTCGTCGTCGAGTGCGTCGGCGAATCGCGGCGTCCACTCGCCGGGGACCACGCCCCCGACCCGGACGCGCACGCGATGCAGGAAGTCCTCAACTCCCACATAGGCTTTCACCGCATCCTGCAGGGCGGTATCGGAGAATTCGAGCATCGAGCGATAGTGGGCGCTACCCAGGTAGTAGCGCAGCTCCGGCGGCCGCACCCGCTGCAGCATCGCCGGGATGGACAACACGTTGCCCAGCGACTTACTCATCTTCTCCCCGCCCATCGTCACCCAGCCGTTGTGCAGCCAGTAGCGGGCGAACCCATCCCCGGCCGCGCGGCTCTGGGCGATTTCGTTCTCATGATGCGGGAACACCAAATCCATTCCACCACAATGGATGTCGAATTCGGGACCCAAATAGGTGCGCGCCATCGCTGAGCATTCCAGGTGCCAGCCCGGGCGCCCGCGGCCCCACGGCGAGGGCCATGAGGGCTCACCCGGCTTCTCGCCCTTCCACAAGGTGAAATCGCGCTGGTCGCGCTTGCCGGTGCCCGCCCCCTCGCCCTGGTGGACGTCATCGATCCGGTGGCCGGACAGCTGCCCGTACTCGGGGTAGCTGAGCACATCGAAGTAGACGTCACCGGCGGCGGCATACGCGTGACCATTTTCGATCAGGCGTTCCATTAATTCGACCATCTGGGTGATGTGGCCGGTGGCTCGCGGCTCCGCCGACGGCGGCAAGACGTCCAGGGCGTCGTAGGCCGCGGTGAATGCGCGCTCGTAGGTCGCCGCCCACTCCCACCACGGCCGGCATGCTGCTGCGGCCTTGGCGAGGATCTTGTCTTCGATATCGGTCACGTTGCGGATGAACGCGACGTCATAGCCGCGCGCCATCAGCCAGCGCCGCAGGATGTCGAAGGCCACGCCGCTGCGGACATGGCCGATGTGCGGCTGGCCCTGAACGGTGGCGCCACAGAGATAGATGGACACGTGCCCCTGGCGCAGCGGAACGAAATCACGCACAGCACCGGCTGCGGTGTCGTGTAGCCGCATGGGGGGGCGATCGGTCACGACGTGCCAGCTTACCTGCTACTTCAGCTCGGCCGACCGCAGCTCGCGGGCGCTATCCGTCGGCGACAACGAGGGCCGTCGCGATCGCGGCCAAACCCTCACCCCGGCCCGTCAGGCCCAGCCCGTCGGTGGTGGTCGCCGAGACCGATACCGGTGCCTGCAGCAGATCCGACAGCAGTTGCTGCGCCTCGGCGCGGCGCGGGCCGATCTTCGGCCGATTGCCGATCACCTGCACGGCGGCGTTGCCGACCCGAAACCCCGCCTCCGATACCAGCTCGACGACGTGGCGCAGCATGTCGGCGCCGCTGACGCCCTTCCAGCGCGGATCGTCGACCCCGAACACGCCACCGATGTCGCCCAACCCCACGGCCGACAACAGGGCATCGCACAACGCGTGCGCGGCGACGTCGCCATCGGAATGGCCGGCGCAACCGTCGGTGTCGGGAAATTGCAGACCCAGCAACCAGCAGGGCCGTCCGGGCTCAATCGGGTGTACGTCGGTACCCAGGCCGACCCGAGGCAGCGCGTTCACCGGCGCACAATCGCTTGGGCCAGTAACAGATCCAGCGGAGTGGTGATCTTGAATGCCAGCGGGTCGCCGTCGACCACCTGAACCTGGCCGCCGACGTACTCCACCATGGACGCGTCGTCGGTGAAAACCGCGCCCGCCGCTCGCTGGTACGCGCGCAACAGCAGTTCGGTGGCGAACCCTTGCGGCGTCTGCACCGCGCGCAGCCCGGCCCGTTCCGGCGTGCTCAGCACCACGCCGTCGGCATCCACGGCCTTGATGGTGTCATGCAGCGGCAACGCGGGCACCACGGCGCCGTGACCGGCCCGCAGCGCGTCCACCACGCGCACGATCAGCTCCGGCGGTGTCAACGCACGGGCGGCATCGTGAACCAGCACGAAGTCTGGTTCGCCAGCCACGGCCGACAACGCCAGATTGACCGATTCGGTGCGCCCGGCTCCGCCGGCCACCACGGTGGCCTGGCTGCCTAGAACTTGCTTGGCCTGCTCCACGCGATCGGCGGGTACCGCCGCCACGACATGACTAACGACGCCCGAATTCAGCAGGCCCGCAACGGCCCATTCCAGCAGCGTGCGCCCATCGAGTTCGCAAAATGCCTTCGGGATACCGGCACGCAGCCGTTCCCCCAACCCCGCGGCCGGGACCACTGCGACAACTGTGCCCCCGACCACGTGAGCTCAGGGCCTTCAGGAAGCTGCGGCCAGAACCTCGTCGAGAATGGTCTCCGCTTTGGCGTCGTCGGTGCTCTCAGCGAGCGCCAACTCACCGACCAGAATCTGCCGGGCCTTCGCCAACATGCGCTTTTCGCCCGCGGACAGGCCGCGTTCCTGGTCGCGACGCCACAGGTCGCGGACAACTTCGGCAACCTTGTTGACGTCGCCGGAAGCAAGCTTTTCGAGGTTGGCCTTGTAACGCCGTGACCAGTTGGTGGGCTCTTCCGTGTGGGGAGCGCGCAACACCTGGAAGACCTTGTCCAGGCCTTCTTGTCCGACGACGTCGCGCACGCCGACGTACTCGGCGTTGTCGGCGGGAACTCGAACGGTCAGGTCACCCTGCGCAACTTTCAAGACGAGATACTCTTTTTGCTCCCCTTTGATGGTGCGGGTTTCGATCGCCTCGACTAACGCAGCACCGTGGTGTGGATAAACAACGGTGTCGCCGACCTTGAAGATCATCAGATTCGAGCCCCTTTCGTTACTTCAGTCTAACACGGCGGTCCAACACACGCGAAGCAACAGTGCAGGTCAGGGGCACAACGTGCGCTGAATAGGGGTTGACAGACGGACGAAGACGTGCAATGGAACACACTAGCAACGCCTGGTCGTGGCCCCGGCAGTGCCCCTGCCACCGGCGCTGCGGTGCTGGTCTTGCTACCTGCGCTACCGCTTAAACGTCGTTCCTACTACTGTGCATAGTTGCACGCGTCATCGTGCCGCGACTTGCTCTGAACAGCCAGACCGAGCCCAGGAGGCATCGAGTGAACCGCTTCAAGACCAGCCTCGCGGTCGGCCTTCGTACCCGAGTCGTCCTGGTTGGCCTGGCTGCCCTGGTCGCCACCGTGCTCACCGGCTGTGGCGCCGGACAGATCTCGCAGATGGCCACCCAGGAGCCCGCCGTCAACGGCAACAAGGTCACGTTCAACAACGTGGCACTGCGCGACATCCGCATCCAGGCCGTGCAGACCGGCGACTACCTACGCCCGGGTAAGAATGTGGACCTGGTGCTGGTAGCAGTGAATCAGTCCCCCGATGTCGAGGACCGGCTGCTGGGCATCACCAGTGACATCGGCACCGTGACGGTGACCGGCGACGCTCGGCTGCCCGCCAGCGGCATGCTGTTCATCGGCACGCCGGAAGGCCAGAGGGTGGCGCCGGGCCCGCTCAATCCCAACAGCGCGGCCAAGGCATCCATCAACTTGGCCAAGCCCATCAGCAACGGGCTTTCCTACAACTTCACCTTCACCTTCGAGAAGGCGGGCCAAGCCAGCGTGCAGGTGCCGATTTCGGCCGGGATGGCTCCGCCGGAGGCCTAAACGGCCGTGTCCCGGCTGGTCTTGTCGGCGCGGGCGGATACCGTCATGACGTGGCTAATGCGCGCTCGCAATATCGTTGCTCGGAGTGCCGACACGTCACCGCCAAATGGGTTGGCCGCTGCGGAGAATGCGGCACCTGGGGCACCGTCCATGAGGTGACCGTGCTCGGCGCGGTGGGCGGCCGTCGGTCGCTGAATCGGACGTCGCAGGCGGTTCCGATCAGTTCCGTCGAGGCGGGCGCCAGCCAGCACCGCGCGACGGGCATCGACGAACTCGACCGCGTACTCGGTGGCGGCGTGGTCCCCGGCTCGGTCACGCTGCTGGCCGGCGATCCGGGCGTCGGTAAATCGACGTTGCTGCTCAAGGTCGCCCACCTGTGGGCGCAGTCCGGGCGGCGCGCGCTGTACATCTCCGGCGAGGAGTCCGCGGGCCAGATCAGACTGCGCGCGGACCGCATCGATTGCGGCAGCGACGAGCTCTACCTGGCCGCCGAATCCGACGTGCACACGGTGCTCGAGCACATCGCGACGGTCAAGCCCGCGCTGGTGATCGTCGACTCGGTGCAAACCATGTCCACCGCCGGGTCCGACGGGGTCGCCGGCGGGGTCACGCAGGTGCGCGCCGTGACGGCGGCGCTGACGGCAGCGGCCAAGTCCAACGGCGTGGCGCTGATCCTCGTCGGCCATGTCACCAAGGACGGCGCGATCGCCGGCCCGCGCTCGCTGGAACACCTCGTCGACGTCGTTCTACATTTCGAGGGCGACCGCAACGGCTCGCTGCGGATGGTCCGCGGCATCAAGAACCGATTCGGCGGCGCCGACGAAGTCGGGTGTTTCACGTTGCACGACAACGGAATTGAGGGTGTTGCCGACCCGTCGAACCTGTTCTTGGATCAACGCCCCGCCCCGGTGCCCGGCACCGCGATCACGGTGGCGCTGGACGGCAAACGGCCGCTGATCGGCGAGGTCCAGGCGCTGCTGGCCACCCCGAACGCCGGCTCACCGCGCCGCGCGGTCAGCGGGATCGACCACTCCCGTGCCGCGATGATCACCGCCGTGCTGGAAAAGCACGCCAAGCTGCCACTGGCCGCCAACGACATCTACCTGTCCACCGTGGGCGGCATGCGGCTGACCGATCCGTCTTCGGACCTCGCCGTCGCGATCGCGCTGGCTTCGGCCCTGGCCGACCTGCCGCTGCCCACCACCGCGGTGATGATCGGCGAGGTCGGCCTGGCGGGCGATCTGCGCCGGGTCAGCGGCATCGACCGGCGCCTGGCCGAAGCGGCCCGGCAGGGATTCACCATCGCCCTGGTTCCGCCCGGGTGCGAGGCCGTTCCGCGGGGCATGCGCGCACTGAGTGCGCCCAACATCGGCGCGGCGCTGCAGCACATGATCGACATCGCCCACGACCGCGCCGTCGGGCCCCCGGGACCCAAACGGCTATACATTGCGACGCCATAAGCCCTGGCGTAGCAGAATGACACGCTGTGACGCGTCCGACGCTACGTGAAACAGTCGCCCGCCTGGCACCGGGAACCGGGCTCCGGGACGGCCTGGAGCGCATCCTGCGCGGCCGTACCGGTGCGCTGATCGTGCTCGGCAACGACGAGAACGTCGAGGCCATCTGCGACGGCGGGTTCGCCCTGGATGTCCGATACGCCCCGACGCGACTGCGTGAGCTGGCCAAGATGGACGGTGCCGTTGTGCTGTCCACCGACGCCAGCCGCATCGTGCGGGCCAACGTGCAGCTGGTGCCCGATCCGTCGATACCCACCGACGAGTCGGGCACCCGGCACCGCTCGGCGGAACGCGCCGCGATCCAGACCGGCCACCCGGTGATCTCGGTCAGCCACTCGATGAACATCGTCACCGTCTATGTCGGCGGGGAGCGTCATGTGCTGGCCGATTCCGCGACCATCCTGTCGCGGGCCAACCAGGCCATCGCGACCCTGGAGCGCTACAAGACCCGCCTCGACGAAGTCAGCCGGCTGTTGTCACGGGCCGAGATCGAAGACTTCGTCACGCTGCGCGACGTGATGACCGTGGTGCAGCGACTCGAGTTGGTCCGCCGCATCGGGCTGGTGATCGACTATGACGTCGTCGAACTGGGCACCGACGGACGTCAGTTGCGGCTTCAGCTCGAGGAGCTGCTGGGCGGCAACGACACCGATCGGGAGTTAATCGTGCGCGACTACCACGCCAGCCCCGAGCCGCTGTCCGATGTGCAGATGATCGGGACGCTCGACGAGCTGGACTCCTTGTCGGACACCGAGCTGCTCGAAATCACTTCGCTGGCAAAGGTTTTCGGTTATCCGACGACGGCGGAGGCGCAGGATTCGGCGCTGAGCCCCCGTGGCTACCGCGCGATGGCCGGTATCCCCCGGCTGCAGTTCGCCCACGTCGACCTGTTGGTCCGCAACTTCGGGACGCTGCAGGGTCTGCTGGCGGCCAGCGCCAACGACCTGCAATCGGTCGACGGCATCGGCTCGATGTGGGCCCGCCATGTGCGGGAAGGCCTGTCCCAACTGGCGGAGTCGACGATCGCCGACCCGCTCAACTGACTAGCCCGCGGGCGACGGACCGGGAGCTGCCCCGGGCGGAGCCTCGGGCTGCGGCACCGCCGGCTGACCCGGCACCGGCCCCGGCGGGGGCGGCGGCTGGTTCAGAATGAACGGCACCGCGATCGAGCGCAGGTTGCCCAGCTGCACGACGAGGTTGTAGGTGCCCGGTCCGATCGCCGGGCGCGGCAGCGGGCAGTGCGGCGAGGATCCCATCCCCGTCCAAGTCACCGCCGTCGTCACCTGTTCGCCGGGCGTGAAGGTCTTGACCAGGGTCTCGTTGGACGGCGCGCAGTCCAGATTGGACCACAGCCGCTTGTTGTCCAGCGAGTACACGTAGGCGGCCAGTACGGCGGCGCCGACGTCACGCTTGCACGCCACCAGGCCGATGTTGGTGACGACCATCGTGAACTTCGGCTGGTCACCGATGAAGTACTGGGGGGCGTTGGTCAGGCCCTTGACGGCCAGCGTCGAGTCCGGGCAGTCGTCGCCCTCCTTGAGCACCGGAGGCGGCTGTACCGCCGCGGTCGGCGTCGGGGCCTCGGGGTTTTGCCCCTGCGGAGCCGGCACCGGGGTGACGCCTTCCTGCCCCGGCGGGGGCGGCACTTGCGGCGGAGGTGCCACCGCGGCGCTTTGACCCGGGCCGGCCTTGTTGACGCTGGCAGGCTTGGCGCCCGCGCTGTTGCCCATAAAGGCGATGACAGTAGCGACAGCGATGCCGATCACGACGACCGCGATCCCCAGGGCCAGCCCCCTGCGCCGCCAATAGATCTCCGTGGGTAGCGGGCCACGCGGTTCCAGATCCAGCACGGTCACACCATAAGTCCAGGTCACACCGATTTGTCCGATCCGACTCGGCGTGTCGCGATGTTAGCTGGCCAACCGCCGTGTTAGTGGCCCGTGCTGCTGGCGAGGCCCGCCCGTTATTCGCCGATGTCGCCGACGTGATCGACCAGCGCCGCGCGCCCGTCGGAGAGGTGGTAGGTGACCCCGGCCAGCGCCAGCGTGCCAGCCGAAACGCGCTCGGCGATGGCGGCAGAACGCGATGTGAGCTGCGCCAACGTCTCGCATACATGCCGTGCCTCGAACTCGTCGACACGACTCAGCCCCTCACGGCGCCCCAGCAGAATCGACGGCGCGACCCGCTCCACCACGTCGCGCACAAAACCGCCTGGGATCGCGCCGTCGTCGACCGCGCCGATGGCGGCCTTGACGGCGCCGCAGCTGTTGTGGCCGAGGACCACGATCAGCGGAACGTCGAGCACGGTGACCGCGAACTCGATCGAGCCCAGTACCGCGGAGTCGATCGCCTGCCCGGCGGTGCGCACCACGAACATGTCGCCCAGGCCCTGATCGAAGATGAGCTCGGCGGCCACCCGGCTGTCCGCACAGCCGAACACAACCGCTGTGGGCTTCTGCCCGGAAGCCAGGCTGGCACGATGCTCGACGCTCTGGCTCGGGTGCGCAGGCTGTCCGGCGACGAATCGCTCGTTACCCTCTTTGAGTGCTTTCCATGCGGATACCGGATTGGAGTTGGGCATGGGAGACATTCTGGCTTGCCGAGGGCGCCGATGACTAGCCAGGGGCAAATCCCGGCGGGTGAACTTCTGGGGTGGTACGAACTCTCGCGCCGCGATCTGCCCTGGCGGGAACCGGGTGTGGACGCGTGGCAGATCCTGGTCAGCGAATTCATGCTGCAACAGACTCCGGTGGCCCGGGTGCTGCCGATCTGGACGGACTGGGTACGGCGCTGGCCCACACCGTCGGCGACCGCGGCGGCCAGTGCGGCCGACGTGCTGCGGGCGTGGGGCAAGCTGGGCTACCCGAGGCGGGCAAAGCGCTTGCACGAATGCGCCATCGTCATTGCGCGTGATCACGGCGACGTCGTTCCCGACGACGTCGAAATCCTATTGGGGTTGCCGGGCATCGGCAGCTATACGGCGCGAGCCGTGGCGTGCTTCGCCTACCGCAAGCGGGTGCCGGTGGTGGACACCAATGTGCGACGGGTGGTGGCCCGCGCCGTGCACGGCCTAGCCGACGCCGCTGCGGCGTCCACAACCCGCGACCTTGCCGACGTTTCGGCGCTGTTGCCGAAAGACGCTACGGCGCCGCAGTTTTCGGTGGCACTGATGGAGCTGGGCGCCACGGTGTGCACTGCGCGCGCTCCGCGCTGCGGGTTGTGCCCGCTAGAGCACTGTGCGTGGCGGCAGGCCGGCTTTCCGCCCGCGCAAGGGCCGGCCCGCCGCGTTCAGACGTATGCCGGAACGGATCGCCAAGTCCGCGGACGGTTGTTGGATGTCTTGCGCGCCAAGGATTCTCCAGTGAGCCGGGCGGAGCTGGATGTCGCGTGGCTCACCGATACCGCCCAGCGCGACCGGGCACTGTATTCGCTGCTTGCCGACGGCCTAGTGACGCAGACCAGCGACGGCCGGTTCGGGCTCGCCGGCGAGGAATGACTCGACGGCTTCACGGTAGACCTGCGGGGCATCGTCGTGAATCAGATGACCGGCCTCGGGAACCACCAGATATGTTGCCGTCGAATGCTTTTCGTACATACCGCGCATCTGGCCGGGCGGAGTGACGGAGTTGCCGGCCTCGAGCAGCAACGCCGGCACCCGGACCGCCAGCCAGTGCTCCCAGTAGTCCCGGGTGCCCCATTCTGCGGCGATCTCGATCCATCGCGAGGTGTGACCGTGTAACCGCCAACCGGAGTCGGTATGGTCGAAGGCCTCCAGAAAATATCGGCCTGCGACCGGACCGAATTCGTTGTAAACCTGTTCGGCAGTGTCGAATTCGACCGGAAGCGCGTGCAGCCACGGCTCCCACGGACCGGTGGTACGGCCGCGAAAGTCGGGTGCCATGTCCTCGAGGACCAGGGCCGAAACCAGCTCGGGGTGCTGCGCGGCCAGACACCAGGAGTGCAGTGCCCCCATCGAATGGCCCACCAGCCGCACCGGCGTCGCCAATGTGGTTACCGCGTCGGCGAGGTCGGCCACGAAGCGTTCGGTGCTGATCGGGTACGGGTCCTCGACATCGCGGCCGCGATGCCACGGCGCATCGTAGGTGTAGACGGTGCCCAGCCGGGTCAGCCATGGCAGCTGGCGCGACCAGGTGGTGCCGCGGCCCATCAGGCCGTGGACCAAAATCAACGGCTCGCCTTGCCCGCCCCGGCAGGTCAACAGATCGGTGGGCATTGCACCATCTTGCGTGGCCCGCCCATGAGCAGGACAGGGCAGGGTGCGGGGTAGCCTAGCGAACATGCCGTCAGTGGTGAAGATCAACGCAATCGAAGTGCCCGCCGACGCCGGCCCTGAGCTGGAAAAGCGCTTCGCCCATCGCGCCCATGCGGTGGACAACCAGCCCGGCTTCCTCGGCTTTCAGCTGCTGCGTCCGGTGAAGGGCGAGAACCGCTACTTCGTCGTGACACACTGGGAGTCCGATGAAGCATTCCAGGCGTGGGCGAGTGGGCCCGCCGTCGAAGCCCATGCTGGTCAGCGTGCCAACCCGGTGGCGACCGGTGCGTCGCTGCTGGAATTCGAGGTTGTCATGGACGTCGCGGGGAGTAAGCCGTCTGAATAGGCCCGACAGGCTGGGTCCCGCACGACAACGCGTGCTGGCGGTGACGGCGGCCGCGGCACTCGTGGCGGCTCTGGCTCCGGGTTGCTCGTCTTCCCGGTCACCGCAGGCGAACGCGGCCAACCCGGGACGTGCGATCGACACCCGGACACCTCCCGGACTGCGGGCCCAGCAGACCGTCGACATGCTCAACTCCGACTGGCCGATCGGCCCGATCGGAGTGGGCACGCTTGCCGCGCCCGGCGAGGTGGACTCGGTCGAAAAGACCATGGAAGAGCTCTGGTGGGATCGCCCCTTCACCCTGGACGGGGTAGACATCAGCGCCAGTGTCGCCACGCTGCACCTCACCTCTTCCTACGGCGCGCGGCAAGACATCCGGATCCACACCGACGACGTCGGCCGGGTTGATCGATTCGAGCTCGACACGATGGCGCCGACGATCACCTCATGGCATGACATCGACGCGACGCTGAGCAAGACCGGTGCGCGATACTCCTATCAGGTTGCCAAGGTCGACAAGTCCGTTCCGGGCCACTGCGATCCCGTGATGGGGACCAATACCGTCGAATCTCTGCCGCTGGCATCGATTTTCAAGTTATACGTGCTGCACGCGCTGGCCGGCGCGGTACGCAACCACACGGTGTCCTGGGACGAACAGCTGACCGTTACCGACAAAAGCAAGGCGGTGGGCTCTTCGGGCCTGGGACTTGCTCCCGGCGACCATGTCTCGGTGCGCACCGCGGCCGCGAAGATGATCGCCAACAGCGACAACATGGCCACCGACTTGCTGATCGAAAGAATGGGCAAGCACGCCATCGAATCCGCGCTCGCCTCGGCCGGCCATCACGACCCGGCCAGCATGACCCCGTTCCCCACGATGTACGAGCTGTTCTCGATCGGCTGGGGCGAACCGGATCTGCGCAGCCAGTGGCAGAACGCGACCCCGCAGGTCCGCGCCCAGCTGCTGGCGCAGGCGAATTCGGCTCCCTACCAACCTGATCCGGCGCGCGCCCACACTCCCGCCTCGGCCTCCGGGGTGGAGTGGTATGGCAGCGCCGAGGACATCTGCCGGGTTCATGCCGCGCTGCAGGCCGACGCCGTCGGCGAAGCCGCACCCGTCAAGCAGATCCTGTCGGCTGTGTCGGGGATCCAGCTGGACCGAAACGTGTGGCCGTACATCGGCGCGAAAGCCGGTGGGCTGCCTGGCGATCTGACCTTCAGCTGGTACGCCGTCGACAAGACGCAGCAACCATGGGTGGTCAGTTTCCAGCTGAACTGGCCCCGCGACCACGGCCCGAAGGTGACCGGCTGGATGCTGGGAGTGGCCAAGAAGACTTTCGCGCTGGTCGCGCCGCAGTAGTCACTGCAGCCGCAGCTGTACTCCGGTGGTTGTCTCGACGTCGCCGATTTCGACGTGAAAGACCCTGAGCTACGCCAGCTCGACGCCGTGTCGCTCGCGGCCCTGACGGCGCTACCCACGTTTGACTCGCCGCAGAGCCACCGAGATCGGAATTCACGCCGCGCCGGCTCCAGAGCCGTTGACTCTCGGGCATAAGAGACTTACGAATTCGATAACGTATGCGCTATCGAATGTCCGGCCAGCCGCATGGTCCGAAGAACTCGTAGAACGCATTACAGCCTGAGTGTCCAACGGTTTTCGCGAAAGTTTATGGCGACGCAGCTCAGCGGTGCAATGTCGATGCGCCAGAAGGACTTCGGCGGTGCGTCGAGAGCCGTCAGGATCGCCGCGCGGACCACCCCCGGATGGGTGACCGCAACGGTGCGCGGTGGGCCTTCGGTCAACGACGCCAGCCAGCCGGCGACCCGCTCGGTGAGGTCGACGATGGACTCGCCGCCGTGCGGCGCCGCAGCCGGATCACTCAGCCATGCCTCGAGATCGGGCGCGGGGACGCCTTCGAGAGTCCGCCCACGCCAGCGCCCGCAATCGAGATCGGCCAGCCGCGGCTCGGTCGTGGCATCCAGGCCGAGCAGCTGCGCGGTTTGCCGGACCCTCATTTCCGGGGCCGCCAGCTGGCGGGCCCCGCGAATGTCAAGGCCCGCAGCGGCTTCGGCCTGACGACGGCCGGTTGCACTGAGCGGCTCGTCGGCCGGAAAACGCACGGCCGCCATCGCATCGGTCATCGCGTGCGACACCATTACCAGTCGCACGACCTCCGTCACGCCGCGGTGCTCGATACCCGTCCGCTCTCGGCGCGCTCTCCCAGCAACCGCCCCGCCAGCGTCGCGAAGACCAGGCCGATGGTCGCCCAGAGCAACAGCTGCGCGCCGAGCGACAGCAGCCTGAATTCGTAGAGGACATCGGCGGGAAAGCCGGGATAGACGATCGCACCCGACGCGTCGCGCAACGGTTCGGGCGTCTCGTCGACCGCGGGCAACAGCGCCATCACGACTGCGACGGCCACCAGGTAAGCCCCCGCGGCGAGCAGCCGTCCATTCCACGCGCCGAACCGATCGGTCAACGGCCGAGCCAGCCAAACCGCCGCGATCGCCAGCACCACCGACACCAACACCATCGTCAGGTACCAGGCGGTGCGCACCCCGATCGTGTCGGACTGGCCGACGGCCGGTGGATTCGGCGGATATTTCACGAACGGGACCAGGTACACCGCCACGAACGCGCCGACCGCTAGAAGCAGCGAAAGCCGGCGGGGCGCAGGGCTTTCCGCGCGGCCTGTCGCGCGGGCGTAGACGACGCAGAACAGCACCGCGAAAAGCGCGCCCATCGCGAGACCGAAGATCAGTACCCCGAAACCCAGTCCGGGATTGGCCTGCACACCACGGGTGAACAGCTCGGCGCCATGTTCGTGCACGCCGTGGGCGTTCTCGGCGTCGGTTCGACCGTCCTCAAATTCGATCGCGCGGGCGATGACGGGTTCGGCACACACACGGGCGAAGATGAATGCCAGCGCGGCGCCGATTGCGCCCGCCAACAGCCCGCGTCCGATCAGACGCTTCTCCACGCCGGGTCAGTGGCAGGGGAAGCCGAGGAGATGGCGCGCATCGTGCACGAATTCGTGCACATGCGTGTCGCTGCCGAACAGCGACACCGCGCCCTGATCGACACCGACGAAATAAAGAGCCAATAACGCCAGGAAGGCGGTTGCCGCCAACCAGAGCGCGGCACGTGCCGCCGACAAATCAATCGAACGGGCGCCCGTCGTCTCGGAACTGGACACAGTTGACTCCTTCTGGGAATGACGCGTCCCACCTTGGTGACGGGTTCCGGGTCTGACTTTCTACAGTGGCGCGACCGTTCTGGAATTTCACCAGGATTCCGTTGCCCGTCCGAAAAACAGTTAACAGTCGTCAGTCTAAGCGGACTGCACGATGGAGCAAACCATCACTGCTGCGCGGGGCCGCCACCGTAGCCGAGCTGGCTGGCCGTGTACTTCGCCCCATCCGTGACCGGCACCGCCTCCACGGCCGTACCGTAGGCGCAGATCTCGGTCCAGACGTCGCCGATCTCGGTGGTGTCGAAGCGCATCGCGATGATCGCGTTGCCGCCGCGGTTGCGCGCCTCGGAGATCAGCCGGCCCATCGCCTCGTTGCGGCTTTCGGCCAGATTCTTGGTCATGCCGGCCAGCTCCCCGCCGAACATGGCCTTGAAGCCCGCGCCCATCTGGGAGAACGCATTTCGCGATCGAACGGTCAGCCCGAACACTTCGCCGCAGACTCGTCGAATCTCCCAGCCCGGCAGGTCATTTGTGGTGACGATCAGCACAGGTAAGCCCCTTAGCCCTAAGCACAGCAAAACGGGTGGTTAGTCCGGTCAGAGACTAGACCGGTTGTGGCTACCCGCTTCGCCCGGCTCCGCCGCGCGCGCGATCGCCACGCCACCCGTTTGCTGTAGTGCTACTGGTTCTCGGGAGCCGCGTGCGCTCCGGCCTTCTGCAGCTCCGGCTCGGCCGGCGGCTTGCGCCTTCCGACGAACGTGAACTTCGCTTCCTCGCCGGTACCTTCGCCGTCCCAGTCTTCGACATCGACGGTGACGACCTGTCCGGGTCCGACCTCGTCGAAGAGGATCTTCTCCGACAGCTGGTCCTCGATCTCGCGCTGGATGGTGCGCCGCAGCGGGCGAGCACCCAGCACCGGGTCGAAGCCGCGCTTGGCCAGCAACGACTTGGCCTTGTCGGTCAGCTCCAGAGCCATGTCCTTGGTCTTGAGCTGCTTGCCGACGCGCTCGATCATCAGGTCCACCATCTGGATGATCTCGTCGCGAGTCAGCTGGTGGAAGACGATGATGTCGTCGATACGGTTCAGGAACTCCGGGCGGAAGTGTTTCTTCAGCTCGTCGTTGACCTTCTGCTTCATCCGCTCGTAGTCGTTCTCCCCGCCGCCTTGGGTGAAGCCCAGGCCGACCGGCTTGGAGATGTCCGACGTACCGAGGTTGGACGTGAAGATCAGCACGGTGTTCTTGAAGTCGACCGTGCGGCCCTGCCCGTCGGTGAGCCGGCCATCCTCGAGGACCTGCAACAGGCTGTTGTAGATCTCCTGATGTGCCTTCTCGATCTCGTCGAACAACACCACGGAGAACGGCTTGCGGCGCACCTTCTCGGTGAGCTGACCGCCCTCCTCGTAGCCGACGTAGCCCGGCGGGGCACCGAACAGCCGCGACGCGGTGAACCGGTCGTGGAACTCGCCCATGTCGATCTGGATGAGCGCGTCATCGTCGCCGAACAGGAAGTTGGCCAGTGCCTTGGACAGCTCGGTCTTACCGACACCGGAGGGGCCGGCGAAGATGAACGAACCGGACGGGCGCTTGGGGTCCTTCAACCCGGCGCGGGTACGGCGGATCGCCTTGGAGACGGCCTTGACCGCATCCACCTGGCCGATGATCCGCTTGTGCAGCTCGTCCTCCATGCGCAGCAGGCGCGTGGTCTCCGCCTCGGTGAGCTTGAACACCGGGATGCCGGTCCAGTTACCCAGCACCTCGGCGATCTGCTCGTCGTCGACCTCGGCGACCACATCGAGATCGCCTGACCGCCACTGCTTTTCGCGCTCGGTCCGCTGGGCGACCAGTTGCTTCTCCCGGTCGCGCAGACTGGCGGCCTTCTCGAAGTCCTGAGCGTCGATCGCCGATTCCTTCTCCCGGCGCGCCTCGGCGATCTTCTCGTCGAACTCGCGCAGGTCTGGCGGCGCGGTCATCCGGCGGATGCGCATCCGGGCGCCCGCCTCGTCGATCAGGTCGATCGCCTTGTCCGGCAGGAACCGGTCGTTGATGTAGCGGTCGGCCAGTGTGGCGGCCGCGACCATCGCGGAATCGGTGATCGAAACCCGGTGGTGCGCCTCGTACCGGTCTCGCAGGCCCTTGAGGATCTCGATGGTGTGCTCCACCGTCGGCTCGCCCACCTGCACCGGCTGGAAGCGGCGTTCCAGGGCGGCGTCTTTCTCGATGTACTTGCGGTACTCGTCGAGTGTGGTGGCGCCGATGGTCTGCAGCTCGCCGCGGGCCAGCTTCGGCTTGAGGATCGACGCGGCGTCGATCGCACCCTCGGCGGCACCGGCACCCACCAGGGTGTGTAGCTCGTCGATGAACAGGATGATGTCGCCGCGGGTGTTGATCTCCTTGAGCACCTTCTTCAGGCGTTCCTCGAAGTCACCGCGGTAGCGGCTGCCGGCGACCAGCGATCCCAGGTCGAGGGTGTAGAGCTGCTTGTCCTTCAGCGTCTCGGGCACCTCGCCGTGCACGATGGCCTGCGCCAAGCCCTCGACCACGGCGGTCTTGCCGACGCCGGGCTCGCCGATCAGCACCGGGTTGTTCTTGGTGCGCCGGCTCAGCACCTGCATCACCCGCTCGATTTCCTTCTCGCGGCCGATGACGGGGTCCAGCTTGCCTTCCATCGCGGCAGCCGTCAGGTTGCGCCCGAACTGGTCGAGCACCAACGACGTGGACGGGCTGCCCGACTCGCCGCCGCGGCCACCGGTTCCGGCCTCGGCGGCCTCCTTGCCCTGGTAACCGCTGAGCAGCTGAATCACCTGCTGGCGCACCCGGGTCAACTCGGCGCCCAGCTTGACCAGCACCTGCGCGGCCACGCCTTCGCCCTCACGGATCAGGCCCAGCAGGATGTGCTCGGTGCCGATGTAGTTATGGCCCAGCTGCAACGCCTCACGCAGGCTCAGCTCGAGGACCTTCTTGGCACGCGGGGTGAACGGGATGTGCCCGGACGGGGCCTGCTGGCCCTGGCCGATGATCTCCTCGACCTGGCTGCGGACACCCTCGAGCGAGATCCCCAGCGACTCCAGCGACTTCGCGGCGACGCCTTCACCTTCGTGAATCAGACCCAGCAGGATGTGCTCGGTGCCGATGTAGTTGTGGTTGAGCATCCGGGCCTCTTCTTGGGCCAGGACGACCACCCTGCGGGCACGGTCAGTAAATCGTTCGAACATCGGTGGTTACCTGCTCTCCCTCACCATCGGTACTTCATCGTTGTCGGCACAGGGGCCGCGACGCGTACCTGGTGTCCACTGTAATGGTCGGCCCGTCGGGGTTCTAACCTTGCGGTGCCTTGCCGTTCGGGCCTGGTCGGCTGCGTGGCGAGGAATCCCCCGTGACGACCGAGCCATAGCTGGAGAAACGAGATTAACCATAAAATCGTTTCCCCCGAGCGCCGATGATCGTTTCGCCGCCAGCGAAAACAGAAACCGGCGCCCAGGCCTTTGCGACCGGGCGCCGGTAACGCTTTGTTAGGTGGCCGCGTGGAATGCGTCGATCACGTCGGCCGGGATGCGGCCGCGCGTCGACACGTTGTGTCCATTTCGGCGGGCCCATTCGCGGATCGCGGCGCTCTGCTCGCGGTCGATCGCCCCGCGGCCGCGCCCCGTTCCGGAACGCCCCCGACGACGACCCCCGACGCGGCGGCCGGCTGCCACCCACTGCTTCAGATCACCGCGGAGTTTCGCCGCATTCTTCGTTGAAAGATCAATCTCATAGGTCACCCCGTCAAGCCCGAATTCGACGGTTTCGTCGGCGGCGCCTGCACCGTCGAAATCATCAACCAAGGTGACGGTGACTTTTTTCGCCATTAGCTTACCCTCGCGTTCTTCCTGAGCAGTTGCTGGGCAGTTTGGACCCACTCCCCGGTCACTAATCTGCCATATGAACGCAGCATACTCAATCTGAGCGCAACACAGTGTGTTCGGCTTTCAGCTGGAGTGCGGTCGAACAATCGGGAACAAAACTGTCTCTCTAATTGACAGGCCGGTCAAAGTCATCAACAACCGGTCGATACCCATTCCCGTTCCGGTGGTTGGCGGCATCCCATACTCCAGTGCCGTGAGAAAATCTTCATCAAGCAGCATAGCCTCGTCGTCGCCGGCCGCCGCGGCGCGCGCTTGTTCGGCAAATCGTTCGCGCTGGACGACCGGATCGTTTAATTCCGAGTACCCGGTGGCCAACTCCACTCCGCGCACATAGAGATCCCACTTCTCGGTCACACCCTCGATGCTGCGGTGTTGGCGAGTCAAAGGTGTTGTCTCGACGGGGAAATCCTTGACAAACGTCGGCGCGGTCAGCGTATTACCCACCGCGTGCTCCCACAGTTCCTCGACGAGCTTTCCGTGTCCGTAGCCGCGGTCGGTGGGTATCTCTGGGAAGTCCGGGCCGAGCTGCTCCGCGATGGCCCATAGCCGCTCGACCGTGGTCTGCGGTGTGATCTCTTCACCCAGTGCCGCCGACAGCGACGGATACATTTGTATCGACGCCCATTCTCCGTCTATGTCGTAGACACTGCCGTCCGGCAACGGGAGTTGTCGGGTACCGATCGCCTCGTCGGCCACCTCTTGAATAAGCTCTCGCGTGACGAGTGCCGAATCGTCATAGGTGCCGTACGTCTGGTACGTCTCCAACATCGAGAATTCCGGAGAATGTGTCGAATCAGAACCTTCGTTTCTGAAGACGCGATTTAGCTCGAAGACCTTGTCGAATCCACCGACGATGCATCGCTTGAGGAACAGTTCCGGTGCGATCCTCAGGTAGAGATCGATGTCAAGCGCATTGGAATGCGTGACGAACGGCCGAGCAGCGGCGCCACCCGCCAACGTCTGCAAGATTGGCGTTTCAACTTCGAGAAACCCGCGCCGTTCCAGCGCGTTGCGTATGGCGCGGACAACGGCGATTCGCTGCCTGGCCACCTCGCGCGCTTGGGGGCGAACGATCAGGTCGACATAACGCTGCCGCACCCGCGATTCCTCGCTCATGTCCTTATGCGCGACGGGCAGCGGCCGCAGTGACTTGGATGCGATCCGCCAGGAATCGGCAAGGACGGACAATTCGCCCCGTCGTGAGCTGATCACGTTGCCATGCACATAGACGATGTCGCCGAGGTCGACGTCGGCTTTCCACGCGTCCAGCGAATCCTGTCCGACCTTGTCCAGGCTGATCATTACCTGCAGCGTGGCGCCGTCACCATCTTGCAGCGTCGCAAAACACAATTTGCCGGAATTGCGCGCGAATATGACCCGTCCCGCCACACCGACGACGTCGTCGGTCGCGGTGTCGACCGCCAGGTCGGGGTGGGCGGAGCGGACCTGAGCCAGCGTGTGGGTGCGTTCGATGGCCACCGGGTAGGGGTCGAGCCCCTCGGCCAACAGCCGAGCACGCTTGTCCCGGCGAATTCGGAACTGCTCGGGAAGGTCTTGATCGGCGGCACTCACGACGTGCCAGCTTAAATGACATCGCGGCGGGTCCGCCGCAGGCGTTGCACGCGAGAGTCAGCGTGCGGTTTTCAGCCGGCCGCGGCCGGAGTCGCGGTTGCGCTCAAAGACCAGCCGCAGCCCCTGCAGTGTCAGGTGCTGGTCGTACTGGGCGACGGTCTGCAGCTCGGACAGCAGCAGCGGCGCGGTGTGGCCGGTCGCCACCACCACCACGTCGTCGCCGGAAAAGCCGTCGACGTCTTCGCGAATGCGCCCCACCAGGCCGTCGACCAGTCCGGCGAAACCGAACACCGCGCCGGCCTGCATGCACTCGACGGTGTTCTTGCCGACCACCGACCGGGGCCGGGACAACTCGACCCGGCGCAGCGCGGCAGAGCGGGCCGCGGCGGCATCCGAGGAGACCTGAATTCCGGGCGCGATGGCGCCGCCGAGGAACTCGCCCTTGGCCGACACCACGTCGACACAGATCGACGATCCGAAGTCGACGACGATGCAGGGCTTCCCGAATTTCTGAAAGGCCGCCAGGCAGTTGACGATCCGGTCGGCGCCCACTTCTTTCGGATTGTCGACCAGCAGCGGGATCCCGGTCCGCACGCCGGGCTCGATCAGCACATGCGGCACCGACGGCCAGTACTGATCGAGCATGACCCGCACCTCGTGCAGCACCGACGGGACGGTGGACAGCGCCGCGGCGCCGGTCAACTGCTCGGAGTCGTCGCCGATCAGGCCGTCGATGGTCAGGGCCAGTTCGTCCGCGGTGACCTCGGATTCGGTGCGGATCCGCCACTGCTGCACGACTTTTGCGTGCTCCTTGGCGCCGGATAGCAGCCCGACGACGGTGTGCGTGTTGCGGACGTCGATCGCCAGCAGCACGGCTATCGCGCGCCGATCCGGGGATTGTGGGGGTACCGCCCGCGGGCGGGGAGCAATTCGGCCGCTCCGAGTATTTCGAAGTCGGGCACGAATGCCGGATCGCTACCCAGGTCGATCTGCTTGTTGTCGGCGTCGACGAAGACGATGCGCGGCTGGTAGGCGCGTGCCTCGGCGTCTTCCATCGTGCCGTAGGCGATAAGGATCACCAGGTCGCCGGGGTGCACGAGATGTGCTGCTGCACCATTGATTCCGATGACGCCGGTGCCACGCTCGCCGGTGATCGCGTAGGTGACGAGGCGGGCGCCGTTGTCGATGTCGACGATGGTCACCTGCTCTCCCTCGAGCAGGTCGGCCGCGTCCATCAGGTCGGCGTCGATCGTCACCGAGCCGACGTAGTGCAGATCAGCCTGCGTGACGGTGGCACGGTGGATCTTCGATTTCAGCATCGTGCGAAACATCAGTTCCTCCAAGGTGATTCAACATGCCCGTCCGGCCCCCCAGAGGTGCCGGCGAGATTACCGATTTGGATTGCGACATTGTCCAGCAGTCTCGTGGTGCCGAGCCGGGCGGCGACCAGCAGCCGGCCGGCTCCATCGACGGGATCCGGCCCCAGCTCGGTGCTGCGCAAAACCAGGTAGTCGAGCACGACGCCGGGTGTGGCGTCGAGCACCGCGCGGGCCGCGTCCAGCGCAGCCTGGACACCATGTATCGCCGCGTGCGCCCCGGCCGTCAGCGCCGCCGAAAGCGCCACGGCCAGTTCGCGCTGCTCGGTATCGAGGTAGCGATTGCGCGACGACATCGCCAGCCCGTCGGATTCCCGGACGATCGGCACACCGACGATCTGCACGTCGACGTTCAAGTCGGCAACCATCTGTCGGATCAGCACCAATTGCTGGTAATCCTTCTCGCCGAAGAACGCACGGTCCGGGTGCACGATCTGAAGCAGCTTGCACACCACTGTCAGCATCCCCGCGAAATGCGTTGGCCGCGAAGCACCTTCGAGTTCACCGGCCAACGGCCCGGGCGCCACGGTGGTGCGCATGCCGTCGGGATACATCGCCGCGGCGGTCGGGGCGAACACGATCTCGACACCTTGGCCGCGCAGCAGCGCCAGGTCGGCGTCGAGCGTGCGCGGGTAGGCGTCGAGGTCTTCCCCGGCACCAAACTGCAACGGATTCACGAAGATCGAAACCACCACCACCGAACCGGGCACGCGTTTGGCGGCGCGCACCAGGGCAAGATGCCCGTCGTGCAGTGCGCCCATCGTCGGCACCAGCATCACCCGGCGGCCGGTGTGGCGCAGCGCGCGGCTGACGTCCGACACCTCGCGCGGCGACGAGTAGACGTTGAGTTCGCCCGGTTTGAAAGCCGGTGGCCGGACCGTCATCGCGTTCATCGAACCAGTACCTCGACAACGGCCTCGGGAGCGTGGGCGCGCTGCGCGGTGCGCAGGGCGTTCACCCGGTAGGCCTGGGCCAGTTCCGGGTCGACCTGCGTGAGCGCGCGCAGATGGTCGGCAACCGCGGCGGCGTCACCGCGGGCGACCGGACCGGTGAGTGCGGCCTGCCCGCGCTGCAGCGTGTTCTCCAGCGCCGCCCGGGCCAGGGGGCCGACGATGCGTTCGGCGAGTCCCCCGGGCTGGTCGTCGACGGTCTGTTGCCCGAGTACCTCGCTGCCCCGCAGCGCGGCCCGCAACGCGTCGAGCGCATCGGCCAGCACCGCGACGATGTGATTGCCCGCGTGGGCCAGGGCGGCGTGGTAGAGGACGCGCGCCTCCTCGGGGACGCAGAACGGCTCGCCGCCCATCTCCAGCACCAGCGACTGCCCGATCGCCTGGCCGACCGCGTCGGCCGCGGTGATGCCGAAGCAGGTGTCGGGCAGCCGGCTGATGTCCTCGTCGGAGCCGGTGAACGTCATCGCCGGGTGAATCGCCAGGGGTATGCAGCCGTGCCGCGTCAGCGGCGCCAGGATGCCGACCCCGTTGGCTCCCGATGTGTGCACCACGATCGTTCCGGCCCGCACCGCGGAGGTGGCGGCCAGCCCGGACACCAGGCCGGCGAGTTCGCTGTCGGGAACGGCCAGCAGCAGCAGTTCGGCCGCCGCGGCCACGTCGGGCGGTGCGGCCACCGTCGTGTCGGGCAGTCGGTGGGCCGCCCGCCGGCGCGACGCGTGGGAGATCGCACTGCACGCCACCACGACGTGCTCAGCACGCTCCAGCGCGACACCCAAGGCGGTACCCACCCGGCCGGCCGAAATGATCCCTACCTTGAGCCTGGCGGGGCGCAACCCGTCGAACTGCTCCATCGCAGACGACCTCACAGTGTTGATTCGTTCGTTCCAGTCCCAGCTACTGGGTACCGGACGGTCACCAAGACTCTAGTCGATTCGCGACGCTGCCCCAATGTGAGGAATGTCCCAGCTCAGCCTTCCCGGCGGCGACGCCGGCCACCGCCGGATGGCTGCACCTGCAGCCGCGCCAGCAGGTCGGCAACCGACTGACCGCCGGATTGCGAGCCGTCGCCGCCGCTGTCCGACGCCTCGTCCGCGCCCAGGTGGCGGGGGGCCGGCTCCAGGTGTGGCGGGGGAGCCAGTCGCGGCGGTGGTGGCGCCCCGTCGTCCGGGACGTGGCCGGTGTGCGGCGGCGGGGGCGGTGCGGTCGCGGCGGCAGGGGGCGGCGGCGCGGCGGGCTCGTTTGTCGGGATGAAGTTCCGGACGCTGTAGTCGCGGTACTCCGCGGAGTGGCGCGAGCGCGCCCTACGACCGGATTCGCCCGCCGGCGGCGGCGGTTCGTTCGATGACGGCGGGCCGTCGACCTGCCCCCCGGAGTCGGCGTGCCGGCGCCGGCGGCGGCCCGACGACGCGGCAGCGGGTGCGTCGGGCACATCGGCCCAGTTTCTGCCCGGAGCGCCCGGGGGCAGCCAGAGCCCGTCGGCGTTGACCGGTTGCCAGTCCGGCACCAACCCGGGCGGCGGCTCCGGGGGCGGTACCGGCTGCCAATGCTGGGACTCGTATCGCTGCTGCTCGGGCTCCGCTGCGGCGGGCATCGGCGGAGGCGCAAACGAGACCTCCTGCGGCGGCACATACGGCGGCGCCTCGGGATATTGGACCTGCTGCGGGGGCGGGTAGTACGTCTCTTGCTGGCCCTCGTATCGGAACCGGGCGCGCTCCCGCGAGCGGGGCGGGAGCAGCGGTTCTTCGGGCACGTCGATGATCGCGGATTCGTCGGTGCGGGGTTCGTCCGAGCTGACCGAGGCTCCCTCACGGACCGAGGTGACGCGATCGCTGGTCACCCAATCGACGCCCGCGCCTTCGCCATTGCGGTCCCAGTCGCTGTAGGCGCGCGCGGGAGGCGTATCGGTCTCCAGGGTCTCCAGCGCGGGTCGCTGCTCGAGATCGGTGTCGAACAGGATTTCCAGGCTGGTCCGCAGCGCGGAGACTTCCGCCCGCAGCGCGGCCAGATCGTCGGCGGCTTGGGCGCGTATCTCGGAGGCCAGCTCGCGACGCAGCTGGGACTCGACGGTCAACTCGTACTCCCGGCGGGCCGAGATCTCCCGATCCAGTTGCAGGTCGTAGACCAGCTTCAAGTCACGCACCCGCGATTGATCGGCGTCGCTTTGCCGGCGGTACAGCACCGACACGAAGGCACCGGCGACTGCGGCCCACAGCGCCAGGATCACAGCGAGCTTGAGCAGTTCCACGCGATTGGTGAAAACCAGTGCGGAACTGGCCCCTATTGCGAGGACCAGCAACGTCGTCAAGAGCACCCACCCCGGCCTGCGGCCGCCGCGCCGTACGCGGGCGCCGCGGGACAGAACGGTCATGGCCTGACTGTACCTGTGCGACGTCATTGAGCGTGTCGCGCTACTCCGGCGATTCTCACCTGGGTTAATTCGTTGATTCATCGCTGTTAATCGGCCCGTAGTTCTGGCCTGCCCCGGTCGCCGCCCGCAACCTCGGCGGGCGTCCTAGCTTTCCGCCCCCTCGGCGTGGTCGGTCGGATCGGGTGGGGACTTGCAGCAGTGCTGCAACCACAGCGCGGCTACCAACAGCGCCAGCGCGCTGACGGCCGCCACCACCGTTCCGGTGGTGTCCTCCGCGGCGACCCGCAGCCACGATCGGCGCGGCAAGAAAAACACCAGGATCCCGATCCACCAACCCAGCACCAGTGCCCCCACCCAGGCCGACGCCTTGGCGACCATCACGCTGCGGGCCACCGAAAGCGGGTGCAACCAGCCGGGTCCGTCACCGATTTCCCCGTCGTTGACCTTGGCCCGCACGTAGCGCCCCCACAGCGCCTCGGCGATGGCGACGACGAGCAGCGACAGACCGGTCCACACGGTGATCTGCGGAAACCACCGAAACAGCACCTTGACCAGCAGATACCCTAGAAAAGCAGCCCCGACCACAGCGGCCGTCAGGTCACGTTTTCTGGTCGGCCCCATCAGCTCTGCGATTCTCGATCGTCCGGGCACGAGTGCTCGAGGGTGCTCCTCGACGGCTGGACGGCCTGTCGATCGGCGGGGTCGAGCTCGGCCAGCAGTTCGGCGACGGGACGCGGCCCGCCGGCGACGGTGAGCACGGCATTCGGGTCGACCGCCAGCCAGGGCACCAGCACGAAGGCCCGCAGATGGGCCAGCGGGTGCGGCAGCGTCAGGTTGTTTTCGCGACTGAGCACTTCACCGTCGGCCGAGTAGCAGGCGATCAGGTCCACGTCCAGGGTGCGCGGGCCCCAGCGCTCGCCGCGAATGCGGCCCGCGGCCTGTTCGAACTCCTGCGCCCGGCGCAGCCAGCCCTGCCCGTCGAGGCCCGGGTCGTCGGCGATGAGCACCGCGTTGAGGAACGGCCCCTGCTCCACCCGCCCCCACGGGGCGGTCTCGTACACCGGAGAGACAGCCAGCAGCGCTTCGCCGAGGCCGTCGACAACCGATTGCAGCCGCGCCAGCCGATCGCCGAGGTTGGAGCCGATGGACAGTACGACGCGCGTCATCACACGCCGCCCACGGGAATCACCGAACCGCGCCCGCCGCGGCGCGACCGCCGGATCACCACCGCCAGGTCGGCGAACTGCTGCTCGAGCGGGGCATGTGGCTTGTGCACCGTGACCTCGACGGCGTGCACGCGTTCGTCATCCATCACGAAGTCGGCGATCTCGGCGCCCACCGTTTCGATCAGGTTGTGCGCGGGGCCCCCGACGATCGCGGCGGCCCGGGCGGCCAGGGTCGCGTAGTCGTAGGTGTCGGCCAAGTCGTCGCTGGCGGCGGCGTCGACCAGGTCGATCCACGCGACGATGTCGACGACGAACTCCTGCCCACTTACCCGTTCGAATTCGTAGACTCCGTGCCGGCCATGAACTGTCAAGCCGCGCAACTCGATTCGGTCAGCCATCGTTCTCAGTCCGCTCCGTCTGGGTCCACGCACCCACGACCTTGAGGGCGTCGACCGAGGCCCGTACGTCGTGCACTCGCACACCCCAGGCCCCGTGGAGGGCGGCCAGCGCGGAAATCACCGCGGTCGCCGTTTCGCGCCCGTCGGGCGGTCGCGGCGACCCATCCGATCCGGCCAACAGCGTACCGAGGAACCGTTTCCGCGAGGCACCCAGGAGTACCGGCACCCCGGTGGCCACGAACTCGGGCAAGGCATGCAGCAGGGCCCAATTGTGTTGTCCCGTCTTGGCGAATCCGAGCCCCGGGTCGATGACCAGCTTCGCCGGATCGACGCCGGCGGCCACCGCGTCCTCGACGCTGGCCAGCAATTCCGAACGCACCTCGGCCACCACGTCGCGATAGTGCGGGGCCTGGTGCGGACGGTCGGATGAGACCGATCGCCAGTGCATCAATACCCACCGCACTCCGGCTTCGGCCACCAGCGGCGCCATCGCGGGATCGGCGCGTCCACCGGAGACGTCGTTGACGATCCGCGCGCCGTTCTGCAGGGCCGCACGCGCGACCTCCGCGTGCATGGTGTCGATACTGACGGTAATGCCTTGCGCGGCAAGCTCTTTAACAACCGGAACCACGCGGGAACTCTCGATGCGGGGATCGATCCGGGTGGCACCGGGCCGGGTCGACTCCCCGCCGACGTCGACGATGCCCGCGCCTTCGGCCGCCAATGTCAGGCCGTGGGCGACGGCGTTGTCAACACAGAGGTAGCGCCCGCCGTCGGAGAAGGAGTCGTCAGTGACGTTCACCACCCCGACTACCTGCACAGGCAGCGAATTCACTTACGCAGGATGAGGTCGAGCGCTTCGGCTCGTGAGGCGGCATCGGTCTTGAATTGTCCGCGGACCGCCGAAGTGGTGGTGGTGGCGCCGGGCTTGCGCACGCCTCGCATCGCCATGCACAGATGCTCGGCCTCCACCACGACGATCACCCCGCGTGGGTCGAGCCGGTTCACCAGGGCGTCGGCGATCTGGCTGGTGAGCCGCTCTTGGACCTGCGGCCGCTTGGCGTAAAGGTCAACCAGCCGCGCGATTTTCGACAACCCGGTCACCCTGCCGTCCTGGCCGGGGATGTAGCCGACGTGAGCCACCCCGTGAAACGACACCAGGTGATGCTCGCACGTGGAGTACAGCGGGATTTCCTTGACGATCACCAGCTCGTCGTGCTGTTCGTCGAACATGGTGTTGAGCACATCGGAGGGGTCGGTGTAGAGCCCGGAGAAGATCTCCCGGTATGCGCGAGCCACGCGGGCCGGAGTGTCCCGCAACCCATCTCGATCGGGGTCTTCGCCGATCGCGTACAACAGCTCGCGGACTGCCGCCTCCGCACGTGCCTGGTCGAACGCCCGTACGCGATCCAGCGCGGCCCGGGTATCCGGCAGCACCATTGAATTCTCCGTTCGTCAGCCTCGGGCCGGCGGATTGGGCCGGCTCACGTCCTCATCCGGTTGGTCAGGAGATTTTGCCGGATCCGGGCTGGGCTGCGCCGGCGGGGGGTAAGGGGGATAGGGCGGGTAGGACGGCTGACCCGGGCTCTGGCCCTGGCCACGACGCGGCTGGCCCGGATAACTCGGGGCCGGCTGGGGCCAATACGGCTGCGGCGGAGGCGGATACCAGTGGCCTTGGGGTTGTTGCTGCTGTGGTGGCGGTGGCCATCCGGGCGCGTACCAGCCGGCCGGGGCGCCATAGTCCGGCTGGGTGGGACGGCGCGCTGCGCCCTCGCGGTCGCCGGCGCCCAGACCGCCCTGAGAACCGTTGGGGCCGTGTGCTTTTCTGTCGGCCTCGGCGCGCGCGGCCTCGGCAGCCTGGCTGGCCGCGGCGATGGCGGCTTTGAAAGCCGGTTCGGGAACCGGCGGCGGCCACGGCTCCCCGCGCTCGATCGCCAACTCGCCGGGCGTCTTGATGGGCGGCTTGTCCGACGGGATGCGGCCGCCGAAATCGTCGAACACTGTGAGCCGGGGCCGCTTTTCGACGCCGGAGAAGATCTGTTCCAGCTCGGGCCGGTGCAGGGTTTCCTTCTCCAGCAGCTCGCCCGCCAGCGTGTCGAGGACATCACGATATTCGGTGAGGATTTCCCAGGCCTCGGTGTGCGCGGCCTCGATGAGCTTGCGAATCTCGTCGTCGATGTCGCGGGCGACCTCGTGCGAATAATCCGCCTGGTTGCCCATAGTCCGGCCCAGGAACGGGTCGCCGTGCTCGGAACCGTATTTGACGGCACCGAGTTTGGAGCTCATGCCGAATTCGGTGACCATCGCGCGCGCGGTTTTGGTGGCCTGCTCGATGTCGGACACCGCGCCCGTGGTCGGCTCGCGGAAGACCAATTCCTCGGCAGCGCGCCCACCCATCGCGAACACCAACTGCGCGATCATCTCCGAGCGGGTGCGCAGGCCCTTGTCCTCTTCGGGCACCGCGACGGCGTGTCCGCCGGTGCGCCCGCGCGCCAGAATCGTCACCTTGTAGACGGGGTCGATGTCGGGCATCGCCCACGCGGCCAGGGTGTGCCCACCTTCGTGGTAGGCGGTGATCTTCTTCTCGTGCTCGCTGATGATCCGGCCCTTGCGGCGCGGTCCGCCGATCACGCGGTCCACGGCCTCCTCGAGGGCGGCCCCGGTGATGACGGTGCCGTTTTCACGCGCGGTCAGCAGCGCGGCCTCGTTGATCACGTTGGCCAGGTCGGCGCCGGTCATGCCGACGGTCCGCTTGGCCAGCCCCTCGAGGTCGGCGTCCGGGGCGATCGGCTTGCCCTTCGAGTGCACGGCCAGCACCGCACGCCGGCCCGCCAGGTCGGGGTTGGACACCGGGATCTGCCGGTCGAAGCGGCCCGGGCGCAACAGCGCCGGGTCGAGGATGTCGGGCCGGTTGGTCGCCGCGATCAGGATGACCCCGGCGCGATCGCCGAAGCCGTCCATCTCGACCAGCAACTGGTTCAGCGTCTGCTCACGCTCGTCGTGGCCACCGCCGAGCCCGGCGCCGCGCTGGCGGCCCACCGCGTCGATCTCATCGACGAAGATGATGCACGGACTGTTCTGCTTGGCCTGTTCGAACAGGTCGCGCACCCGGGAGGCACCGACGCCGACGAACATCTCGACGAAATCGGAACCCGAGATGGTGAAGAACGGCACCCCGGCCTCACCGGCCACGGCGCGGGCCAGCAACGTCTTACCGGTTCCCGGCGGCCCGTAGAGCAGCACGCCCTTGGGGATCTTGGCGCCCAGCGCCTGATACCGCGACGGATTTTGCAGGAAGTCCTTGATCTCGTAGAGCTCCTCGACCGCCTCGTCGACACCGGCTACGTCGGCGAACGTCGTCTTGGGCATGTCCTTGGAGAGCTGCTTGGCGCGCGACTTGCCGAAGCCGAAGCCCATCCGGGCGCCGCCCTGCATGCGCGAGAACATCACGAACAGCCCGACCAGCAACAACAGCGGCAGCAGGTAAACCAGCAGCTCGCCCAGGATGCTGCCTTCGTTGACGACGGTACTGACCTTGGCGTTCTTCGCATTCAGCGCGTTGAACAAGTCGACGGCGTAGCCGTTGGGGTACTTGGTGATGACCTTGTCGGAGTTGTCGGTGTCGTTGTTGCCCTTCTTCAGGGTCAACCGCACTTGCTGCTCACGGTCGTCGATCTGCGCGCTCTTGACGTTGTCGCCACTGATCTGCGACATCGCCACCGACGTGTCGACGGGCTTGTATCCGCGGGTGTCATCGCTGAAATAAAAGAACGACCAGCCGAGCAGCACTACCACAGCGATTGCCGTGACTATGCGAATCACGTTTTTCCGGTTCATCAATCATCGGCCGTTTCGGCCAGGTCCTTCCCCGATACACGCAGCTGGAAAAGTTCAGGTTACCTCTGTGGCGATTGCCAGCTCCGGTTAACCGGAGTGCAGCAGATCGCCACCGTCGTCTGTAGTGGCGATTGCCAGCTCCGGTTAACCGGAGTGCAGCGGATCGCCACCGTCGTCTGTAGTGGCGATTGCCAGCTCCGGTTAACCGGAGTGCAGCGGATAGGCGCCACCCAGTCCATTCAACGAGCGACGGTTCCCGTTAGGAACGAGAGCACCGCAAATTGAGTTCGCGGACGCCTCGCATTGGCAGAAGCCACACTGGCACGACACCGCTCGTGCGCTCGGTTGAGCGACTAGTCGTAATAGCGGGCTTCGATCACGTTGCCGTCCGGATCGCAGAAGTAGTAAATGTGCGGCGCCCATCCCCGGGCTCCGTAGCTGCGGTCGAGGCGGGCGCTGGTGTCCACACCGGCGGCCTGCAGCCGCCGATCCAGGGCCTCGTATTCCGGCCGCGACATCGCCAGGCAGACGTGGTTGACCGGGTGTCCGGCGCTGCCCGCGACCTTGGTCAGCACGTCGGTGGCGTCGATGCCGGTCGCCGGCATCAGGTCGATGATCGAGTCCTCGCACACCCGCACGCTCGGAAACGGCGCTTCCCCGGCCGCGAACTCGTCGAACCGCACCGGCGCCAGCCCGACCACGTTCGTATAGAAGTCCATCGCTGCCCGAACATTCTTCGTCCACAACACGATGTGGTCCAGCCGCCTCACGCCTACAGGCAACCAGAACCCGCCGCGAAATGAACGGCCATTTTCAACCCCGCTCACTACTTCTCAGGCCAGAGGGGTTGTGATTTGGTGTGTTGGTGCCCACATCAACCGAACGGTTAGTAGAGACCAACGGGGTGCGGCTGCGAGTCGTCGAAGCCGGCGAGCGCGGTGCGCCGGTGGTTGTCTTGGCTCACGGCTTCCCTGAATTGGCCTACTCCTGGCGACACCAGATTCCGGTGCTCGCCGAGGCCGGCTATCACGTGCTGGCACCCGACCAGCGCGGGTATGGCGGCTCTTCTCGCCCCGACGCGATCGAGGCCTACAACATCCGCGAGCTGACGACCGACATCGTCGGCCTGCTCGACGACGTCGGTGCCGAGCGCGCCGTCTGGGTCGGCCACGACTGGGGCGCCCCCGTGGTGTGGCATGCGCCGCTGCTGCATCCCGACCGGGTCGCCGCCGTCGCCGCGCTGAGCGTGCCGGCCACGCCGCGCTCGCACGTGGCGCCGACGCAGGCCTGGCGCAAGACATTCGGCGAGAACTTCTTCTACATCCTGTATTTCCAGGAGCCAGGCGTCGCCGACGCCGAACTCAACAGCGATCCTGCCCGCGCGATTCGCCGGTTGATGGGCGGCCTGCGCACAGACGGTGACAGGGCCGCGGGGATGCGGATGGTGGCACCGGGCCCGGAGGGTTTCATCGATCGCCTTCCCGAGCCCGATGCGCTGCCGGACTGGATCAGCCAGGACGAACTCGACCACTACATCAGCGAGTTTTCCCGCACCGGCTTCACCGGCGGCCTGAACTGGTATCGCAATTTCGACCGCAACTGGGAGCTGACCGCCGACCTCGCCGACACGAAGATCTCGGTGCCGTGCTTGTTCATCGGCGGCACAGCCGATCCCGTGCTCGCCTTCACCCGCGCCGACCGCGCCACCGAGATCGTCTCCGGGCCCTACCAACAGCTGATGATCGAGGGCGCCGGCCACTGGCTGCAACAAGAGCGGCCCGACGAGGTCAACACCGCATTGCTGGAATTTCTCAACGGATTGGAGCTGCGGTGAACGCACCGCTTCGTTTCGGCGTGTTCATCACGCCGTTTCACCCGATTGGCCAATCACCCACGGTCGCACTGGAATACGACATGGACCGTGTCGTTGCGCTGGACCGCCTGGGATTCGACGAGGCCTGGTTCGGCGAACACCACTCGGGTGGCTACGAGTTGATCGCCTGCCCAGAGGTGTTCATCGCGGCCGCCGCGGAGCGGACCAAGCACATCCGGCTGGGCACCGGTGTGGTCTCGCTGCCCTACCACCATCCGCTGATGGTGGCCGACCGCTGGGTGCTGCTGGATCACTTGACCCGCGGCCGGGTGATGTTCGGCACCGGCCCCGGCGCGCTGCCCTCGGATGCGTACATGATGGGCATCGATCCGGTCGATCAGCGGCACATGATGCAGGAGTCGCTCGAGGCGATCCTGGCATTGTTCCGCGCCGGACCCACTGAGCGCATCGACCGTCAGACCGACTGGTTCACGTTGCGCGACGCACAGCTGCACATCCGCCCGTACACCTGGCCCTATCCCGAAATATCCACGGCGGCAATGATTTCACCGTCCGGTCCGCGCCTGGCCGGCGCGCTGGGCACATCGCTGTTGTCGCTGTCGATGTCGGTGCCCGGCGGTTTCGCCGCGCTGGAGACCACCTGGGACGTGGTGCGCGAGCAGGCCGCCAAAGTCGGGCGGGACGAACCGAATCGGGCCGACTGGCGGGTGCTGTCCATCATGCACATTGCCGACACCCGCGAACAGGCGATCACCGACTGCACTTATGGGCTGCAAGATTTCGCGAACTACTTCGGCGCCGCGGGATTCGTCCCGCTCGCCAACACTGTGGAGGGTACGCAGACCCCTTACGAGTTCGTCGAAGACTATGCGGCCAAAGGGAATTGCTGTATCGGCACACCCGACGAGGCGATCGCACACATCGAGGACCTGCTGGATCGGTCGGGCGGCTTCGGGACGCTGCTGATGCTCGGTCATGACTGGGCCTCGCCCGAAGCGACCTACCACTCCTATGATCTGATGGCCCGCAAGGTGATTCCTCACTTCAAGGGACAGCTGGCGGCATCGCGGGCCTCGCACGACTGGGCCAAAGATCATCGCGACCAATTGATCGGCCGCGCCGGCGAGGCCGTCGTGAAAGCCATCACCGAGCACGTCGGCGAGCACGAAGGGGCGGCGACCTGATGCGCGCCTCGGTGCTGCGCGACGGCCGGATGGTCTATCGAGACGACGTTGCGGATCCGGTACCCGAATCCGGCCAGGTGCTGGTGGCCATCAAGGCCTGCGGAATCTGCGGCTCCGACCTGCATTTCGCCAAGCACGGCGAACGGGTGATGGAGATGACCGAACGGGTCGCACGTGGTGCGGGCGGCCTGAACGTCGACCTGAAGCGCGACATCTTCATGGGCCACGAATTCAGCGCCGAGGTGCTCGAAGCCGGACCCGACACCGACACCCATCCGCCCGGTTCCCTCGTCACGTCGATCCCGGTTTTGTTGTCCGCCAAGGGCGTAGAACCCATCGTCTACAGCAACCACACCATCGGCGGCTATGCCGAACGGATGCTGCTCTCTGCTGCGCTGCTGCTGCCGATCCCCAATGGCCTGGACCTCAAACACGCCGCCCTGACCGAACCGATGGCGGTCGGGCTACACGCCGTCAACAAATCGAACATCGAGCCGGGCGAGACCGCTCTGGTGCTGGGCTGCGGCCCGATCGGCATCGCGATCATCGCATCCCTGCGGGCGCGCGGCGTGGAAAATATTGTGGCATCCGACTTTTCGCCAAAACGCAGAGAGCTTGCCGCCACGATGGGCGCGCATCAGACACTGGATGCCGCGCAGGGTTCGCCATTCGACACGGTCAAGCCCGCGGTAGTGTTCGAGGCGATTGGCGTACCGGGAATCATCGACGATGTGCTCTTGCGGGCGCGGGCGGGCACCCGGCTGGTCGTCGCCGGAGTGTGCATGGAGGCCGACACCTTCCATCCTTTCTTCGCGATTGCCAAAGAGATCAACGTCCAATTCTGTTTGGCCTATGGCCCCGAGGAATTCGCCGAGTCGCTGCGCTCGCTGGCCGAGGGTGAAATCGATGTCAGCCCGTTGATCACCGGCGAGGTGGGCCTGGACGAGGTCGGCGCGGCCTTCGACGACCTCGCCGACCCCGAGCGGCACTGCAAGATCCTCGTTACGCCTTAGGCCCACGGGTTTCGCGCTCCGCAAACTTGTCGGACGTCGGGGCTATTATCGAATGTATGTTCGATTGCATGACCGATCCGGCCGCATTGATCGAGGTCGTCGAATCGACACATCGGCAGGAGTCGACGTTGGTTGCGCGTCGGCTGGCAGCCGTCGCGGCCTTGCTGCGGCACCGACTCGCCGCGACCGAGCGGACCGAGGCTCAACACCGGTACGCGGTGATCGACGGGTTCGAGCAGACCTCGGCCGAGGTGGCCGCCGCTATGAACCTGTCTCCCATAGCGGCCAGTTACCTGGTATCGGATGCCGATGCCCTGCACACCAGACTGCCCCAGATCGCGGCCCTGCTGGCAGAAGGGCAAACCGATTGGCGCACTGTGCAATTGATCATCAGACGCACAGATCTGGTCACCGACGCTGAGCTGGTCGCCCGGCTTGACCAGTCGCTGGCTACCCGTATCGGCAACTGGCACAGCTGGTCGAGGCAGCGCATCGTCAACGCCGTCGATGCCACGGTGCGCGCCGTGGACCCCGATGCCGCCCGTGAGCGCCGCGCCGGCGCCGAGAAAGATCGCCACATCGCGATCGCGCCGCTGGCCAACGGGATGGCCGACATCTACGGCACCGTGGGTGCGGCGGCCGCGACGGCCTTTGATCGCCGACTCTCCGAACTTGCCAAGCAGGTGTGTCCGGCGGACCCTCGGACATTCGATCAACGCCGCGCCGATGCGCTCGCCGCGCTGACGCAGGGCCACCGCCTCCGGTGCGCTTGCGGGCAATCGGGTTGCGCCGCCGGACCACCCGTCGAAGCCTCCGAATGCGATCGAGGCAGCGCACGGGTGGTGATCAACGTCGTCGCCAGCGATCAAACCGTCCTGGCCAATGGCACGCAGCCCGGTTACCTCGAAGGTTACGGCATCATCGACGCCGAGCAGGTTCGTGAATTGGCGCACTCTGCAACACAACTGGTCGCCGATCCGACCATTAGCCCACTGGAGGCGCTGCGTTATCAACCATCGGCAGCGCTCGAGCGGGCGATCCGCAGCCGGGATCTCACCTGCCGCTTTCCCGGATGTAGTCGGCCCGCCTCTGTTTGCGACATCGACCATACCGTCCCGTTCAATCACGAGAACCCGGCCGCCGGTGGACCGACTACGGCGCAAAATCTCAAATGCCTTTGCCGCCAACATCATCGACTCAAGACTTTCGGTGCATGGCGCGATGCTCAACTGACCGACGGGACCGTCATCTGGACGTCACCCACCGGGCGCATTTACAAAACCAGCCCGGCCGGCGGTGACCTTTTTCCACAGCCACGCGGGCCCGCGTGTGTCGCACCCGTGCCCCGCGGACTGAACACGTTCAAGCGACGAAGTCTACGAATCACGCAGGCACGCAGCCACAATCGAGAACAGCGCGTCATCAACGACGCTGGACGAGAACTCGCGCAGGCCAGAAAGCAAGAGATCGCGGCTCGACAGTTCCGAAATCACGCGCGCGATATGCTGTTCGCCTTCAAGGGCTCGCCGAGTACCAGCCCCTTCTGCACCTGGATCAATGATCCCCGAGAGCCAGAAGTCCTGCCCGCGGACTGGACTCCTGACATTCCGGCCTTCCCGCCCCTGCCCGACGACCCACCCTTCTAGAAGCTTGGGTGCAGGTCGTCGCATCACCTGCTCGTCATGGCAGTCATCTCAAAACAGCTAGGGTGCCATGCATGGCGATCGAACACCGCGCTAGAAGTTTCGTCCGCTGGTCGATCGTCGTGGCCACGGCCGCCTTGGCCATTGCCACGGTGTCGGCATGTGATTCCCATGATGCGACACCCGCACCGGGAGCGAATCCTCGTCAGGTCACCGTGGTGGGATCGGGGCAAGTGCAAGGCGTACCGGACACGTTGACCGCCGACGCCGGCATCGAATTCAGCGCGCCCGACGTCACCTCGGCGATGAACCAGACCAACGATCGCCAGCAAGCCGTCATCAACGCGCTGGTGGGTGCCGGTATCGACCGCAAGGACATCAGCACCACCCAGGTGACGCTGCAGGCGCAATACGGCGGTCCCGAGTCCACGATCACCGGGTACCGCGCCACCAACGCCATCCAGGTCAAGATCCACCCGACCGATGCCGCGTCGCGAATGCTCGCGCTGATCGTCAGCACCGGCGGCGACGCCACCCGGATCAGTTCGGTCAGCTACTCGATCGCCGACGACTCTCAGCTGGTCAAGGATGCCCGGGCGCGAGCCTTCAACGACGCCAAGAGCCGTGCCGACCAGTACGCCCAGCTGTCCGGGCTGCGGCTGGGCAAGGTGCTGTCCATCTCGGAGTCGACCGGGGGTTCACCGGTGGCCGGGGCGCCCCCGGCGCCGCCCAAAGCCATGGCCACCGCGGTACCGCTGGAGCCGGGCCAGCAGACGGTGAGCTTCTCGGTGACCGCGGCGTGGGAGCTGGATTAGCTCTCGGCCGATGGCGGCGACCCAGCTAGCTACTGCTCGTAGACCCTGGGGTCCAGGGTTCCGATGTACGACAGGTCGCGGTAGCGCTCGTCGTAGTCCAGGCCGTAGCCGACCACGAAATCGTTGGGAATGTCGAAGCCCACGTACGCGATCTCGGCGTTGGCCCGGACCGCGTCGGGCTTGCGCAGCAGCGTGCACACCCGCAGCGAGCGGGGGTGGCGGGTCTTGAGGTTGCGCAGCAACCAGGACAGGGTCAGCCCGGAGTCGACGACGTCCTCGACGATCAGCACGTCGCGACCGTTGATATCGCGGTCCAGGTCCTTGAGGATGCGCACCACGCCCGACGACGACGTCGAGGTTCCGTAAGAGCTGACGGCCATGAATTCGAACTGCGTCGGCACCGGAATCGTGCGCGCCAGGTCGGTGACAAAGATCACGGCGCCCTTGAGCACGGTGATCAGCAGCAAGTCCTGGCTGGTCTCGGCGATCGACTCCCGGTAGTCGTTGCCGATCTGCTCGCCGAGCTCGCCGATGCGGGCCTGGATCTGCTCGGTCGTGAGCAGCACGGATTTGATATCCCCCGGGTACAGGTCCGCGGGCTGCTCGGGGGTTATCGCCGAGGAGGTCTGGGCCACGCCCACAGCGTGCCATGCCGGCGGCCGAACAACCAACGGCGACGACAATTTGCGGCCATTTACACAGGCTCACGCCGCAACGTCAGCACGCCGTTGCGACGTCCCGCGACCAACCGCTCGCCGCGCAAATCCGAACCGACCGCCACCCCGCCCTGCCCGCGCCACGCGGTAACCAGTGCGTCCACCCCGCGGATCTGCTTGTCGGTCAGCCCGGTAGCCCCGCCGGTCAGCAGCCAGCCCCGGATCACCCGGCGCCGCACCGGGTCGGCCAACGCGGCCAGCGCCTCGGCCCGCAGGCCCGGCTCAGCCTGCACGCCGGGCAGCGCCTGGGCCGCCAGCGTGTCGATGAACTCGGTGTCCTCCCGCAGCGCCGTCGCGGTGCGGGCCAGCGCCTCAGCCACCCCGCCGCCCAGCACGTCCTCGAGCAGCGGCATCACCTCGTGCCGCAGCCGGGACCGGGTGAAGCGGCGGTCGCTGTTGTGCGGGTCGTGCCACGCGGTCAGTCCCAGCTCGAGGCATGCGGCATGCGTGGTGGCACGCCGGACCCCCAGCAGCGGCCGGCACCAGGGCGGATCGTGCGGTCGCATCCCGGCGATCGAGCGCGCTCCGGAGCCGCGGCCCAGCCCGAGCAACACCGTCTCGGCCTGATCGTCGAGGGTATGCGCCAGCAGCACCGGCCCCAGCTGGTAGGCGCTCAACGCGGCGTAGCGCGCCGCGCGGGCCGCGGCCTCGGGCCCCCCGTCATTGCCCACCTGGACGCGAATGACTTCTGCGTCAGCACACCCCAACGCGATGGCCTGGTTGCGCGCGGTTTCGGCGACGGCGGCCGACTCGGGCTGCAGACCGTGGTCGACGATCAGCGCCGTGGTGGGCCGCAGCCGGGCCGCGACCGCGGTGAGCGCCAGCGAATCCGGCCCGCCCGATAACGCCACACCCCATTGGTCCGCGGTGGCCAGATAGGCCTTCGCGAACGCCTCGACAGCCGCCAGCAGCTGCCCTACAGGACCCTGTCGATCCATCGCTGGGGGTCTTCGATCTCGGCGGGCAGCGGCAGCGTCTCGGGGCCGGACCACACGGTGTTGAACCGCTCCATCCCGACCCGGCCCACCACGTGGTCGACGAACGCCTTGCCGCGGGTGTACTGGTTGAGCTTGGCGTCCAGGCCCAGCAGGGCGCGCATCAGGCGCTGCAGCGGCGGCGGCTTGCGGTGACGGCGATCGTCGAATCGGCCGCGGATGGTCGCCACCGACGGCACCGCCTTGGGGCCGACCGCATCCATCACGTGGTCGGCGTGGCCCTCCAGCAAGGTGCCCAGCACCAGCAGCTGATCCAGCGCCTGGCGCTGGGGCTCGGACTGAACGGCGCGCACCAGGCCGACGATCCCCGACGCGGACGCGTCGGGCACGCCGAGACCGCGGTTGCGCACGTACTCGGCCAGCCGGCCCGCCACCTGGCCGAAATCGTCACCCGCGTCGCGGGTCAACAACGCCAGCGCGTCCGACATGTAGTGCGGCAGCCAGCGGTTGGCGGTGAACTGCACCCGGTGCGTCACTTCGTGCAGGCACACCCACAGCCGGAAATCGGCCGGATCGACCCGCAGCTGGCGCTCCACGGCGATCACGTTGGGATACACCAGCAGCAGGCAGCCCTCTTTGTCGGCAAAGAACGGGTCGTACTGGCCGAGAATCCCGGACGCCACGAACGCCAGCACGGCACCGGTCTGTGCACCGGTGAGCCGTCCGGTGATAAACCCACGCGGCTGGTCGGCCCCGTTGGTCATCACCCGCATCGAGTCCGCCGCGGCGCGGACCCACTCGCCGCGGTCGACGATGCGGGCCGCGGGCACCTCGCCGTCAGTGGCCAGGTCCGTCACGTCGCGCACGAGTGGTTCGGCTTTCGTCGCCGAACTCGCCAGCTCGTCGATCGCCTGACGGCGGGTGTATTCGCTGGCGGGCGGACCGGGCCGGGCCAGCCGGGCGCCGACCGTCGCAGCGAACCGCCAGTCGACGGCGGTGCCGAGAGTCAGGTCGGGTTGGGCGGTCATGTGCACCCGCAGGTCCACAGGCGCGTCGCCAGGGCGTCCATTGCGTTGCGCCCGTTGGGGCCGGCGGCGTTGGAGATGAACGCGAATGTCAGCACGCGCCCGGTGCGGTCGGTGACGACTCCGACCAGCGAGTTGATCGCGGTCAACGAGCCGGTCTTGGCACGCAACCAGCCGGCCGGTCCGAGATTCGTGGCCGGGTCGAGAAAGCGGTCGGCCAGTGTCCCGCTGCCGCCGGCGATCGGCAGCAGATCCAGCAGCGCCCGCAGCGACGGCTGGTCCGGCCCCGCCGCGGCCTGCACGGTTCCGTCGAGGGTCTTGGCGGTCAGCCGGTCGTCGACCGACAGCCCGCTGGAGTCCACCAGCATGGCGCCGCTGGTGTCGACATGCGCGGTGCTCAATCGGTTCGTCACCGCGTCTACCGCGCCGGCGAAGCTGCGCGGCCGGTTGATCGCCGCGGCCACCTCGCGGGCGATGCATTCGGCCAGCACGTTGTCGGAGTGATCCATCATCTCGCCGAGCCGCTGGACCAGCGGCGCCGATTGCACGACCGCCAGCTGCCGCGCCCCGGACGGGGCAGACGCGATCGTCACCGCGGCGGGATCCAGGCCCAGGGCCTTGGCCAGCTCGCGCCCGGCGTCCAGCGCCGGGGTTTTGGACCGCCGGGAGTTGACGGTGCTGGGCTGAATGCGGCCGGCGTCGATCATCACCGACTCGATCGGCGCGATGTCGCCGTTGTCGATATCGGCGGGATCCCAGCCCTGCGCCATCGTCGGGCCGGTGAACGCCGAGGTATCCACCTGCACGGTTGTCGGCGTCATGCCGCTGCGGTGAATCTGCTCCACCAGGTCGCTGATGCGTGGCGCGCCGCGGTACCAGGTCGGCACGTCGGGCGGTGCCGCCGACAGCGTCGGATCACCGGCACCCACCAGCACGATCGGCCCCTGGGCGTTCTGGCTGCCGGCCACCACGCGAGTGCTGATGCGGGCCTGACGATCCAGCGTCAGCAACGCCGCGGCCGCCGACAGGACCTTGTTGGTCGACGCCGGCACCAGGGGCACGTCGTCGGCGACCTGCCAAAGCTCTTTGCCGGTGAGGGCATCGGTGATCCGACCCCCAAGCCTGCCGAGGTTGAGGTCGGCGGCCACCGGGGCCAGCACGGCCGCCAGCGCACCGGCCGAGGGCGTCTCGGCGGTGTCGGCGACGGGCACCATTCCCGGCTTCACGACCGGTGCCCGCGGCGGCGGTACCGCAACGTGTGCGCCGCTGCTGCCGTGCCCACCCGAGGTGAAGAAGGTTGCCGCGGCCACCACGGCGGCGACGAACGCCAGCACGGCCAATCCGATGAACACCTGGGTGGATTTCCGCCAGCGAGTACGACCCATCACTCTCCTGACTGTTTGGTCCTATTCTGCCGAATCTGCCGCGACTCGCTCGACTAGGGTGATCCGCGACGAACCGATCTACCCGGGTCCACCCAGACTTACTTTCTTCAAAGGAGCGTCAGACAGTGCAATTCGACGTGGTCATCGAGATCCCGAAGGGCCAGCGGAACAAGTACGAGGTCGATCACGAGACGGGGCGGGTGAAGCTGGACCGCTACCTGTACACGTCGATGGTCTACCCGACCGACTACGGCTTCATCGAGAACACCCTCGGCGAGGACGGCGACCCGCTGGACGTGCTGCTGTTGCTTCCCGAGTCGGTGTTCCCCGGCGTGCTGGTCGAGGCGCGGCCGGTGGGGATGTTCAAGATGGTCGACGAGGCCGGCGGTGACGACAAGGTGCTGTGTGTTCCGGCCGGCGACCACCGCTGGGATCACATCCAGGACATCGGCGACGTTGCGTCCTACCAGCTGGACGTCATCAAACACTTCTTCTCGCAATACAAGGCTTTGGAGCCGGGCAAGTACGTCAAGGCGGCGGACTGGGTCGGTCGCGCCGAAGCCGAGGCGGAGGTCGAGCGCTCCATCGCCCGGTTCAAAGAAGGCGGCCACTAACGCTGCCGGCGTAATTGCGCCCGCCCCGCGCACCGATTCTCGGTGGCATCCTGGCGATGTGACCCCGGTGCTGCATTTCGCCGCGAACTTCTGGTGGCTGATCTTCCCGTTCGCGGGTGCGATCGGAACCGGCGTGCGGGCGGTGGCCGCCGCCAACGAGCGCCGGGCGCAGCGACGGCAGGAACGGTACCGGCTCAAACAGCAGGCCAAGATCGCCGTCGCCCAGGCGTCCGGTCGGGTCCGCGGCGACGAGGAAAACGCCCGCCGGGATCTCACGAAACTGCTTGCCGCACATGACCGTACGGATGCACGGTGGCTGGAGTACGAGGTCGACGTCGCCAAGCTGCTGGATTTCCCGCTGATGACGAACATGCGCGATCCGCTGACCATCGCGTTCCACAAGGCCAGGCGGCATGCGGACCTGCTGCGGCCGGAGCGGCCCGAGGACTTCGCCGGCGATCGGTCGGCGTACCTGGACTACCGCGACGCGGTCCACGAGTACATCAGCGCATTCGAGATCGCCGAGGCCGAGGCAATTCGCCGCCGCCGCAGCGATTTCGCCGAAGACGAACAACAGCGGCTGGCCCGTGCCCAGAACCTGCTGCACCTGGCGCAGGACGAGGGGGCCACGCGCGAGGAGCGCCAGATTGCCTACGCGCGAGCCGGCAAGGAACTCGAGGGGCTCATCGCGCTGCCGGCGCCCGCGCGGGCCAGCATCGAACGCCGCATCGCCGGACAGATCGAGGCGTGACTCAGGCGGTCGCGGCGTCGCGCCTGTTGCGCAGCACACTCCATCCGAACGCCGCCCCGATGAAGACCACGCCGACGGAGGCGGTGGCGACCTCGGGGATCTCATAGCGCGGCTCGATCGACAGCAGCATGATCACCGACAGCGCGCCGATCGCCCAGTGCGCGCCGTGTTCCAGGTACACGTAGCGGTCCAGCGTCTGCTGCTGGACCAGGTAGACCGTGATCGACCGGACGAACATCGAGCCGATCAACCCCAGGCCCAGGGCGATGACGATGGGGTCCGAGGTGATGGCAAAGGCGCCGGTGACGCCGTCGAACGAGAAGGCCGCGTCGAGCACCTCGAGGTACACGAACAGCATCAGGCCGGCCTTGCCCACTGCCACGGCCGCCGCCGACGGCTCGGCGCTGTCGACGTCGGGCGGCCGGAACGCCGTACTCAACCCGTTGACGATCAGATACGTCACCAGGCCGAGCAGCCCGGCCGTCAGCACCGTCGCGCACTCGTCACGGGAGTGGGTCAACTGCGTGCCGACCAGCACCAACACGATGACGGTGGCGACCACCGAAACCTCGGCGAGACGGCCGATCCGGGCGAAGGGGACTTCAATCCACTTGAGCCACTTGATGTCTCGGTCGTAAACGACGAAATCCAGGAACAGCATCAGCAGAAATATCCCGCCGAAAGCCGCGATCTGCGGGTGGGCCGACAGCACCAGCTTCGCGTAGCCGGGCGAGCCGTCCGGGAATTCCGGTGCGCCGTGCGGCGGCGGATTGAGCGCCAGGTGCAGCGCGCGAACCGGGTCGAGGCCTGCGGTCGCCCACACGATGAGCAGCGGGAACACCAGCCGCATACCGAACACGGCGACCAGAATCCCGATCGTCAGGAACATCTGCCGCCAGAACGTGGTCATCCGCTTCAGCACCGTGGCGTTGATGATCGCGTTGTCGAAGGACAGCGACACCTCGAGGACGCCCAGGGCTACCAGAAGAAACAGGGCATTGAGCCCGCCGTGGGCATAGCCGAGCGCAAGGGCCGCCAACGTGACCAACAGCGAAATCCCGAAGATGCGAGCGGCGGCCATGGGTCCTTCCTAGACAGCCGCTCACATTAAGGCGAAGGTGGTCGCCACCGCCAGCCATGGCGACGGCGCACTTACTATTTTCAAATTGTGGCGAAACTGGCGGTAGCTAGGGGCAGCCGGCCGAAAGCGCCGCGCCGATGACCGAAGTCGGCGGTGCGGCGTCCCCACTGGGCGCTGCCGGGTCCGCGGGAGCATCCCAGGGACCGGTGGCACGTAGCAGCATGGCCCGGGTCGGTGCCGCGACAGCATTGACCGCGGTGTGCGGTTACGCGGTGATCTATCTGGCGGCCCGTGACCTGGCGCCGAGCGGCTTCTCGGTGTTCGGGGTGTTCTGGGGGGCGTTCGGCCTGGTCACCGGCGCCGCCTTCGGCCTGCTGCAAGAAACCACCCGCGAGGTCCGCGCCACCCGCTACGTCGACGCGTTGCCGGGGCCCGACTTCCGCAACCACCCGCTGCGCGTCGCCGCGATGATCGGCGTCGCCGCGGCCGTCCTGATCGCGGGCAGCTCGCCGCTGTGGGGTGGGCGGGTGTTCGCCGAGGAGCGCTGGTTGTCGGTGGCGCTGTTGTCCGTCGGCCTGGCCGGGTTCTGCCTGCACGCCACCCTGCTCGGCATGCTGGCCGGCACCGATCAATGGACCCAGTACGGGGCACTGATGGTGACCGACGCGGTCATGCGGGTGGCGATCGCGGTGGCCACGGTGGCGCTCGGCTGGGGTCTGACGGGCTTTCTGTGGGCGACGGTGGCCGGCGCGGTGGCCTGGCTGGTCGTCCTGGTGACCTCACCCACGGCCCGCGCGGCGGCCCGGCTCCTGACACCCGGCAACACCGCGACGTTCCTGCGAGGCACCGCGCACTCGATCACCGCCGCCGGCGCCAGCGCGATCCTGGTGATGGGATTCCCGGTGCTGCTCAAGCTGACATCGAATCACCTTGGGGCACAAGGCGGTGTGATCATCCTGGCGGTCACGTTGACCCGCGCGCCGCTGCTGGTGCCGTTGACGGCCATGCAGGGCAACCTGATCGCGCATTTCGTGGACGCGCGCAGCGATCGGCTGCGGGCGCTGCTCGCACCGGCGGCGATCATCGCCGGCATCGGCGCCGTTGGGGTGCTCGCGGCCGGCCTGGTGGGGCCATGGCTGCTGCGCGGCGCCTTCGGTGCGTCCTACGACGCCGGCGGCGCGCTGTTGGCGTGGCTGACCGGTGCGGCGTTGTCGATCGCGATGCTGACGCTGACCGGCGCCGCGACCGTGGCCGCCGCGCTGCATCGGGCCTACGCGCTGGGGTGGGTCGGGGCCACCGCGGCCTCGGGGCTCTTGTTGCTGCTGCCGCTGCCGCTGGAGACCCGGACCGTGGTCGCGCTGCTGTGCGGTCCGCTGGTGGGAATCGGCGTACACCTGGCGGGCCTGGCGCGCGCCGGGCGCCTAACCGGCTGATCCTGGCTACCCTGTGAACATCGAAACGGATTACCAGGGCGTCTGGATCGTGATTCCCGCCTTCAACGAAGCCACGGTCATCGGCGAGGTGGTCGCCGATGTCCGCTCCGTTTTCGACCACGTCGTCTGCGTCGACGACGGCAGTACCGACGGCACCGGCGAGATCGCCCGGAAGGCCGGGGCTCATCTGGTGCGCCATCCGGTCAACCTCGGACAGGGCGCGGCCATCCAAACCGGCGTCGAGTACGCCCGCCGCCAGCCCGGTGCGCGGATCTTCGCGACGTTCGACGCCGACGGGCAGCATCGCGTCAAAGACGTGTGCGCGATGGTCGACCGGCTCGTCGCCGAAGACGTCGACATCGTCATCGGGACGCGCTTCGGCGGGCTGGAGAGCAGCCGGCCGCCGTTACTGAAACGGATCGTGCTGCAGACGGCGGCGCGGTTGAGCCCGCGCGGTCGCCAGCTCGGCCTGACCGACACCAACAACGGGCTGCGGGTGTTCAACAAGACGGTGGCCGACGGGCTGGACATCACGATGAACGGGATGAGCCACGCCAACGAATTCATCATGCTAATCGCCGAAAACCATTGGCGCGTAGTCGAACAGCCGGTCGAGGTGCTCTACACCGACTACTCGAAGTCGAAGGGCCAGCCGCTGCTCAACGGCGTCAACATCATTTTCGACGGGTTCCCGCGAGGAAGGATTCCGAGATGAACTGGCTCCAGGTGCTGCTGATCGGGTTGATCATCGTGCTGTTGATCTACCTGCTGCGGTCGCGGCGCAGCTCGCGCTCGAAGGCCTGGGTCAAGGTCGGCTACATCTTCTTTGTGCTGGGCGGCATCTACGCCGTGTTGCGGCCCGACGACACCACCGTGGTCGCGCACTGGTTCGGGGTGCGCCGCGGCACCGACCTGATGCTCTACGCGCTGATCATGGCGTTCAGTTTCACCACCCTGAGCACGTATATGCGGTTCAAGGACTTGGAGTTGCGCTATGCGCGCCTGGCCCGGGCCGTCGCGCTGGAGGGCGCCCAGGCGCCGGAGCCGCGCTAGCCGGCGTGAGCCTGCCGGAAGAACTCGACGGTGCGACGCACGCCTTCTTCGAGTTCCACCCGCGGATGCCAGCCCAAAACCCTTGCCGCTGAACTGATATCGAGACACGACCGCCGCAGATCGCCGAGGCGATCCGGATGGAAGTCCGGATCGTCCGGTCCGCCAACGGCTTTGGCGACCGCCGTGTGCAGCTGGCGGTCGGAGGTCTCAATTCCGGTGCCGATGTTGAACCGCTGCGCGCCGCCGGCCTCGCCGGAGGCTTTGACGAATGCGTCCACGACGTCGTCGACGAACACGTAGTCGCGGGTCTTGCTGCCGTCCCCGAACACTTTGGTGGGCTTACCGGACAGCAGCGCCTGCGCGAAGATCGCCACCACGCCCGCCTCGCCGTGCGGGTCCTGCCGCGGGCCGTAGACGTTGGCCGGCGCGATGTGCGAGCAGTCCAGGCCGTACAGGTGCCGGAAGGTGTTCAGGTAGATCTCGCCTGCCACCTTGCCCGCGGCATAGGGCGACGCCGGGTCGGTGGGCGTGGTCTCGGGCGTCGGGTACTGCGGCGGGGTGCCGTAGATGGATCCCCCCGACGAGGTGTGCACGATCTTGCGGACGCCGGTGCGGCGCGCGGCCTCGGCCAGCCGCACCGTGCCGATCACGTTGACCGAGGCGTCGAACTGCGGCTCGGCCACCGAGTGGCGCACGTCGATCTGGGCGGCCAGGTGGAACACCACCTCGGGCCGGTACTCGTCGAGAATCGCCTCGAGGTCGGCGGTCACGATGTCCGCCTCGATGAAGACGTGTTCGGGATTGTCGGCCAGATGCTCGAGGTTGCGCGCCTTGCCCGACGCGAAATTGTCCAGGCTCACCACCGAATGGCCGTCCGCCAGTAGGCGGTCGACTAGCGTCGACCCGATGAATCCGGCTCCCCCGGTGACCAGTGCGCGCACCGGCCCACCATACATAGGGGTGGCCGCGGCGGTATTGATCGTGGTCGCGCTGGTGATACGCGCGGTGCTGGCCTTCGGCGGCTACTTCTACTGGGACGACCTGATTTTGATCGGGAAGGCCGGAACCGAGGGCCTGCTGTCGCCGTCGTATCTGTTCGACGACCACGACGGCCACGTGATGCCGGGGGCGTTTCTGATTGCGGGCGCGCTGATCCGGCTGGCTCCGTTGGATTGGACCGGGCCGGCGATCAGCCTCGTGGTGCTGCAGCTGCTGGCCTGGCTGGCGCTGTTGCGCGCGCTGTACGTGATCCTCGGCTGGCGTCGCGTGCTGCTGATCCCGCTGACGTTCGCGCTGTTCACCCCGTTGGGAGTGCCGGGATTCGCGTGGTGGGCGGCGGCGCTGAATTCGCTGCCGATGCTCGCGGCGCTGGCCTGGGTGTGCGCCGACGCGGTGCTGCTGGTGCGCACCGGCAACCAGCGCTACGCGCTGACCGGCGTGCTGGTCTATCTGGGTGGGTTGCTGTTCTTCGAGAAGGCCGCGGTGATTCCGTTCGTCGCCTTCGCCGTGACAGCGCTGCTGTGCCATGTGCGCGGTGAGGGCTCGGCGCTGCTGACGGCCTGGCGCGGCGGCCTGCGGTTGTGGGTCGCGTCGCTGATCCTGACGGTCGCCTGGGCGGCGCTCTACCTCGCGGTGGTCAATCAGCAGCGATGGAGTTCCGACCTGGCGATGACCGGGGATCTGCTGGCGCGGTCCGTCACCCACGGCATCGTGCCGGGGCTGGCCGGCGGGCCCTGGCACTGGGACCGCTGGGCGCCGGCCTCTCCGTGGGCCACTCCCCCGCCGTTGGTGATGGCGCTGGGCTGGCTGGTGCTGATCGCGGTGCTGGCGCTGTCGCTGGTCCGCAAGCAGCGCCTCGGCCCGGTGTGGCTGACCGCCGCCGGTTACGCCGTGGCCTGCCAGGTGCCGATCTATCTGATGCGCTCCTCGAAGCTCACCGCGCTGGAACTCGCCCAAACCCTGCGCTATCTGCCGGATCTCGTCGTCGTGCTGGCGCTGCTGGCCGCCGTCGGGCTGTGCGCACCGAACCGGTCACTGGGTGCGCGCTGGCTGGACACCTCGGCGCGACGGGCCGTCGTGACGACGGGTCTCGCCGCGCTGTTCGTGGCCAGCAGCCTGTACTCGACGGCGACGTTTTTGACCAGTTGGCGCGACAACCCAACCGAGCGCTATCTGCGCAATGCGCAAGCCAGTTTAGCTGCGGCCCAAGCGAATTCGACTGCCCCGCTGCTGGATCAGGAGGTCGATCCGCTGATCCTGCAGCGGGTCGCCTATCCCGAGAACCTGGCCAGCCACATGTTCGCCCTACTGCGCGACAGACCGGAATTTGCCACGGCCACAACTCAATTGAGAATGTTCGACAGTGCGGGCCGACTGATCCCGGCACGGGTCACCTGGATTCGGACCATCAAACCCGGACCGATGCCGCAATGCGGGTATTTCGCCCAGCCGGACAAACCGGCGCGCATGATGCTCGACGGGCCGCTGCTGCCGGCCGACTGGACCGTCGAATTCAACTACCTGGCCAACAGCGACGGCTCGATGACGGTCTCGCTGCCGGAGGGTCCCGGCGTCAAGGTTCCGGTGCACCCCGGACTCAACCGGGTCTATGCCCGGGTGCCGGGCGCCGGCGACGCGATCATGGTTCGGGCCAACACCACCGCGCTGGCGCTGTGCATTGCGTCGGGGCCGGTGGGATTCCTGGCGCCGGCCTGACAGCGCTGAACTAGCCGATCTGAAGGCCGCCTGGTCCCCGGATGTCGTTGCTGCGGCCCGGGTTCCTGACTTGCGGGACGCCACCTCCTGGCCCCTTCTCCCAGGTGATGTGATTTCCGGTGCCGATGGCCAAGATGGCGGCCACGGTTTGCAGGTTCACGGTGTTGGCAACGCCGCTGACGTCGACCTCGCCGCACGACCCGGTCAAGGTGATCGTCGAGTCCTCGCCCACGATCCTGATCGGCGATTGGTTTCCGCAGTCATAGGTCGCGTCGGAGAAGCTGATGTCGATCGTGGCCGGCGACCCGCTCGTCAAGGCGATATCACTTGGCGCAGAAGCAATTCCAGAAAAAACCATACCCACGATCAGCACTCGAAGCATGGGCAACCCTGTCACCGGCCGCCGGCACAGACGAGGATTTAAAACGCCGGAGTTTTAATGCGCTGCGGCTACGCGGCGCTGGGCCCCTGGATCGGCGTCGCTACCGGGTGCCGGTGAACCGCCGGCGCCGGGCGCAGCTGAGTCACCGGAGCCAAGTCCCCGTCGTGCTGCTCGCGATGCACTTGGCGATAGCTCCAGACCGCGGCAATCACGCCCGCGATCACCAAGGCGAGAGCGAGTACGACCAGAACATCGCCGAAGGCCAGTAGCAGGATGATTCCCGCCACGCCCCATACCGCCTCGCCGAAGGAGTAATGGAATTCGTTGTGCATCACGGCCTCGCTCGAAATAGTGCCGCCCTTTGATCGAGCGACTGCATTACGCAACGCCGCAGCGACCCGGAGGCTGCCCCAATGAGGGCTGAAGGTGACCCAACTCACGGTGGGCTGATGGAGCCGCCTGGGGGAATCGAACCCCCGACCTATTCATTACGAGTGAATCGCTCTACCGACTGAGCTAAGGCGGCGCACCCTCAAGCTGGGCGGCACGAGTCTACGGCAGCCGGGCGCGCACGCCCAAAAACCGGCCCGCTCAGTCCCGCAGTTCCTGACCGATGGTGGCCACCATCGCGTCGACGGCGAACTTGGGTTTGACGTTGACCGCCAGCGCTTCGCGGCACGCAAGCACCGCCTCGATGCAGCGCAACAGCCGATCGGGTGCGGCATGCGCGGCCAGCGCCGCCACCCGCTCGGCCATGTCGGGATGGTTGGCCCGCACCCCACCCGCGCGGGCCGAGACCACCAGCGCGTCACGGAAGTAGGTGGCCAGGTCGATCAGCGCTCGGTCCAGCGCATCGCGCGAGGCCCTGGTCTGGCGGGACTTCTGCCGACGCTCGAGATCCTTGATCGCGCCCGCGGCGCCGCGCATGGCCCCGGCGGTGCCTTTACCGGTGCCCCCGGCCCCCAGCGCCGTCCGCAGCTCCTCGGTCTCGGCCTCGGCGCGGTCAGCGGTCAATACGACGGCCTCGGTTTCGGCCGCGGCCACCAACTCTTCGGCGGCGGCGTAGGCGCGCGCCGGGGTCGCCGCATCGCGCACCAATGCCAACGCCCGCTCCCTCCGCTCCCGTGCCTCCGAGTCGGTCGCCAACCGGCGCGCCCGCCCCACGTGGCCGCCGCTGACTGACGCCGCCCAGTTCGCCGTGTCGGCGCTCAGGCCGTCGCTGTCGATCAGCACCTGCGCGATCGACTCGGTCGAGGGCGTCACCAGAGCGACGTGCCGGCATCTCGACCGCAGCGTGACCGCGATGTCTTCGGGATCGACCGACGGCGCGCACAACAGGAACACCGTCGACGGCGGCGGTTCCTCGACCACCTTCAACAGCGCGTTGCCGGCACCCTCGGTCAGCCGATCGGCGTCCTCGACCACCACGATCTGCCAGTGCCCGGTCGTCGGGCGCCGCGACGCGGTCTGCACGATCGCACGCATCTCGTCGACGCCGATGGAGAGGCCTTCGGGGATCACCCGGCGAACGTCGGCGTGGGTGCCGGCCATCGTCGTCGTGCAGGCCCGGCACTGCCCGCAGCCGGGCTCGCCGTCGGACGTGCATTGCAGCGCGGCCGCGAAGCACAACGCGGCAACCGAACGCCCCGACCCCGGCGGGCCGGTGATCAGCCACGCATGTGTCATAGTCCCGTGGTCCCCATCGCTGTGATCGGGATCACTTCGGGCGGCCCTCGCAGCGCCGAGCAGCGCGGCCTCAACCGCGTCTTGGCCTACCAGCCGCGTAAACACTCCGGACATCACCGGCAACATTAGTGAGATAGAACGACGTCCACCCCCCGGCTACCGTATCGCGATAGTTCCGTGATCTTTTCCGGCATTTCGCCAGGACCCGGCGACTTGCCGAAGCGATTAAGGGTTACCGGGTAGTCCCTGCTGACCGATACGGTGGGTTGGTGGCAACACCGGGTGCTCTGCCCGGGCGAATCAGCGCGTTCGTCCGGTGGGTAGTGCGCACTCCATGGCCACTGTTCTCGCTGAGCATGCTGCAGGCCGACATCATCGGCGCCCTGTTCGTGCTCGGCTTCCTGCGCTACGGCCTCCCGCCCCAGGACCGTATTCAACTGCAGGATCTGCCCACGCTCAACCTGGCGATCTTCGCCAGCACGCTGGTCATCCTGTTTCTCGTTGGTGTGGTGGTCAACCTCAGACTGCTGCTGCCGGTGTTCCGCTGGCAACGCCGCGACAACATGCTCGCCGAGACTGATCCCGCTGCCACCGAACTGGCCCGCAGCCGTGCCCTGCGGATGCCGTACTACCGCACCGTGAGCACGGTCGTGTACTGGTGCATCGGCGGCGTGGTTTTCGTCGTCGCCAGCTGGTCGGTGGCCCGGTTCGCCGCGCCCGTCGTCACCGTCGCGACCGCATTGGGGGCCGCTGCAACCGCGATCATCGGCTACCTGCAATCCGAACGAGTACTGCGGCCGGTGGCCGTGGCCGCCCTGCGCAGCGGCGTACCGGAGAACGTCAAGGCGCCCGGCGTCATCCTGCGCCAGATCCTGACCTGGATGCTGTCCACCGCGGTGCCGCTGCTGGCGATCGTGCTGGCCGTCGTGGCCGACAAGGTGTCGCTGCTCCGTGCCGCACCCGAGAGCCTGTTCAATCCCATCCTCTTGCTGGCCCTGACCGCGCTGGGCGTCGGGCTGATCAGCACCCTGCTGGTGGCCATGTCGATCGCCGACCCGCTGCGCCAGCTGCGCTGGGCGCTCTCGGAGGTGCAGCGCGGAAACTACAACGCGCACATGCAGATCTATGACGCCAGTGAGCTCGGCCTGCTGCAGGCCGGCTTCAACGACATGGTCCGCGACCTGTCCGAGCGGCAGCGGCTGCGCGACCTGTTCGGCCGCTACGTCGGCGAGGACGTGGCCCGCCGGGCGCTGGAACGCGGCACCGAATTGGGTGGCCAGGAACGCGACGTCGCGGTGCTGTTCGTCGACCTGGTCGGCTCAACCCAGCTCGCCGCGACGCGTCCGCCCGCCGAGGTGGTCCACCTGCTCAACGAATTTTTCCGGGTGGTGGTCGACACCGTCGGGCGCCACGGCGGCTTCGTCAACAAGTTCCAGGGCGACGCCGCGCTGGCCATCTTCGGCGCGCCGATCGAACACCCGGACGCCTCCGGTGGCGCGCTGGCGGCCGCCCGGGAGCTGCACGACGAACTCCTGCCGGTGATCGGCGCGGCCGAGTTCGGCGTCGGGGTGTCCTCCGGGCGGGCCATCGCCGGCCATATCGGCGCGCAGGCCCGCTTCGAGTACACCGTGATCGGCGACCCGGTCAACGAGGCGGCACGGCTGACCGAGCTGGCCAAGCTCGAGCCCGGGCATGTGCTGGCGTCGGCGATCGCGGTCAGCGGCGCGCTGGACGCCGAAGCGCTGTGCTGGGATGTCGGCGAGGTGGTCGAGCTACGCGGGCGCGCCGCGCCTACTCAGCTGGCCCGGCCGTTGAATCTGGCTGTGCCGCAGTCGGTTTCTTCCCCGCGCGCCGTCAATCAAGACGTAGCCAGCGAAATTATGTGATTGCCTCGGGCGCTAACTGCGCTTGGCGGCCTTTTTCGCCGGCGCCTTGCGCGTGGTCTTCTTCGCGGGCCGTTTCGCCGGACCCCGGGCCCGCCGGTCGGCCAGCAACTCGGCGGCGCGCTGGTCAGTGATCGACAGCACGTCGTCGCCCTTGCGCAGGCTGGCGTTGGTCTCGCCGTCGGTGACATACGGCCCAAATCGGCCGTCCTTCACCACCATTGGGTTGCCCGACGCCGGGTCGTTGCCCAGCTCGCGCAACGGCGGAGCCGAAGCAGCTTGCCGGCCACGGCGTTTCGGCTCAGCGTAGATTTTGAGCGCCTCGTCCAGGGTGATCGTGAACATCTGCTCTTCGGTCGCCAGCGAACGAGAATCCGTGCCGCGCTTCAGGTACGGGCCATAGCGCCCGTTCTGCGCGGTGATCTCCTCGCCCGACGCAGGGTCGACACCGACCACCCGGGGCAACGACAGCAGTTTCAGCGCGTCCTCGAGCGTGACGGTCTGCAGATCCATGGTGCGCAGCAGTGAGCCGGTGCGTGGCTTGGGGCCGGTGGGCTTCTTGCCCTTCTTCGCCGGGGCCGCGTCACCGTCGTCCGGCGGCGGCTCGGGCAGGACCTCGGTGACGTACGGCCCGTAACGGCCGTCCCTGGCCAGGATTTCGTGTCCGGTCTGCGGGTCCACGCCCAGCGAGCGACCCTCTTGCGGGGTGGCGAAAAGCTCTTCGGCCACCTCCAGCGTCAGCTCGTCGGGAGTCAGCGAGTCGTTGAGGTTGGCACGCTGCGGCTTCGTCTCGCCGTCCTCGCCGACGACCGTGCGCTCCAGGTACGGCCCGTTCTTGCCGACCCGGACGTAGACCGGGCGGCCTTCCGAATCATCAAACAGCTTGATGGAGTTGACTTCTCGAGCGTCGATTCCCTCGAGGTTGACACCGACGAGCTTCTTGAGCCCTCCGGCGCGCGCCACCGAATCCTGCACGCCGTGGTCGCCGCCGAAGTAGAAGTTGTTGAGCCAGTTGGTGCGTTGCTCGCTGCCCGACGCGATCGCGTCGAGCTCGTCTTCCATCGCCGCGGTGAAGTCGTAGTCGACGAGACGGCCGAAATGCTGTTCCAGCAGGCCGGTGACGGCGAACGCGACCCACGAGGGCACCAGCGCGCTGCCCTTCTTGTGCACGTAGCCGCGGTCTTGGATGGTCTTGATGATCGACGAATACGTCGACGGACGGCCGATACCCAGCTCCTCGAGCGCCTTGACCAGCGAGGCCTCGGTGTAGCGGGCCGGCGGGCTGGTGGCGTGGCCGTCGGGGGTGAGCTCGAGGGCCGCCAGCCGTTGCCCCTCGGTGAGCTGGGGCAGCCGGCGCTCGGCGTCGTCGGCCTCGCCGCCGGCCAATTCGTCCACGGTTTCCACGTAGGCCTTCAGGAAGCCGGCGAAGGTGATTGTTCGACCGCTGGCCGAGAAGACGACCGGCTGGTCGCCTTCCGGGCCGGCCCCCTGGTTTCGCGAGGTGCCGGCGATCCGCAGACTCAGCGTGGTCCCGCGTGCGTCGGCCATCTGCGAGGCCACCGTGCGCTGCCAGATCAGCTCGTAGAGTCGGAACTCGTCGCCGTCGAGTTCACGGCGCACCGCATCCGGGGTGGCGAACGTCTCGCCCGCCGGGCGAATCGCCTCGTGGGCTTCCTGGGCGTTCTTGACCTTGCGGGTGTACTGCCGCGGCGACGGGGACACGTACTCGTCGCCGTAGAGCTGACTGGCCTGGGTGCGCGCCGCGTTGATCGCCGACTGCGACAGCGTCGTCGAGTCGGTACGCATATAGGTGATGTAGCCGTTTTCGTAGAGCCGCTGCGCGATGCTCATCGTCCGCTCCGACGAGAACCGCAGCTTGCGGCCGGCCTCCTGCTGCAACGTCGACGTCATGAACGGCGCGTACGGCCGTCGGGTGTAGGGCTTCTCCTCGACCGAGGCCACCGACAGCTGAGCTCCCCGCAAACCGGTGGCCAGCTCCGTGGCCCGCGCCTCGTTGAGCACCACGACCTCGTCGGCCTTACGCAGCGTGCCCAGCGAGTCGAAGTCACGTCCGGTCGCGACCCGCAATCCGTCGACAGAGGTCAGCCGGGCGGTGAAGGTGGGCGGCTGCGCGTTGGCGTCGGACACGCTGGCGTCCAGCTGGGCAACGATGTCCCAGTACGCCGCGCTGCGAAACGCCATGCGGTCGCGTTCGCGCTGCACGATGATGCGGGTGGCCACCGACTGCACCCGGCCGGCCGACAGCCTGGGCGCGACCTTCTTCCACAGCACCGGACTGACTTCGTAGCCGTATAACCGGTCCAGGATGCGGCGGGTTTCCTGCGCGTCGACCAGGTCGATGTCGAGGTCGCGGGGGTTTTGCGCGGCCTCGAGGATGGCCGGCTCGGTGATCTCGTGGAACACCATCCGCTTGACCGGAATGCGCGGCTTCAGCGTTTCCATCAGGTGCCAGGCGATGGCCTCACCCTCGCGGTCACCATCCGTAGCCAGGTAGAGCTCGTCGACGTCTTTCAAAAGGCCCTTGAGCTCGGTGACCGTGCTCTTCTTTTCCGGGCTGATGATGTAGAGCGGCTCGAAGTCGTGGTCGACGTTGACGCCCAGCCGCGCCCACGGCTCGGACTTGAATTTGGCGGGCACGTCGGCGGCGGCGCGCGGCAGGTCGCGGATGTGCCCACGCGACGACTCGACGATGTAGGCGGAGCCCAGGTAGCCCGCGAGTTTGCGCGCTTTAGTCGGCGACTCGACGATCACAAGTCGCCTCAGGCTGCCATTGCCGCTGCTGTCGCGGCCTTTTGTTGGATCAGCCACCTGCGCTTACGCTCCATCTCTTCTCTCGGCCTCCGTTCGAGGCCGCCCTGCAGGAAGAATGACCGGCAGACGTCTGAAATTCCGCTGAAATTCAGATACGCCGGCGTTCCTTCCCTTCGGGCACCTGACAATTTCGCACCCTGAGGCGGGCAGACGCAAACCGACTCCCCGAAGACGCAGGTCTTAGCGACGGCCAAACCGGTGTGTCGGGTGCCGTCCCGGGCGCCTGCAAATCGTCGCTTTGCACGGTTTCGCGATCCGGGGCTGCGCGGTTAAACCCGCGGCCACAGCGCCAACGCCTCGGCACCGTCAGGATGTTCCCCCACGTTCTCTACCAGCCGCGACAGCCTGCGGCGGCCGCTGATCCGCAGCGCCGGGCGCCCCCCGCGGGTGCCGATCAGGGTGGGCGCGATCCCGACCCGCATCAGCGCCGACGCCAGCGGCGAATGGGTGTCGGGGGCATGGGGATCCAGACCGAGCTGGTAGTGCTCGCCCTCGGGCGTGCCCGCGGCGATGGTCCACGCCCGCAATTCGCGCGGACCGGGCAGCCACCGCGGCGGCACCGTCTTGACCGCGCCGCGGGTCCATTCGGCCGCGATCGCGCTCAGCGACGGGTCGATCGCCGTCCGCACCAAAGGTGTGTCTTCGTCCGTGCGGCCGATCTCGGGGACCAAGCCGGCCTCGGAGATCATCTCGGCCAGCGCCGTGGCGCGCCAGAGCTGATCCACGACGACCGATAGCCGGGCGCCACGGCCCTCGGAGACATCTGGGGCGCCCACGGTCACGATTTGGCCAGAGGCCGCCAGCACCCCGCACAGATCGGCGACGGCGGGCGGTACCGCCTCCGCTGTGAAGAAGGAAAGCTGGCTCACCACACCGACAGTAAGCCAGGCCGGCCGTCCCCGCTTTCAGGCATCCGGCGCGGCGAGACAGGTGGCGTGTCGCCCGCTTCCAGCCAAAGGTTGCGCAGGAATGAATAGATAGTGAAAACCCCCCGGCGACACCCGCAGGGCGGGTTGCACGGGGGGTTTTCGTCCGAATCTGCTCGATTTAAGCGGAGCGGACTCCGGTGGCCTGGGGGCCCTTAGGGCTGTGGCCGATCTCGAACTCGACCTGCTGATTTTCTTCGAGGGTGCGGAATCCCGAACCCTGGATCTCCGTGTAGTGGACAAAAACGTCCGCGGAACCATCTTCAGGGGCGATGAAGCCGAACCCCTTCTCCGCGTTGAACCACTTCACAGTTCCCTTCGGCATTTCTCGATCTTTCCTTTTCTTCAAGGTTCGGAGCACCGCTTTTCGGTGCTCCGGGCCCGTTGTCACCGCCATACCTCGCGGAGTCGTCGGAACTTCACCCGACCGTTAACCTCGCAGGAACCGCGGGTCGCAACGTCGATCCTGCGAAGTTTTGACACGAACACAGAAGCTACGACCGCAAACAGTCAATCATGTTCGTCGCGTCGGCGACAGACTTGTGTCCCCGACTGATCCTTGGAGGGTGTGACGTGGCGAGTTTCGGCAGCGACCTGCTCGCGGTCGCGCTCGCGGGAACTGCCCCGGACGAGCATCCGCTGCGCCACGTCGCGGAGCTGCCCGCGCGCAGTGGCCGGCCGCACAGTTGGCCCCAATGGGCCGAATCCGACGTCATTGCGGCCTTTACCGACCGCGGCATCACCACACCGTGGTCACACCAGGCGCAGGCCGCCGAATTGGCCCACGCCGGTCGTCATGTCGTGGTCAGCACGGGTACCGCATCGGGCAAGTCGCTGGCCTATCAACTGCCGGTACTCAACGTGCTGGCGACGGATCCGTTGGCCCGGGTGCTGTACCTGTCTCCGACGAAGGCCCTTGGTCACGACCAGTTGCGCGCTGCGCACGCTCTGACCACCGCGGTGCCGCGATTAGCGGATGTCGCACCCACCGCGTACGACGGCGACAGCCCCGCCGAAGTTCGCCGGTTCGCGCGCGAGCGTTCCCGCTGGCTGTTCTCCAACCCGGACATGATCCATCTGTCGATCTTGCGAAATCATCCGCGCTGGGCCGTCCTGCTGCGCGGGCTGCGCTTCGTAGTCGTCGACGAATGTCATTACTACCGCGGTGTTTTCGGCTCGAACGTGGCAATGGTGTTGCGCCGCCTGCTGCGGCTGTGCGCGCGTTACTCGGCTCGACCAGGATTCCAGCCGACCTTCATTTTCGCCAGCGCGACGACGGATTCGCCCGGCGAGACGGCGGCCGAACTCATCGGTCTGCCGGTCGAGGAGGTCACCGAAGACGGCTCACCGCAGGGCGAGCGCACCGTCGCGTTGTGGGAACCGGCGCTGCGCACCGACGTCACCGGCGAACACGGCGCCCCGGTGCGACGGTCGGCTGGCGTCGAGGCGGCGCGGGTGATGGCCGACCTGATCGCCGAGGGCGCCCAGACCCTGACGTTCGTGCGTTCCCGGCGGGCTGCCGAGCTGACCGCGCTGGGCGCCCGTGCGCGGCTGGCCGACATCGCCGCGGACCTGTCGCAGAAGGTGGCGTCATATCGGGCCGGTTATCTCGCCGAGGACCGCAACGCACTGGAGCGCGCGCTGGCAGAGGGCCGATTGCGGGGATTGGCCACCACCAACGCGCTGGAATTGGGCGTAGACATCGCCGGGCTGGATGCGGTGGTGCTGGCCGGTTTTCCCGGGACGGTTGCCTCGTTCTGGCAGCAGGCCGGCCGGTCGGGGCGCCGTGGGCAGGGTGCACTGGTGGTGTTGATCGCCCGCGACGATCCGCTGGACACGTATCTGGTGCACAATCCCGCAGCGCTGCTGGACAAACCGGTCGAGCGTGTGGTGATCGACCCGGCCAACCCCTATCTCCTCGGGCCGCAATTGCTTTGTGCTGCAACAGAATTGCCGCTTGAAGAGGTGGAGGTTCGAGAATTCGGTGCCGTGCAGGTGGCCGAGGGGTTGGTCGACGACGGGTTGTTGCGCCGGCGCGCCGGCAAGTACTTCCCCGTGCCCGGGCTAGAACCGCATGGGGCGGTGGACATCCGGGGCTCGGCAGGCGGCCAGATCGTCATCGTGGAGGCCGACACCGGGCGACTGCTGGGCAGCACCGGCCTCGGTCAGGCTCCCGCCTCGGTGCACCCCGGCGCGGTGTATCTGCACCAGGGCGACACGTACGTCGTCGATTCGCTGGATCTCGAGGAGGCAATCGCGTTCGTGCACGCCGAGGATCCCGGTTATGCGACGTTCGCCCGCGAAATCACCGACATCAAGGTCACCGGCAGCGGCGAGCAGTCGACGTTCGGCCCGGTGACCCTGGGCGTGGTGCCGGTCCGGGTCACCCACCAGGTCGTGGGGTACCTACGTCGGCGTCTGTCCGGGGAGGTCATCGATTTCATCGAGCTGGACATGCCCGAGCACGTCCTGGACACCACTGCGGTCATGTACACCATCACGCCGGAAGCATTGGCAAGCAAGGGAATTGACGCAACGCGGATTCCCGGCTCGTTGCACGCCGCCGAACACGCCGCGATTGGGTTGCTGCCGTTGGTGGCCAGCTGCGATCGCGGGGATATCGGCGGAATGTCCACCGCCCTCGGTCCGCTGGGCGAGCCCAGCGTATTCGTCTATGACGGGTATCCGGGCGGGGCGGGCTTCGCCGAACGCGGTTTTCGGCAGGCGCGAACCTGGTTGAGTGCCACTGCCGCGGCCGTCGAGGCGTGTGAATGCCCGATGGGCTGTCCGTCGTGCGTCCAGTCCCCCAAGTGCGGCAACGGGAATGACCCGCTGGATAAGGCGGGAGCCGTACAAGTGCTGCGACTGGTGCTTGCGGAGTTGCCCTAGCTGCCGGCTACCCGGGCCTACGCACCCGACGCGTCAGACGTGGTAGTCGTACCACTTGAGGTAGCCCCCCGCATCAACACGCAATTGCGTACCCGTGATGTAGCTGGCCTCGTCGGAGGCCAGGAACAGCACCGCGCGACCGATGTCGGCCGGTTCGATATAGGGAATCGGCATTGCCTGCTGGACCGGGAATGCGAGCTCAGCATCGGCTCGGGTGGGATTCTCTAGATCAGGCCGGAACAACCGGTAGCAGGGGTCGTTGTGGATCAAGGCGGTGTCGCAGTTGGCTCGGGCGCAGAAACGGCGCGGCCGGATTCCGTGCATACCTGGAGATCAAGACCATGGGACTACCTGTCTGACAACGACACTCAGAGGTCTGCGGTCCCGCCTCGACGGGAGTCGCGCAGGCGATGTCGGGGAACCCCTAGCCGGCTTTGCCGGCTCGGCGACGACGCGGTTTGGGTTCTTCTCGGTATTCGGCCGCGACGCCATCGGCGACGGCCCGCAACAGCCGATCGAGTTGTTCGGCGTCACGTATGAAACGGTCGCCGCCGATCAGAGCGATATGCACACCGCCAAGGAAGCACATCGTGGCCGCCGTCTGCTCCTCGAGCACGTCCGGCTCGGGCTCGAAGCCAGGTTTCGAGCGCGCGAGGATCTCACGGCGGTGCAGGTCGGCGAACACTTCGTTGTTGTGCCGGAACACTTCGGCAAGTTCTCGATCACGGTTGGCCTGCAGCATGAGTTCGAAGCGTGCCTTGGTGCGGCTCAGGCGCGGCTCGGCACCCGAAAGCATGACCATGGTCGCGAGCCGGGGCGCGTGGGCCGAGACGACGGCGTCCTCCGAGCCGGTGGGCTCGGCCACCGACATGAGGTCGACCAGATCCAGTTCCGCCAGCCGTTGGGCGGTCGCCATCAGCAGCGCCGAGCGGGTCCGGAAATAGAACGACGTGGTGCCGTTGGGGACTTCGGCGAGTTTGTCGACTTTCGGGTGACTCAAGCCCTTGGCGCCTTCGTCGGCCAGCAACTGGATCGCCGCATCGCACAGGATGCGGCGTCGCTCTTCGGGGTTGGGGCTACGTCTCTTTTGGATGCCCACAGCTTATCCACTGCCGTGCCGGCGGCGGGATCTCCCGCGCCGCCGCCGGATCATGCCTTGGCGAGCTGTCTTTCGGCGTAGCGGCGCGCCCATTCCTTACGCGGCCGGATGGTGACGTCGATGTCGGTGGCTTTGGCGCGCAGGGCCTTAACGGTCGCCGGTTCGCGGGAGGTGTGGGCGAAGGGGTCCCAGCTCGGCATACCAGAAAACTAGCGCCCGACCGGCGTTACCACGACCACGGAATGCAAATAGCGCGACCACCATATCGCCGGCAGGCATGGGGAACCCGCTAACGGCGACACATCTCCCCCGAGACGCAATGACCACGAATGGGACTAACAACAATGGCTGCGGTGATGCCGGCCATGGGTGGGGTGTCCGTCGTGCGTCCAGTCCCCGAAGTGCGGCAATGGGAATGACCCGCTGGATAACGCGGGAGCTGTGCAAGTGCTCAGACTGGTGCTTCTCGGAATTGCCGTAGAGATCGCGCTGATCAATCCACGGACGGCGACCGACCCCTCGACGGTCGACCTCCACGGAACTGCACACAACAACCGCCGAATGCGTTTCCTGTTTGCTAAAGAAACGCCGACGTGCTGTCTCAAAGCGCGACCAACGGCCGGAGCAGAAAACCTACCAAGGCCGTGATGGCGTTTGCAAACTTACCAGTAACTTAGCGCTGCCGAAGTCGATTCGAAGCATCGCTGAACTGGTGTCGCGACGGCTTTGCTGAGGCGATGACGGCGCGACCGGGGATCCTCAGATGCGCCCACGCGCCCTAAAATCGAGCACATGGCCCACGACTGGTTGCTCGTGGAGACACTGGGGGAAGAGCCTGCCGTGGTTGCACAGGGGCGGCAGCTCAAGAACCTTGTCCCTATCAGTACCTTCCTCCGCCGCAGTCCCCATCTCGCCGCCGTCCGGACCGCGATCGCTGAGTCGATTCGCACCGGCCAGAGCCTGACCAGCATCACTCCCAAGCACGACCGCGTGATCCGCACCGAACCGGTGGTGATGTCCGACGGCTGCATCCACGGCGTGCATGTGTGGACCGGTCCCGCCGACATCGACCCGCCCGAGCGGCCCACCGCGGGCCCGCTGAAGTGGGACCTGACCCTCGGGGTGGCCACGGACACCCGCGAATCGCTGGCCATCAGCGGCAAAAACCCCGAAGTCGAAGTCACCTTCGGCAGGGCCTTTGCCGAAGATCTTCCTTCACGCGAGCTCAACCCGAACGAAACCAAAGTGCTTGCCATGGCGGTCAAGGCCGAGCCTGGCCAAACCATCTGCAGCACATGGGATCTCACCGACTGGGAGGGAAACCCCATCCGGATAGGCTTCATCGGGCGCAGCGCGCTCGAGCCCGGCCCCAACGGCAAGGACCACCTCGTCGCACGCGCGATGAACTGGCGCGCCGAGCTCAAGGGCCCGATCGTTTCCACCGACGATCTGGCGTTGCGGATCCTCAACGGGCTGCGGCAGGCCGGCGTCCACCGGGCACTCGTCGACCTCAACAACTGGACCCTGCTGAAATGGCTCGACGAACCGTGCACGTTCTACGATTGGCGCGGATCCGATAAGGACAGGCCGAAGGTCCATCCCGACGACGTCCCCCAAATGTCAGCCATGACCAAGGAATTCGGCAAGGGATCGACCAACCGGGTGCTGCGGATGCGCGGCTTCGACGGCGACTGGGTGCCCGTGCACGTGACGGCCAACCGAGTGGAACTCGAACCGGAGACCTTCGTCGGGCTGGTCTCGCTGCGCTTGCCCAGCGACGAAGAGCTCGCCAACGCCGGGCTACCAAAAACCCCGGACGACAACAAGTGAGCTACGCCGCGTCGACCGGACCCGCCCGAGCGGCGGCCTGAGCCACGCCGCCGAAGAGAACCGCCACGCGCACGGTGACGACGACGTCGAGATCGTCCACCCGGCAGCCGACGTCGTCGACTCGCATCGTGCGGGCTATCGCACTCGCCCGGGCACAGGCCGCCTCGGCTCCAGAAGGAAGCCGCGCCGCGGCGGCCAGCGCGGCCAGATCGGCAGCCGCCTGCGCACGATGGCGTGCCACCACCACCGAGCCGATGTATGCGCCCGCGCCCGTGATGCACAGCAGCACCGCGACCATTGCCGCAGCAAGGACGGTTGCCGAGCCGCGCTCATCGCGACGGCTCCGCGGCGGAGACTGCGCTAGCGCTAATATCCAACGCGGGCAATAACTTTGAGTGCACGACGACCGTGGCCAGCACGAAATCGCCGTCGCGGCGCACCTGGATCCGGGATCCGTCCGGCGCGATGCTGCGCGCGGCGTCGACGGCCGAACGTTCGTCACCGCGCGCGGCCAGGCGGGCCGCCTCGCGGGCGGCATCGACACAGCGAACCTGCATCGACACGGCCGAGATACCGGCCAGGCAAAGCGCCAGCACCACCACCAGTGCGGCGATCGCCAAAGCCGCTTCCACGGTGCTCGCACCGGCGCAGCCGATCAGACCTTGGTGTTGAGCGCGCGACCGATGATGTTGGTCAACGCCGACACGATCGAATCGCCGGTGACGACGGTGTAGAGAATCGCGCCGAACGCGGCCGCCGCGATGGTGCCGATCGCGTATTCCACCGTGGACATCCCCGACTCGTCGGCGGCAAGGACCGCCATCCGCGCCATCGTTACACGAAACATGTTGATCACCAATGTATCCCCTCTGTTGTAGTCTCTTCACAGCAAGCCCGACTGCAGGACGTCTCCGGCCAGCCCCGCGACCACGGGGACAATGCCCAGGCAGACAAACGCCGGCAGGAAGCACAACCCGAGCGGGCCCGCGATCAGCACGCCCGCGCGCTCGGCGGCCGCAGCGGCGGTATGCGCGGCGTCGTGTCGAGACTGGTCGGCCAGCTCGGCGACGCCGCTGGCCAGCGCCGCACCCGATGACGCCGAACGCCGGGCCAGTCGCAGCAGCGCATCGGTCTGCGCGTCGACCTTCTTCTCGGGCGAGATCGACCATGCGACAGCGGGATCGGATCCCAGCGCCAGCAGATCGGCGGCCCGCCGCAGTACGCGGGCCAGCCTCGGCGGCGCGGACGCCGCGGTCGCAGCGGCGGCGGTCGACACGGCCATCCCGGCCTCCAGACACACGGCCAGCACGTCGAAGCTGGATGCGACTGCCAGCGGGTCCGCCCCGCGAGCTGTCTCGTCGGTCCGCCCGATCCGAAACCGTTGCGCGCGGGGCGTTGTGCCGGCACGCGCCCGCACCACCGACGGGCCAGGCCCGATCAACAGCGCCACGGCGAGCAATACCGCCGCAATGCTCACGCCCCGGCTCCCGCTCGCGCGATGATTCGGTCCGACCACAGCAGCCCGGCGCACGTCAGCACGGACCCGACAACCAGTAACCACCCACCCGCGTGCCCACTCAGCAGGAAGCGCAGCGGGCGCGCCCCGATCAGTTGGCCCAGCAATACTCCCAGCACCGGCAGTCCCGCCAGTATCGCCGCGGTGGCGCGCGCACCGGCCATGCCGGAGTCAACACGCGACGAGAACCGCTGCCGCTCAACGATATCGCGTTGGGCGGTGCGCATCAGGGTGGCGATCGCCAGACCGTGATCGCTGGCCAGCTGCCAGCACGCGGCCAGTCGATGCCACTGCGTAGGCTGAGCCGACACGCATGCCGCGGCGCGCAAGCCGGCCACGACGTCGGCGCCCAACCGCGCTCGCGCCGCGACACCCCGTAGCGAGTTCGACACCGCGCCAACGGTTTCCTCGGCAGCAACACCAAACGCCCGCACCGGATGCACGCCCACTCGCAGCTCTCCGACCAACACATCCAGCGCGGCTTCCAATGTCCGGCCCTCGTCGGTGGCGCGCAGGCGATGACGACGCCGGCGGTAACGCAGGCTCACCGTGACGACCACCACCGCGCCGGCCAGGACGGTCGTCAGCGGCAGCACCACCGCACCCGCAACGGCGGCGCACACCGCCAGACAGCCCGCCCCGCGCCCGCCGACGGCCCGGCGGCGCGCCGGCGTCGGCCGCAGCCGCCGTCGCGGTGACGGTGGAAGGGCCAAGAGTGCCAACGCCACCAGCAATGCACCGGCCGGGACACTGTTCATGCCGGCAACCGGCTTCGCAGCAAGAAATGCAGTTCGTCGGCATGATCGGTCATCCCTCGCTCCGCATGCCACGCCGTGACCACCCGAACCCGTCCCTCGACGTGGCGCAGCACCGCGATCTCAGCGAGCCGACGCCGGCCGCTGCGATCCCGGGCGACGTGCAGCAGTACCTGGACCGCCGCCGCGAGCTGACTGTGCAACGCGACCCGGTCCAAACCGCCGAGCGCGCCCAGCGCCTCCAGCCGGGCCGGGACCTCGCCCGGATTGTTGGCATGCACCGTGCCGGCCCCGCCATCGTGGCCGGTGTTCAGCGCCGCGAGCAGGTCGACCACTTCGGCGCCCCTGACCTCTCCGACCACTATGCGGTCGGGCCGCATCCGCAGCGCCTGCCGCACGAGTTGGCGCAGCGGAACCTCGCCTACGCCTTCGACATTGGCGCACCGCGCGACCAGCTTGACCAGATGCGGATGCCGGGGCGCCAATTCGGCCGCGTCCTCGACGCACACGATCCGCTCGGCCGGCGACACCGCACCCAGCATGGCCGCCAGCAAAGTCGTCTTGCCGGCGCCGGTGCCGCCACACACCAGGAATGCCAACCGGGCCGCGATGATGTCGGCCACCAACTCCGCAGCCGCCGGCTCGATCGCGCCCGACGCGGTCAGCGCCGCCAGATCCTGGGTAGCCGGCCGCAACACCCGCAGCGACAAGCACGTGCCACCGGCAGCCACCGGTGGCAACACCGCGTGCAACCGGACCGCAAATCCGCCGGCGCCGATACCGCTCAGTTGACCGTCGACCCACGGCTGTGCGTCGTCGAGACGGCGCCCGGCGGCCAACGCCAGCCGCTGCGCCAGCCGCCGCACCGCCGCCTCGTCGGCAAACCGGATTTGGCTGCGACGCAAACCGTTTCCATCGTCGACCCACACCGCGTCCGGCGCGGTGACCAGGACGTCGGTGGTGCCGTCCGCACACAGCAATGCGTCGAGAATCCCGGCGCCGGTCAGTTCGGTCTGCAGCAACCGGAGGTTGGCCAGGACCTCGGTATCACCGAGCATCCCGCCGGATTCGGCCCGGATCGCGGCGGCCACCACGTTGGGCCGCAATGGCGCCGCTTCGGTCGCCAAACGCTCGCGCACCCGCTCGATAAGCGATTCGCTCACGCCGCACCGGCTTTCGGTCGGGATCCCGCGCGCGGCAGTACCGCGAGCACCCGGCGAGCTGCCGCCGTCAGGGCCGATCGCCGCCCCAAACGCAGACCGCCGTGTTCGAGTTGGTCGGCCAGTTGCGGCTGAGCTTTCATCGTCGCGAGCAGCGGCAGGCCGCAGATGTCGGCGACTTCGGCCGCACGCAGTCCACCCGGCGACGGGCCACGGACCACCAACCCGAGATTGGGATTGATCGCGGCCAGCACCGGCGTCATCGCTGCCGTCGCCGCGCAGGACCGCACGTCGCACGGGCTGACGACGACGACAAGGTCGGCGGCGTCGAGCGCGGCCCGGGTGGCGTCGGTCACACGACGGGGCAGATCGCACACCACCGTGACGCCTCCGCGGCGGCCCGCATCGATGACCGCGTCCACCGGCCCGGCGTCCAGTTCGTAGCCACGCCGCGTGCCGGACAGCAAGCTGATGCCGTGCGGGCGCGGCAGGGCGTCGCGCACGGCCGGCCAGCTGAGCCGCCCGCCCTGCAATGCCAAGTCGGGCCACCGCAGGCCGGGTGTGCTCTCACCGCCCAGCAACAAATCGAGGCCGCCGCCCCAGGGATCAAGATCAACTAGCAGTGCATCATTGGCGGCCCGCGCCAGTGCGGCCGCGAACAACGACGCGCCGCCCCCGCCGCGGCCACCGACCACCGCGACGACGTGGCCGCGCAACTCGTCGTCCCGGACGGATTCAGCGGACTCCGCGAGCTCGCGGATCAATTCGTGCTCCTGCGCCGGCATGCTCAGCACGTGCTGCGCGCCGACCGCGATCGCGGCCGACCAGGTGGCGGTCGCGGGTTCGGCGGCGCACAACACGCTGACGTGCGTGCGACGCGGTAGACCAGCGCACCGACAACGGTCCGCGCCCGCCGCATCGAGCACCACCGCCGCGGCCGCCGACCACGTTTTCCGTCCCACCGCCGCACCGCCGGCGTGCACCACTCGAACGCCGACCGCGGCGGCCACCCGGTCCAGCTCGTCGCGCAATATCGGGTCGGTCAGCACCGCGAGTACACCCGCGGAACCCCTCGGCTCGGCACTGGTCGCGATTGTCACCCCACCACCGTGCGGGCAGCTCGGGATGGCACACCAGTGCCAGATCTGGATTTGTGGAGAGATACGAGGGTGTGCACAAAGTTCGGGGTTCGGCGCTTGCCCGCCCGAGGGATAACACTGTGCCCGCAACGCACCCAAGGCGGAGTCGGAAGGCTTGTTTTTGGGGAAAATTACCCCAGAAAAGGGACGACCCCCGCCAGGGGGGGAGGAGGCGGAGGTCGTCGTGCATCAGCCCCGGGGGGTCGGGCTGATACACCCTCGGCTCAGGCCGAGTAATGCTTACTATACACACGACAGTGGGCGGTGCCGCAAGTAGATCTTTTTTTCATAGCTACTATTTGAGCCGTAAAAACACCGTTGGCCTCGTGTGTTACCCCCAGTTCAGCCCCGATTTCGCCGGCGACCCCGGACGCGCCGACTCACCGACCTATGCTGTGTCGGTGACTGTCTCCGACCCAGACGCGTATCAGCAAACCTCTGCGCAGACAGCCGCAACCGGTACTGCACGCGCCCGTACCGCGGCCTTTTTCGACCTGGATAAGACCATCATCGCCAAGTCCAGCACCCTGGCGTTCAGCAAACCGTTCTTCAATCAGGGACTGCTCAATCGGCGCGCCGTGCTGAAGTCCAGCTACGCCCAATTCATCTTCCTGCTCTCTGGTGCTGATCATGACCAGATGGACCGAATGCGCACTCACATGACCAACATGTGTACCGGCTGGGACGTCGCCCAGGTCAAGTCGATCGTCAACGAAACGCTGCACGACATCGTGACTCCACTGGTGTTCGCCGAGGCCGCGGACCTGATCGCCGCGCACAAATTGTGCGGCCGCGACGTCGTCGTGGTGTCCGCGTCGGGCGAGGAAATCGTCGCACCGATCGCCCGCGCACTGGGTGCCACGCACGCGATGGCGACCCGGATGGTCGTCGAGGACGGCAAGTACACCGGCGACGTCGCGTTCTACTGCTACGGCGAGGGCAAGGTCCAAGCGATCCGCGAGCTGGCGGCCCGCGAGGGCTACCCGCTGGAGCACTGCTACGCCTACTCGGACTCGATCACCGACCTGCCGATGCTCGAGTCGGTCGGGCATCCCAGCGTGGTCAACCCCGACCGCGGTTTGCGCAAGGAAGCGACCGAACGTGGTTGGCCCGTATTGAGTTTCTCGCGACCGGTCTCGTTGCGAGACCGGATTCCGGCGCCCTCGGGTGCCGCGATCGCCACCACGGCCGCGGTGAGTGTCACCGCGCTGGCCGCCGGCGCGGTCACCTACACGCTGCTGCGGCGCTTCGCGTTCTAGCCGCCAGCAAACCTGCCGAGCCCTCGCCGAGTTGCGGATTGGCAACGTTCGCAGAATTGGGCCTTGCTGTGCTAAGGCTCCAGTAGTACAAAGGAACCACGGAAGCCCGGTAAGGCCTAGGTCGATCCGGAAGAGAAGGTTCGTTCTCCCGAACCGGGCGCCCAGCACGGTTCTCGGCACCCACGCGGAGTCATAGCCGCGAAAATGGCAGAAGTGTTGCGGGCCTGCGTAATTGCGAAAATGCAGAGAGCATGAACGGCCCTTTGGGTGGGGTCGTAGCTCGAAGCGTCGCAAGATCGCCGAGGCCACCCACGCAGCCCCATACATGCACGCTTGGTAACCGAGTTCCGTGCTAGCGGGCGGCGGACCGAATATTTCGGAACGCCGCCCGCTCTACATGTCTGGACCCTTTCGCGCGGCGTGGCTCAACTCTTGCCCGGCAACGACTCGGCGATCGACAACGCCTCCTGCGCGCCGGCCTGCATCGCCCGGCAACACAGCACCAACCATGCTCCGACGCCGGCCGGTGTGCCTTCGGCGAATCCGCTTGCGGCGCTGCGATAGTCACCGGGTTTGCGCATCCAGCTCACCTCCGGCACACCCAGCCCGTGCGGATCCAGCCCGCTGGCGATCGTTACCAGCCGAGACACCGCCCGCGCGACCACTCCGTCCGCGCTGCCAAAGGGCTTGAGCGTCAGCAGTTCTCCGTGCGCGACCGCGGCTAACACCGGCGCCGGCACCTGCGTGCGACCGGTCACCAATTCGCCGAGCAGCTCCAGGCGAGGCCCGATCTCGGGGTCGGCCCGCGGGCGGCCCAATTGTTCGTCATCGACCTGGTCGGCCGCCGCCAGCATGTGCAGCCGGGCCAGCGCCTGCAACGGCGATCGCTGCCACACGCCGATCAATGCACCCCCACCGCCCTCCAGCGCCTGAGCCACCCGCAGCGCTCCGCCGAACACCGGATCGCTCACCCCTGAGCTGTCCGCTAAGTCCTCGAACCGCACCGGCCCGCCATCGAGCACCGAGGAAGCGCGGGCCGCCCGCAGCGCGGCCTCGGCCGCGGTGACCGGCCAACCGCGCAGATTTGCTCGATGGCGGTGCGCGCGGCCCAACGCGTCGCGGGCCCGGTCACTGGCCTCGGCGACGCCGGGGAACTCCATCAGCGGAGCCAGCGGGTCTGCCGTCACAGGTTGCCAACCTAGCGGGGCGGCATGGACGCCCCGGGAATGGCCTCCAGCAATTGGCGGGTGTATTCGTGGCCGGGCCTGGTGAACAGCTCTTCGGTCGCCGCGCGTTCGACGATCCGCCCGGCGCGCATCACCAGAACATCGTCGGCGATCTGCCGGATCACGGCCAGGTCGTGGCTGATGAACAGGTAGGCCAGGCCCAGTTCGGCCTGCAACGAAGCCAGCAGGTCCAATATCTGCGCCTGCACCAGCACATCGAGCGCCGAGACGGCCTCGTCGCAGACCAGCACCTCGGGCCGCAGCGCCAATGCACGCGCGATCGCCACCCGCTGGCGTTGGCCGCCGGAGAGCTCGCGCGGCAACCTGCCGAGCACCGACGACGGCAACGCCACCTGGTCGACGAGGTCGCGCACCGCTTTCTCGCGCTGCCTGCGGTCGCCGACATGGTGGATCCGCAACGGCTCCTCGATCGTGCGGAACACCGAGTACATCGGGTCCAGGCTGCTGTAGGGGTTCTGGAACACCGGCTGCACGCGCCGGCGAAAGGCCATCATCGCGTCGCGGTTCAGCGCATCAGAAATTTCGGTACCGTCGAAAACGACTGCGCCCGAGGTCGGTTGGAGCAATCCCAGCGCCATCCGGGCCACCGTCGATTTGCCCGAGCCCGATTCGCCGACGATGGCCAGGGTGCTGGCCCGCTTCAACCCGAAGGACACCGCGTCGACCGCACAGAACCCAGTCCGGCGCCACGGTACGCCGTGCGACTCCCGGTAGACCTTGGTCAGCTCCGAGGCGACGAGGATGTCGCGCGCCCCGGTGTCGGCGCCCGGGCGTGCCGGCGCCGAACTCCGCACCGTCAGCGACGGAGCCGCGGCCACCAGCCGGCGCGTGTACTCGTGCTGCGGGTCCCGCAGGATCGACTGCGCGGCACCGGATTCCACCACCAGACCGCGGCGGACAACGACGACTTGCTCGGCCCGTTCGGCGGCCAGCGCCAGATCGTGCGTGATTAGCAACAGCGCGGTGTCGAGTTCGTCGGTGAGACGCTGCAAATGGTCGAGCACCTGCCGTTGCACCGTGACGTCGAGCGCGGACGTCGGTTCGTCGGCGATCAGCAACTGCGGGTGGCCCGCCAGCCCGATGGCGATCAGCGCGCGCTGACACATGCCACCCGACAACTGGTGCGGGTACATGCCCGCCTGCTTCTCCGGATCCGGCATGCCGGCCTGGGTAAGCAGCTCGACCGCCCGTCGGCGCGCCTGGCGGCCATCGGTGTTGGCCCGCAACGCTTCCCGAATCTGGAAGCCGACCTTCCAGACGGGGTTGAGGTTGGTCATCGGGTCTTGGGGTACGTAGCCGATGCGTCGACCCCTGATCGAACGGAGCACCTTGCGGTCAGCCGCGGTGATGTCCTGTCCGTCAAAAGTGATGCGGCCGGCCGTGATTCGCCCGCCCGGCGGCAGCAGGCCCAGAACCGCGGCGGCCGTGGTCGATTTGCCCGATCCTGATTCGCCGACCACGGCGACGGTCTGCCCGCGCATCACGCTCAGGTCGACTCCGCTGACCGCGGGGTCGTCATCGCCGAACCTGACTTCCAGGCCCTCGACTTTCAACAGCGGCGATTCCGGGCCGGTCATGCCCGCTCCGCTCGCGAGGCCGGATCCAGGGCGTCACGCAACGCGTCGCCCATCATCATGAATGCCAGCACCGTGAATGCCAGTGCGCCGGCCGGATAGAACAAGATCGGCGAGCCGGCCCGCAACCGCGTCTGCGCCAGGTTGATGTCGCCACCCCACGACACCACCGAGGTCGGCAGTCCGACGCCGAGATAGGACAAGGTGGCCTCGGTGACGATGAAGGCGCCCAGCGCAATCGTGGACATCGCGATCACCGGGCCCGCCGCGTTCGGCAACGCATGCCGCACCAGGGTTTGAAACCTGCTCAAGCCCAACGCTTTCGCCGCCAGCACATAGTCGCTGGCCCGTACCTCCAGCACCGCACCGCGAGCGATCCTGGCCACCTGCGGCCAGCCGAATAAGGCCAGGATGGCGACCACCGTCCACACCGTGCGGTGATGCAGGACCTGCATCAGCACGATCGCGGCCAGCAGCAGCGGCAGCCCGAAGAACACGTCGGTGACGCGCGAGACCAGCGCGTCGATCCAGCCGCCGTAGAAGCCGGCCAGCGCGCCGAGCGCCCCGCCGGCCACGAACACCAGCAGCGTGGCACCCAACCCGACCGTCACCGAGGCCCGCGCCCCATAGACCGTGCGCGCATAGATGTCGTGGCCCTGCAGATCGGTGCCGAACCAGTGCGTCGCCGACGGGCCGAGCAGGCTCTGGCTGGGATCGGCGTAGGCGGGGTCGGCGTCGGTGAACAAGGCCGGAAACAGCGCGACCAGCAGGATGAGCAGGATCATCAGACCCGCGACGATGAACTTCGGGCGCCGGTGCAGTTTGCGCCAGGTTTCGCCCCAAAAGCCGGAATGCTCAGCCATAGCGGATCCTCGGGTCCAGCGCCGCATAGAGCAGATCGACCAGCAGGTTGGTGATCAGATAGATCAGCACCAGCACCGTCACGATCGACACCACCGTCGGCGCCTCCTGCCGGGTGACGGCCTGATACAGCACACCGCCGACGCCGTGAATGTTGAAGATGCCCTCGGTGACGATGGCACCGCCCATCAGCGCACCCACATCGGCGCCGAGGAACGTCACCACCGGGATCAGCGAGTTACGCAGAATGTGCACGGTCACGACCCGCGGTCGCGACAACCCTTTGGCGGTGGCGGTGCGGACATAGTCGGCATGCGCATTGGCGGCCACCGCCGAGCGGGTCAACCGCACGATATACGCGAATGAGACCGAGCCCAGCACGATTCCGGGTAGCAGCAGGCGCGCGAAGCTCGCCCGTTCGCCGACGGTGACCGGCGCGATGCCCAGCCGGACCCCGAACACGAACTGCGCCAGAAAGCCCAGCACGAAGATCGGGATCGCGATGATGATCAGTCCGGTGATCAGCACGGTCGAATCGAAAAGCCCGCCCTGCCGCAGGCCCGATAGCACGCCAAATCCGATGCCCAGCACCCCCTCCACGACGAGCGCGATCAGCGCCAGCCGGATGGTGACCGGAAAGGCATGTGCCAGAACAGCACTGACCGGCAAGCCGGAATAGGCGCGGCCCAAGTCGCCGTGCAGCACGCCGCCGAGGTAACGCAGGTACTGCAGCAGGAACGGATCGTCGAGGTGGTAGCGCGCCCGCAGCGCCGCGGCGACCGCGGGCGTCAGCGGCCGGTCCCCGGCGATCGCGGCCAGGGGGTCACCGGGCAACAGGAAGACCATGCCGTAGATCAGCAAGGTGGCGCCCAGGAAGACGGGCACCATCACCGCGAGCCTTCGTGCGATATACCAACCCATGTCTTAGGCCTTGAGGATGTTCTCGTAGTCGGGCAGCCCGTTCCACGTGACCTTGACGTTGCTGACCTCCGGCGACCACCCGACCACGGCGATGTAGTACCACAGCGGTACAGCGGGCATGTCGTGCAACAGAATTCGTTGCGCCACATTGACCACAACATCGGCCTGCTGCAGGCTGGGGGCGGCCTCGGCGGCCGCCAGCCCGGCGTCGAACTCCCGGCTGGAATATCCGACATCGTTGGATCCCGCACCGGTGGCGTACAACGGGGCGAGGAATTCGATCATCGACGGATAATCGCCGATCCATCCGGCTCGGAAGGCGGTGTCGATGGTGCGGTTGGTGATCTGGGTACGGAACCCCGCAAAGGTCGGGTGTGGCGCGCCGACGGCGTCGATGCCCAGCACGTTCTTGATGCTGTTGGCCACCGCGTCCACCCACTCCTGATGGCCGCTGTCGGCGTTGTAGGCGATGGCGTACCGCCCGCTCCACGGCGAGATCGCGTTGGCCTGCGCCCAGAGTTGCCGTGCCCGTTCGGGATTGAAGTCCAGTGCATCGTTGCCCGGGATGTTCGGGTCGAACCCCGGCAGGGAGCGGGCGGTGAATTCGCGGGCCGGGCTGCGGGTGCCGTTGAAGATCTGCTGGCAGATCTGCGGGCGGTTAACCGCAGCGGACAAGGCCAACCGCCGCAGCCGGCCCTCCTCACCGCCGAAATGCGGCAGCCGCAATGGTGTGTCGAGTGATTGGCTGACCGCGACGGGCCCGCTGGCGGCGTTGCCGCCCAGGTCGCGCTGGTAGATCGTCAGCGCGCTGGACGGAATCGTGTCCAGGACATCGAGATTGCCGGACAGCAGGTCGGCATAGGCGGTATCCAGGTTGCCGTAGAACTCGAACCTCAGGCCCTTGTTATGGGGTTGGCGGTTGCCGTGGTAATCGGGGTTGGGCTTCAAGTCGATCTTCACGTTGTGCTCCCAGGCAGGTCCGTCGGGACTGTCGGCCAGCCGATACGGCCCGTCGCCCACCGGGTTGCGCCCGAACGCTGCCATGTCGCGAAATGCCCTGTCCGGCAACGGATAGAATGCAGTATGGCCCAGGCGCAACTTAAAGTCGACGGTCGGTGCCTTGAGCCGCACCGTGAACTCGAGATCGTTGACCACCTCAAGCCCGGACATCGTGGTCGGCTTGCCGTCGCCCGACGGGCCGGCGACGTCGTCGAATCCGGCGATCGGACTGAAAAAGTCCTGCTGCAGTTGGGCATTGGCGCTCAGAGCCCCGTAATTCCACGCGTCGACGAACGAATGTGCCGTCACCGCAGAGCCGTCGGTGAACTTCCAGCCCGGTTTGAGAATAATCCGGTAGTTGACGTTGTCGGTGGTCTCGATGGACTGCGCCACTTCCGGGGACGGCTTTCCGTTGGCGTCATAGGAGACCAAGCCGGCGAACAGCCGATCCAGGATCCGCCCGCCGAGGCTGTCGTTGGTGCCGGTCGGAACCAGCGGGTTCGGCGGTTCACCGCCGTTCACCACCACCAGTTCAGGGCTCAGCACGCCGCCCCCGCAGCCGGCCAGCGACGCTGCCGTCAGCATGAGGACGGCAGCGCCGGCCCTGGCCCGCATCCACCGCATGACAGCGACCCTAGGGCCTGCGAGCACGTCGGCCACGCAAGGACCGCCGGTGAAGTGCACCGGCCGGCGTCGACAACCTAGGATTTCGACATGGGGGTCACGCTTCTCGCCTCGGACCACGACGTAGGGGTGGCGCTGGGCGAGGCGGCGTTCGCGTTGGGCGTTCCCCTGATCGGATTGATCTGTCTGATCATCGGCCTATGGGAGCGCTCGCGCAGTCGTCGGCGACAGCGTCCCGCGTACCCCTACCCGCCGCCGACGGGATATCCGGGCGCGCCAGCTACGGCATATCCGGGCCAGCCGTATCCGGGACCGCCCCCTGCCGGCTACCCGCCCTATGGCGCGCCGCCGCGTCGCGCGAGCGGGGCATCCACCGCGCTGATCACGATCGGCGCGGTGGTGCTGGTGCTCGGAATCGTCGGAGACTTTGCCAGCGCGGCATCGCGGCTAGCCAAGCGCCAAGAACACACGTCGATGCAGGTGGGCGAGTGCATTACTCAAAAGTCTTACCGCGCAGAGGCATTCAATTCGAATCCGGGCAACGACTGCGCCAATCCGGTGAATACCTACTTGCTTGCCGCCAAAGGCGGACCGTCGGCGCAGTGCCCCGACGGAAAGCGCGAGGGCTCCATTTATGACCGCTACACGGACAGCTCGACCATCCTGTGTTTCGCCCTGAACCTCAAACAGGGCCAGTGTTATCTGGTATCCGGCGAGCGTGACAGTCCCAAACTGACCTTGGGTGACTGCAATGACCATGAGTCGGGCGTGATGCGAGTCATCCAACGCATCGACGGCACCACGAACAGTTCGGACTGCCCGTCGGGCCTCAACGGGATCAGCTATCCCACTCCCCCGGTTGTCTATTGCCTGGAGCGGGCGAGCCCCTACTAAGCCCTACTGCTGCAAGGCGGTCACGGGATGCACCTGCAATTCGCAGGCATCGATGGTGGCCGGCACCGTGACCACGCCAATCGTGTTGGGCGGGTTGACCCGCAGCGCGGTGCGATTGGGGCACGGGTTGCCGAAGCCGTCGATGGCCACGCCCTCCACGATGGCCTGGCCCTGTGCAGCCAGCGACAGGGTGACGGTGGGCGGCACATCGACATCGCTCGGCAAGCCGCCCATGTAGCCGCGCAGCGTGGGCGTGGCGTGAATGTCCGGCCCGTCGTCGCCCGTCTCGACCGCGGGATAGCCGGTCAGCGTGCACGCTTGCGCACCACCGGCGAGGCTGAACGTCAGGGTTACCGAGCGGTGGCCCACGGCGGCCTGCGTCGGGGAAGCGGCCACGTCGACCTGGTCCGAGCGACACGGCACCGCCTCGTCGCCTACCGGCAGCGCCGACGCGTGCGGGCCCAGCACGCCGGCCACCGCGTAACTCGTTGCGGCCGCAGCAATGCCGAGGAGTAGACAACGGGCACGCTGCCCGCGAGATTCCCGCATAACCGTGATTATGCGGTATGACAACGGGGTTTACCCCCGGATTGGAGTCCACAGGTTCGGCGGGCGGGTCTAGGCTCACAGACGGTTGACCAGCTCGAGACCCGGCCCTCGACATACTCGACATAGGAGTGAAGCCAGTGACCGTGACCGACACCGAAGGCCCGTCCTCGCATCCGGCCTCGTACCCGCCGCCGGCGCAATTCGCCGAGCAGGCCAACGCCCGCGAAGATCTGTACCGCGAGGCCGAAGCCGACCGGTTGGCGTTCTGGGCCAAGCAGGCTAACCGGCTAACGTGGGCCGAGCCGTTCACCGAGGTGCTGGACTGGTCGCAGGCGCCATTCGCCAAATGGTTTTCCGACGGCAAACTCAACGTCGCCTACAACTGCGTGGACCGCCACGTCGAGGCCGGCCTCGGCGACCGGGTGGCGATTCACTGGGAGGGCGAGCCGGTCGGCGAGAGCCGCAGCCTGACCTACTCCGACCTGCAGGACGAGGTGTGCAAAGCGGCCAACGCGCTGACCGATCTCGGTCTGGTCGCCGGCGACCGCGCCGCAATCTACCTGCCGTTGATCCCGGAAGCCGTGATCGCGATGCTGGCTTGCGCGCGACTGGGCGTCATGCACAGCGTCGTGTTCGCCGGTTTCACCGCCAAGGCGTTGCGCGCCCGCATCGCCGACGCCCAGGCCAAGGTGCTGATCACCGCCGACGGGCAATTCCGGCGCGGCAAGCCCGCGCCGCTCAAGGATGCGGCCGACGAGGCAGTGGCGCCCGGACCGGACGGCGAGAGCCCCGTCGAGAGGGTTCTGGTGGTGCGGCGCACCGGAATTGACGTGTCCTGGAACGACGACCGCGACGTGTGGTGGCACGACGTTGTGGATGGCGCGTCGGCCCAACACACAGCGGCGCCCTTCGACGCCGAGCACCCGTTGTTCCTGCTGTACACCTCGGGAACCACCGGAAAGCCCAAGGGCATCGTGCACACCAGCGGCGGCTACTTAACGCAGTCGTCGTACACGCACTACAACATCTTCGACATCAAGCCCGACCGCGACGTGTTTTGGTGCACCGCCGACATCGGCTGGGTCACCGGGCACACCTACGGCGTCTACGGTCCACTGTCCAACGGCGGCACCGAAGTGCTCTACGAGGGCACTCCCGATTCGCCCAGCCAGCATCGGCATTTCGAAATCATCGAAAAGTACGGCGTCACAATCTATTACACGGCGCCGACGCTGATCCGGACTTTCATGAAGTGGGGTCGCGAGATCCCCGATGCACACGACCTGTCCAGCCTTCGACTGCTGGGCACGGTGGGCGAGCCGATCAACCCCGAGGCCTGGCGCTGGTACCGCAAGGTGATCGGCGCGGACCGCCTGCCGATCGTGGACACCTGGTGGCAGACCGAAACGGGTGCGGCGATGATCGCCCCGCTGCCCGGAGTCGCTGCGGCCAAACCTGGTTCGGCGATGAGAGCGTTGCCGGGGATCTCGGCCAGCATCGTCGACGACCACGGCGATCGACTGACGCCGACCGTCCACCATGGCGAGCACGTCACCGGCTACCTGGTCCTGGACCAGCCGTGGCCGTCCATGCTGCGCGGCATCTGGGGCGACCCGGAGAGATACGTCGAGACCTATTGGTCGAGGTTCGCCGACCAGGGCTGGTATTTCGCCGGCGACAGCGCCTATTACGACCGAGACGGCGCCATCTGGGTGGTCGGCCGCATCGACGACGTGATGAACGTGTCGGGGCATCGGCTTTCGAGCGCCGAGCTGGAGTCGGCGCTCGTCGGCCACTCCGGAGTGGCCGAGGCCGCGGTGGTCGCAAAGAAAGACGAGACCACCGGCCAAGCCATCTGCGCGTTCGTGGTCATGTGCGCCGATTACGACGTGCACGAGGGCATCGTCGACGAATTGCGCGACGAGGTGGCCCGTGAGATCTCACCGATCGCCAAGCCACGCGAGATCCACGTGGTGCCCGAACTGCCCAAGACCCGCAGCGGCAAGATCATGCGCCGGCTGTTGCGCGACATCGCCGAAAATCGCGACCTCGGGGACACGTCGACACTGCTCGACCCGGGCGTCTTCGACGCGATCAGAGAGGCCAAGTAGCTCAGACCGGTATGGGGACGAAGCCCGCGCCGGGCCGGTGTTTGGCGTTGATGTCGGCCAGGATCGCGTTGAACGACATCACCACCGCCGGAGTGTGCAGCGGGATGTACTTGATGATGCAGGTCGGCAGGTTGTCGCTGAACGCGCCGTGGATCATCCCGACCAACAGGTTGTCGACGGTCACCGGCCCACCGGAGTCGCCCGGCCGGCCACACACCTGCATGACGATGGTCCCGGGATCCTGGCCCGGCCCCCAGGTGACACCGCACGAATTGCCCGTCGTCCGGCCCTGCTTGCAGGCGATCTGCCCGAACACCGGTTCCGGCCCGATTCCGTTGATGATGAAGCCGCCGTAGTTGGCCACCGGCGCCACCTTGGCCTGATCGAACTTGATCACCGCGTAGTCCAGGGCGTCATTGCCCGCAACCATGACTCCCAGGATGCCTCTGCCTTCGGCGGCCTCGGCGGCGACCTGCGCGCCCGGGCCACCGCAGTGCGCGGAGGTGAAACCGATCAGCTCACCGGCGGCATCGCCGCCGATCGTGGTCAGGGTGCACATGGTGTCTCCGTTGATGACGATGCCCGCACCACCGCCCATCGGGACCCGGTCGTCGGCTGCCGCGACGTTTGCCGGCAAAGCGGGCTGGACGAGGAGCACGGCCACCAGTACCGCCACAAAGCACCGATGTGCCGTCTGCACTGCGTGACTCCCATCAGCGGGCCGGATGTCGGAGAACAGCTGCGCCAGTCTAGTTGATCACCCCCGCGCCCCTCTTGCTGTGCGAATAGCGGCGGCCCGGCCCGTCGGTTGCGAAGTCCCGTGGACTTCGGCTGGCCTCGTCTGGCATCGCGGCACATGGCAACATAAACCGCGACGACAGCGAACGGGCTCGGTGACGATGCGAGCCAAGCAGCGGCTTGATCAGGAACCGGGCAGTTCAACGGAGAGGACCGTTTGTGAGCAAGGTCGATCGCAAAAATGGCGTGCCGAGCACGCTGACCACGATTCCGTTGGCCGACCCGCATGCCGGCCACGGCGACCCGTCGATCGGTGACCTGATCAAAGACGCGACGACTCAGGCGTCCACGCTGGTGCGGGCCGAGGTCGAGCTGGCCCGCGCCGAGATCGTCCGCGATATCAAGAAGGGCCTTACCGGCAGCGTGTTCTTCATCGCCGCGCTGGTGGTGCTGTTCTACAGCACCTTCTTTTTCTTCTTCTTCCTCGCCGAGCTGCTCGACAACTGGTTGTGGCGCTGGGTGGCCTTCCTGATCGTGTTCGCGCTCATGGTCGTGGTCGGAGCCGTGCTGGCGCTGCTGGGCTATTTGAAGGTGCGCCGGATCCGCGGACCGCAGGAGACCATCGAATCGGTCAAGGAGGCGCGCACCGCACTCACCCCCGGCCACGACAAGTCCGCCGCCGCGACCAAGCAGCTCACCGACGTACCCGGCAAGCACGCCAAGCCCGAGAACGGCAACCCCAGCGACCCCTCAGGTTGGTAAATGGCAGCACCTGATCCGTCGATGGTCCGTATCGACGGGCCGTGGCGCCATTTGGACGTGCACGCCAACGGCATTCGATTCCACGTCGTCGAGGCGCTACCGACCGGTCCGGGCGCACCGAAGGCGGCGGCCGCACGACCGCTGGTGATGCTGCTGCATGGCTTCGGTTCGTTCTGGTGGTCCTGGCGTCACCAGTTGCGGGGGCTGACCGATGCCCGTGTGGTCGCGGTCGACCTGCGTGGCTACGGCGGCAGTGACAAGCCGCCGCGCGGTTACGACGGCTGGACGCTCGCCGGCGATACGGCCGGACTTATTCGCGCGCTTGGGCATTCGTCGGCGACGCTCGTCGGCCACGCCGACGGCGGGCTGTGCTGCTGGACCACCGCGCTGCTGCACTCGCGGCTGGTGCGCGCCATCGCGCTGGTCAGCTCGCCACACCCGGCCGCGCTGCGTCGATCGGCGTTGACGCGCCGCGACCAGAGTTCCGCGCTGCTGCCGACCCTGCTGCGCTATCAGCTGCCGCTGTGGCCCGAGCGGCTGCTGACCCGCGACAACGGCGCCGAGATAGAACGTTTGGTCAAACACCGTAGCTCCGCCAAATGGGTTGCCTCCGAAGACTTCTCGCAGACGATCGGTTATCTGCGCACGGCGATCCAGATTCCCGGAGCGGCGCACTGCGCCCTGGAATACCAGCGCTGGGCGGTGCGCAGCCAGCTGCGCGGTGAAGGCCGGCGATTCATGAAGTCGATGTCGCGCCAACTCGGGGTGCCGCTGCTACACCTGCGCGGCGACGCCGACCCCTACGTGCTGGCCGATCCGGTCGACCACAGTCAGCGCTATGCGACGCAGGGCCGCTACGTATCCGTCACCGGCGCAGGGCATTACAGCCATGAAGAGATGCCCGAGGAAATCAACAGACACCTGATGAGGTTTTTCGAGCAAGTGCACTAAAGGCCGTATCAGCTGACGCAGGTCCCGGTGCCCACCTGTTGGGTGTCACCGATCTTGGCCATCTGGCCGGCCACCTCACCGGCGGTCAACACCAAACCGGTTTCGGGATCGTCGACGGCCGCGCCGAACACCACGCCCAGCACGTGACCGCTGAGGTCGATCAGCGGCCCACCCGAATTGCCTTGCTCCACATTGGCTCTGATGGTGTAGACGTCGCGCGTGACCGGCTGCGGGTCGCGGTAGATGTCGGGGCCGCTGAGTTTGATGGCCTCGCGGATCCTGGCCGGGGTCGCGGTGAAGTTGCCGCCGCCCGGGTAGCCCAGCACCACCACGTTGGTGCCGGTCTTCGCCTCGGTGTCACTGAAAGCCAGTGGCGGTGGCGGCAGGTTCGGAATGGCAAGAATGGCAATGTCGACCGAAGGGTCGTAGGAAACGACGGTGGCGTCCAACGGATTACCGCTGGCGTAGATCTGGACACTGCTGGACCCGGCCACCACGTGCGCATTGGTCATCACCCGATCGGGAGCGATGACGAATCCCGTGCCCTCCAACACTTTCTGGCAGCTGGGCGCCAGGCTGCGTACCTTCACCACGCTGGGCGCGGCGGCCGTGACCACCGGATTGGTGGCCAGCGCCGGGTCCGGTGATTCGACCGGGATCACCGGCGTGCGGCTGAACGGCTCGAGCACCGCAGGCAGCCCCGAGGTGTTCAACAGCGCCGAAAGGCGTTTGGGCACAGTCTTCAACCACGGGGGTGCGATGTTGTTGACCTCGGCGAGCACCCGCGAACCGCGGACCGCGGCCGCCAGCTCGGGCTGGTCTTTCGACTGGGTCAGCGGCGTCGCCAGCAGCCAGGCGGCGGTGAGCACGACGACGAGCTGCACGCCAACCCCGATGACCGAGTCGACGGTTCTGATTGTGCGGCTGCGGATTGCGCCGCGCACCGCCCGTCCCAGCACCACGCCGGCGACCTCACCGACGACGACCAGCGCGAGAATCAGAAACAGCGCGCCGAACAGCTTGGCGCGCGGTGCGGCGATGTGGCTGACGATGTGGGGCGCCAGCAGCACTCCGGCGATCGCACCCAGCAGCACACCGATAAACGAGAAGAGCGAACCCACCGCGCCCGAACGCCAGCCCGAGATGGCCGCGATGAAAGCGACGGCGAGCACGGCGATATCCAGCCACTGGGACGGGGTCATCGAATTCATCGTGCGCCGCCCTGCTGGCCGACCAGCACCATCGCGTCGTCGAGTTCACGGACGTCGTTGGTGTCCCACGGCTTTGCCCAGCCGGCGACGTCGAGAACGGCAGAGATCACCTGGCCAGTGAATCCCCAAACCAGCATTTGGTTCAGCAGAAACGCCGGACCGGCCCAACGATTGCCGAGGTCACCGCGGTAGACCATCAGCCGGTTGTCCGGATTGATGAACGCGCGCACCGGAACCCGCGACACGATCGCCGTCTCGCCCTCGTTGATCACCGCGACCGGTCCGGGGTCCGGCGAGTAGGCCAGCACCGGGACGACGTGGAACTGCGACGGCGCGATGAACGTCTTCTCCATCGTGATGAGGGGGTGCAGCCGGGTGACGTCGATCCCGGTCTCCTCGTGAGCTTCTCGCAGAGCGGTGGCAACCGGCCCGCGATCGCCGGGGTCGGCCGCGCCGCCGGGAAACGCCGCCTGGCCCGCATGGTGTCGCAGCGACGACGCCCGCACCGTGAGCAACAGGTCGGCGTCGTCGGGCACGCCGTTGCCCGGCCCGGACTCGGGACCCGAAAACAGAACCAGCACAGCGGCCTCGCGGTCGTCGTTCGCGGATGCCGCTCGGGCCGCGGTCACCATCGCGAGCACATCGGGTGGCAACCGGCGCCGGTAGGCCTCCGGGATCTGGCCCACGTTGTCGACCAGCGGCCGCAACCAGGGCGGGCAGACGTCGGGCGTGAGGGGAACCGTCCCCTGCGCGCGGGCGGCACCCCCACCACTCACCGGCGCCTCCTTGTCGGGTCCACGTGCCCAGCCATTTTCGGACCGCCGAACTCGGTCATCCGTCGTGTGCGACCGCGGCCTCGATCTCGTCGGCACTCGCGAAATCGCGCAGCAGCGTCTGCGCAACGCTACCGTCCGGTCTTAGCACCACGGTCGCGGGCACCACATTTGCGACCTTGAGTGCTGCGGCAATCAGCCGCCGCCCATCCTGCAAGGTCGGGAGCCGAACGCCCAGCTCGGCCAGCCGCAACAATGCGGCAGTCTCGTTCTCGTCCTGATGCACGGTCACCACGATGACGTCGGAGGCGACCCGGCGCTGATATTCGGCCATCGCGGGCAGTTCGGCCGCGCACGGCGCGCACCAGTACGCCCATAAGTTGATGACCACCCGGCGGCCGGCCAGCGCACGGGCGACATCGACGGTGGACCCGTCGGCCGCGCATTCGACCACCACGCCGTGCAGGACGGCGGGGCCGGCGCCGGTGCCCGGCGCGGGGCAGGGCGGCAGGTTTGCTCGCGCCCGGGGGCCGGCCAGCGCGGCCGGTGTATCGGCGTCGCGGTGCTCTCGATTCGACGACGGCGCGTTGGTCGCGCCGGGCGCGGAGTCGTCGCGCAGTTGCACGACAAACGCCGCCACCAGCGCCACCACCACGGCCAAGATCGCGGTGGTCCATCGAGTTCTCGGGGTCAATGTCCCGGCCGTGTCACAGCCCGACCAGCGAGAGCAGGTGTTCGGCTTCGGGGCCCTGCACCAGGGGTGCGGCCAGCGCCGGCTCGGTGGGACCAAGCCCGAACGACGGGCAGTCTTTGGCGAGTACGCAGACCCCGCAAGCCGGCTTGCGCGCGTGGCACACCCGGCGGCCGTGGAAGATCACGCGGTGGCTGAGCAGGGTCCATTCCTTGCGTTCGACCAGTTCGCCGACGGCATGCTCGATCTTGACCGGGTCCTTTTCCTCGGTCCAGCGCCATCGGGCCACCAGCCGCTGAAAGTGGGTGTCGACGGTGATCCCGGGGATGTCGAAGGCGTTCCCCAAGACGACATTGGCGGTTTTGCGCCCGACCCCGGGCAGTGTCACCAACTCTTCCATCGTCGACGGCACCTCACCGTCGAACTTCTCGACCAGGGCCTGCCCCAGCCCGATCAGCGAGCTCGCCTTGTTGCGGAAGAAGCCAGTGGGGCGGATGAGGTTTTCCAGCTCGTCGCGATCGGCTTTCGCATAATCCAGTGCCGACTTATATCGGGTGAACAATGCCGGAGTCGTCAGGTTCACTCGTTTGTCGGTGCTCTGCGCCGAAAGAATGGTTGCCACCACCAGTTCCAGCGGCGATCTGAAATCCAGCTCGCAATGCGCGTCCGGAAATGCTTGTGCCAGTGTGCGATTCATCCTGCGCGCGCGACGCACCAAACCGGCTCGAGTTTCCGAAGCCCAGCGCCGGGCAAGTGCGGAATCAGGCTTGGAATCAGGTGCAGCCGCGGTGGTTTTCGAACGCCCGGACGGCCTTGCCTCTGTCACCTACGACAGAGTACTGATTTCGTAATCTCGCTGAGACCTTGGCCATGTTTACTCTCCTTGTGTCATGGTTGCTGGTCGCGTGCGTACCGGGGCTGCTGATGCTCGCGGCGCTCGGCCTGGGGCGGCTCGAACGGGAGCTCGGCCGGGAGTCGATTACGTCGACCGACGTCGAGCAGTTTCTCGAACAGGCGCGGGCTATGGATATGCACACACTGGCCCGGGAAGGGATGCCCGAAGCGCTGGAATACCTGCATCGGCGTCAGGCCCAGCAACTTGCGCTGTCCGCGCCGCCCAGCGGTCGCCATCGTGCCGAATCACTGCTCGCAACCGCATTCACCGATCCCCCCGCACGCGCTTTACCGGTGCGAATCCACGCGCATTCAGGCGGAAATCCGCAATATGAGGCGACTAGACACGTCAATCGTGTGTAGCGTTGGCACGTTGGCCTACCTCTAGACTCGTAACCCGGGCTAGGTAGGTATCCATATCACTTCGTTGGAAAGCTGAAGAGGCAACGTGGACGAGATCCTGGCAAGGGCAGGAATCTTCCAAGGGGTTGAACCCGGCGCAGTCACCGCACTGACCAAGCAATTACAACCCGTCGACTTCCCGCGCGGACACACCGTTTTCGCGGAAGGGGAACCAGGCGATCGGCTGTACATCATCGTCTCGGGGAAGGTCAAGATCGGTCGCCGATCACCCGATGGCCGGGAGAATCTGCTGACGATCATGGGCCCGTCGGACATGTTCGGCGAACTGTCGATCTTCGACCCGGGCCCCCGGACGTCGAGCGCGACGACGATCACCGAGGTGCGCGCGGTTTCCATGGACCGCGATGCGCTGCGCGCATGGATTGCCGATCGGCCCGAAATCGCCGAGCAATTGCTACGTGTTCTCGCCCGACGGCTGCGTCGCACCAACAACAACCTGGCCGACCTCATCTTCACCGACGTGCCCGGCCGGGTGGCCAAGCAGCTGCTGCAGCTCGCCCAGCGTTTCGGCACCCAGGAGGGTGGCGCGATGCGGGTCACCCACGACCTGACCCAAGAGGAGATCGCCCAGCTGGTGGGCGCGTCCCGGGAGACGGTCAACAAGGCCCTCGCCGATTTCGCCCACCGTGGGTGGATCCGACTGGAGGGTAAGAGTGTGCTGATCTCGGACTCCGAGAGACTGGCCCGCCGAGCGAGGTAAGCGCGGGCGTAGCCCGGGCGCCACCGAGCGAGCATCCCACCCCGAGCGAGATAAGCCCTTTACTCTCGCTGCAGATAGTCCAATTGCGCCTGCACGGACCATTCGGCGGCGTCCCACAGCTTCTCGTCGACGTCGACATAGACGTGTTCGACGATCTCGCGGGCGGTCGCTTCGCCGCCGAGGTCCCTCAGCGCGGCGCGCACCTGCTCGAGGCGCTCGTGGCGGTGCGTCAGGTATCCGGTGGTGACGGATTCCAAATCGGCCAGGTCGGGACCGTGACCGGGCAACACCATGCGACGGCCCAGACCGCGCAGCCGCCGCAGTGACTCCAGGTAGTCGGCGAGGCTGCCGTCTTCGCTGTCGATGACGGTGGTGCCGCGGCCGAGCACGCTGTCGGCGGTCAGCACCGCGTCGTCGAGCAGGAACGACAGCGAGTCCGCGGTGTGCCCCGGCGTTGCCATCACCTTGATCTTCAGGTTGGCGGCATCGATGACCTCACCTTCGACCAGCTCACCGCCGAGCCCACGCAGGAATCCGCTGCCCGCCGAGCGCACGGTCGCACCGGTGAGCTCGACCAATTTGTCGATGGCGTCGGTGTGATCGCCGTGCCGGTGGCTGATCAGGACCAGCGCGACGCGCCCGAGCGACGCGATCCGGGCGATGTGCTCGTTGTCGTCAGGCCCCGGGTCCACGATGACCAGCTCGTCGCTGCGGGGTCCGCGCAACACCCAGGTGTTGGTGCCCTCCAGCGTCAGCAGGCCGGGGTTCTCGGCCAGCAGGACCGAGGCAGTGTCGGTGACCGCCCGCAAACTGCCGTATGCGGGATGAGTCAGCGGCTCAACTGTCTCGGTCACGGCCGCTAGCCGACCTCCACGATCAACTCGACTTCGACCGGCGCATCCAGCGGCAGCTCTGATACGCCCACCGCCGAACGTGCATGCGCGCCTTGATCGCCGAACACCTCGCCGAGCAGTTCCGAGGCCCCGTTGACGACCCCGGGCTGACCGTTGAAGCCGGGCGACGAGGCGACGAATCCGACGACCTTGACCACCCGGGTCACCGAGTCGATACCCACCAGAGAGTTCACCGCCGCCAGAGCGTTGAGCGCACACAGCCGCGCCATCGCCTTGGCGTCATCGGGATCCACGGCGGTGCCCACCTTGCCGGTGCCCGCCAGCTTTCCCGCCACGATCGGCAGCTGGCCCGAGGTATAGACCAGGTTGCCGGTGCGCACCGCGGGAACGTAAGAGGCCAGCGGCGCAACCAAGTCCGGAAGCGTGACACCGAGCTGCGCAAGGCGGGCCGAAGCATTCATCTACCGGTGTCCTCTTTACTTAGGGCGCTTCAGATAGGCCACGTGTTGCTCACCGGTCGGCCCGGGCAGCACGGCGACCAGCTCCCAACCGTCGGCGCCCCATTGGTCGAGGATCTGTTTGGTGGCGTGGGTCAGCAGCGGGACCGTGGCGTATTCCCATGGGGTCGGTTGGCTCATGACGCGAGCTTATCGGTCGGGCGTGAACCCCACGGGTCAGCCCGGTGGACCGCGATCCGACGTAGCTACCCGATTTGCGGGGGCCGCGAAGGGCTCGGGCTAGCATGCGATGGTGGCAACCATTTCTAGCGGCAACGCTGCCGTCGGCTGGCCGGCGAGACTGTCGAAGGCCCGCTTGCACTTCGTCACCGGCAAAGGCGGGACGGGCAAATCGACGATCGCGGCCGCGCTGGCGCTGACCCTGGCGGCGGGCGGCCGGAAAGTCCTCCTCGTGGAGGTGGAGGGTCGCCAAGGGATTGCGCAACTCTTCGACGTTCCGCCGCTGCCCTACCAGGAGGTGAAGATCGCCACCGCCGAGCGCGGCGGTCAGGTCAACGCCCTGGCGATCGACATCGAGGCCGCCTTCCTGGAATACCTCGACATGTTCTACAACCTCGGGATCGCCGGACGGGCGATGCGCCGTATCGGGGCGATCGAGTTCGCGACGACGATCGCGCCCGGCCTGCGCGACGTGCTGCTCACCGGCAAGATCAAGGAGACGGTGGTCCGCAGGGACAAGAACAAGCTGCCGGTTTATGACGCGATAGTCGTCGACGCACCACCGACGGGGCGCATCGCGCGCTTCCTGGACGTCACCAAAGCGGTGTCCGATCTGGCCAAGGGCGGACCGGTGCACTCGCAAAGCGAGGGCGTGGTCAAGCTGCTGCACTCCGATGCCACCGCTATCCACTTGGTCACGCTGCTCGAAGCGTTGCCGGTGCAGGAGACGATGGAAGCCATCGAGGAGCTTGCCGAGATGCAACTTCCGATCGGCAGCGTGATCGTGAATCGCAACATTCCGGCATACCTGGAGCCTCGCGACCTGGCCAAGGCCGCGGAGGGCGACATCGATGCCGACGCGGTGCGGGCCGGGCTGAAGACGGCTGGAATCGAGTTGGGCGACAACGACTTTGCCGGCTTACTGACCGAAACCATTCAGCACGCGACCCGGATCACGGCACGGGCCGAGACCGCACAACAGCTCGGCGCGTTGAAGGTGCCACGGTTGGAGTTGCCCGCGATCTCCGACGGCGTGGACCTCGGCAGCCTGTATGAGCTGTCGGAATCGCTTGCACAGCAGGGAGTTCGATGAGTAACACGCCGAAACCCCTTGATATGGGCGAAATTCTGGCCGACCGATCCAACCGTGTCGTGGTGTGCTGCGGCGCCGGCGGCGTGGGTAAGACGACCACCGCGGCGGCGATGGCTTTACGAGCTGCCGAATATGGCCGCACTGTATGCGTTTTGACGATCGACCCCGCCAAACGGCTAGCGCAGGCGTTGGGAGTCAACGATCTTGGCAATACGCCGCAGCGGGTGCCGCTGGCGCCCGAGGTCACCGGCGAGCTGCACGCGATGATGCTCGACATGCGCCGCACGTTCGACGAAATGGTGATCCAATACTCCGGAGACGTTCGGGCGCAAGCGATTTTGGACAACCAGTTTTACCAGACGGTCGCCACGTCTCTCGCCGGAACGCAGGAGTACATGGCAATGGAGAAGCTTGGTCAGCTGCTGGCCGAGGACCGCTGGGACCTGGTGGTGGTGGACACTCCCCCGTCCCGCAATGCACTCGACTTCCTCGACGCGCCGAAACGCCTGGGCAGCTTCATGGACAGCCGACTGTGGCGGCTGCTGCTCGCCCCGGGCCGCGGCATCGGCAAATTGGTCACCGGCGCAATGGGTTTGGCGATGAAGGCGCTCTCAACGGTCCTCGGTTCGCAGATGCTGGGCGACGCGGCGGCGTTCGTGCAGTCACTGGACGCCACTTTCGGTGGCTTCCGCGAGAAGGCGGACCGCACCTACGCGCTGCTGAAAAGGCGCGGCACCCAGTTCGTCGTGGTATCGGCGGCCGAACCCGACGCGCTTCGTGAGGCGTCCTTCTTCGTCGATCGGCTGTCGCAAGAGAGCATGCCGCTGGCGGGACTGATCTTGAACCGCACCCATCCCCTGCTGTGCGCACTGCCGGTGGAGCGGGCCATCGACGGCATCGAGTCGCTGAAGTCTGATGCAGACTCCGATGCCGCCGCGCTGGCCACGGCGGTGCTCCAGATTCACGCCGACCGGGGCCAGACCGCCAAGCGGGAGATCCGGCTGCTGTCCCGATTCACCGGCGCCAATCCAAACGTGCCGGTCGTGGGCGTACCGTCGCTGCCGTTCGACGTGTCGGATCTGGAAGCCTTGCGCGCGCTCGCCGATCAGATCACTGCGGCCGGCGACGACACGGCCCACGCAGCGGATCGCTGAGCACTCGCCATAGAAACGCTCGCTTAGGAGCGATTCGGCCTGCCCGGGGGCGCGAGACGGCCAGTTCAATAAGCCGCTGAGCGGCCGCCAAAATCGCGGCGGGTGACGATGATTGGAGTCAAACGCAGAAGAATCGGCGAATTGCCTTCTGGGACAAGCTAGTTCAGCGCTAGGGTCGCTATTGCACATGCGCTGAATCCCAGTTGCGCTGTAACAGTTCTGTAATAGTAAGTTTCGGTCTAACAGTGCGCCGCGGCGATGCGGCGCACCCGCTGTCAAAGCGTCAGCTGATACCGCGATTGCGGCGCTTGTCGAAGAAATCGGACCACGAAACGACCTCGGGGTGTTGCTTGAGCAATGCCCGGCGCTGCCGCTCGGTCATGCCGCCCCAGACGCCGAACTCCACCTTGTTGTCCAGCGCGTCGGCTCCGCATTCCTGCATTACCGGGCAGTGCCGGCAGATCACTGCGGCCTTACGCTGGGCCGCGCCCCGAACAAAGAGTTCGTCGGGGTCAGTGGTCCGGCATAACGCTTGGGACACCCAGGCAATTCGTTCTTCAGCATCAACACTGTGCAGCACCCCCTGTGCCGCCGCAATGTTGGTTCGGCGTGCCGCCGGTCGTGTTCCTGACACGAGCTGTTCCCTTCCTCCCGGTCGCTATTAACGACCGCCCTCCTCGGGTAGCAGATCAACGTTGCGATCTACACCACACTGTGCTGATCGGTGTTACCTGAATCTCACCGTCTGTATAAGTTAGGTGGTCAGCTGCCAATTGCGCAACAGTCTGATAACGCTTTTTTTGGGACGGGCGTGCCGTCTTGCCGTTGAGCGTAGGCGGGATCATGAGATCGAGTACCCCTTTTGGGTAGCTGCTATGTAACGCGATCGAAAACATCCCATCCCGATTAGCAGGAAAGTTGCAGGTCACGCGTTCTCGATCCGCTGTGCGGATCGACGGCGCGTCGCGCGACAACGGCCGGTTACTGTAGTACGCATGTCAGACCGCCCCCCGGCAGCTCTCACGATTCTTAAGCTGGCTGGCTGCTGTCTACTCGCGAGCGTGGTCGCCACGGCGCTGCTGTTCCCGATGGCCGGCGGGCTGGGACTGATGTCCAACCGGGCCTCCGAGGTGGTCGCCAACGGCTCGGCACAACTTCTCGAGGGGCAGGTGCCCGCCGTCTCGACGATGGTGGACGCGAAGGGCAACACCATCGCGTGGCTGTACGAGCAGCGCCGGTTCGAGGTGCCCACCGACAAGATCGCCAACACGATGAAGCTGGCGATCGTGTCGATCGAGGACAAGCGGTTCGCCGAACACAACGGGGTGGACTGGAAGGGCACGCTGACCGGGCTGGCGGGCTATGCGTCCGGCGACGTCGACACCCGAGGGGGTTCGACGATCGAGCAGCAGTACATCAAGAACTACCAACTATTGGTGACCGCGAAGACCGACGCCGAAAAGCGCGCGGCCGTCGAAACCACGCCGGCCCGCAAGCTGCGCGAGATCCGGATGGCGCTCACGCTCGACAAGACCTTCACCAAGCCGGAGATCCTCACCCGCTACCTGAACCTCGTCTCCTTTGGTAACGGCTCGTTCGGCGTGCAGGACGCGGCGCAGACCTACTTCGGTATCAATGCGTCGGATCTCAACTGGCAGCAGGCGGCGCTGCTGGCGGGCATGGTGCAGTCGACCAGCACACTCAATCCCTACACCAACCCCGACGGTGCCCTGGCCCGGCGGAACCTGGTGCTCGACACGATGATTCAGAACCTGCCGCAGGAGACCGATGCGCTGCGTGCCGCCAAGGCGACGCCGCTGGGAATCTTGCCGCAGCCCAACGAGCTGCCGCGCGGTTGCATCGCCGCGGGCGACCGCGCCTTCTTCTGTGACTACGTCCAGGAGTACCTGTCGCGCGCCGGCATCAGTAAGGAACAGGTGGCCAGGGGCGGCTATCTGATCCGCACGACGCTGGACCCCGACGTGCAGATCCCGGTCAAGAGCGCCATCGACAAGTTCGCCAGCCCGACTCTGCCCGGTATCTCGAGCGTGATGAGCGTGATCAAGCCGGGCAAGGATTCGCACAAGGTGATGGCCATGGCCAGCAACCGCACCTACGGACTCGACGTCGACGCCGGCCAGACCATGCGCCCGCAGCCCTTCTCGCTCGTCGGCGACGGCGCGGGGTCGGTGTTCAAGATCTTCACTACCGCCGCCGCGCTCGACATGGGGATGGGCATCAACGCCACCCTTGAGGTGCCGCCGCGGTTCCAGTCCAAGGGCCTGGGTAGTGGTGGCGCCAAGGGCTGCCCCAAAGACACCTGGTGTGTGGTCAACGCCGGCAACTACCGGGGCTCGATGAACGTCACCGAGGCGCTGGCCACCTCGCCCAACACCGCGTTCGCCAAGCTGATCTCGCAGGTCGGGGTGACGCGCACGGTCGACATGGCGGTCAAGCTCGGGCTGCGGTCCTACGCCGACCCCGGCACGGCCCGTGACTACAACCCCGACAGCAACGAAAGCCTGGCCGATTTCGTCAAGCGGCAGAACATTGGGTCGTTCACCCTCGGCCCGATCGAGGTGAACGCCCTGGAGCTGTCGAATGTCGCGGCCACGCTGGCCTCGGGCGGTGTGTGGTGCCCGCCCAACCCGATCGACAAGCTGATCGACCGCAACGGCAATGAAGTCGCGGTGACCACCCAGACCTGCGACCAGGTGGTGCCCGAAGGGCTGGCCAACACCCTGGCCAACGCGATGAGCAAGGACGCGACCGGCGGCGGTACCGCGGCCGGTTCGGCCGGCGCCGCGGGCTGGGACCTGCCGGTGTCGGGTAAGACCGGCACCACCGAGGCCCACCGTTCCTCCGGGTTCGTCGGGTTCACCAGCCGCTACGCCGCGGCCAACTACATCTACGACGACTCCACCTCGCCGACCGATCTGTGCTCGGCCCCGTTGCGCCACTGCGGCGAGGGCGACCTGTACGGCGGTAACGAGCCCGCGCGGACCTGGTTCACCGCCATGAAACCGATCGCCACCAGCTTCGGCGACATCAAGTTGCCGCCGACGGATCCGCGCTACGTCGAGGGCTCGCCCGGCTCGCGGGTGCCGAGCGTGGCCGGCATGGACGTCGACGCGGCGCGCTCACGCCTGAAGGAGGCCGGCTTCCAGGTCGCCGACCAGACCAATTCGGTCAACAGCACCGCGAAGTTGGGCGAGGTGGTCGGGACGTCGCCGTCGGGCAACACGATCCCCGGCTCGGTCGTCACCATTCAGGTCAGTAACGGCATCCCGCCGCCTCCGCCTCCGCCGCCGGACGGTGCGCCGCTGCCGGTCGGCTCGCAGGTCGTGGAAATCCCGGGTCTACCGCCGATCACCATTCCGCTGCTGGCGCCGCCCCCACCGCCCGGACAGCCGCCTCCGTAGGCGCGCAAGACGCTCCCGAGTCCGCAACCGGCAGTAGGCTGCGTGCATGGCTGATGTTTTGCCCGCCCTGATCCGCACGGGCGCTGTCACGCTCGGTTCGACGGTCGCCGGCATCGGTTACGCCGCGGTCGTTGAGCGCAACGCCTTCGTCCTGCGCGAGATAACCATGCCCGTCTTGTCGCCGGGTTCCACGCCGCTGCGCGTACTGCATATCAGCGATCTGCACATGATGCCCAACCAGCGCCGCAAGCAGGCCTGGCTGCGCGAGTTGTCCGGCTGGGAGCCCGACCTGGTGGTCAACACCGGCGATAACCTGGCCCACCCCAAAGCGGTCCCCGCGGTCATCCAGGCGCTGGGCGACCTGCTGTCGCGGCCGGGTGTCTTCGTCTTCGGCAGCAACGACTACTTCGGGCCGCGGCTGAAGAACCCGTTGAACTACCTGACCAACCCGTCCCACCGGATCAAGGGTGAACCCCTGCCCTGGCAGGATCTGCGGGCGGCGTTCACCGAGCGTGGCTGGCTTGATCTCACCCATACCCGCCGCGAGTTCGAGGTAGCCGGCCTGCACCTCGCCGCGGCCGGCGTGGACGACCCGCACATCGACCGCGATCGCTACGAGACGATCGCGGGCCCGGCCAGCCCGGCGGCGAATCTGCGACTGGGCCTGGTGCACTCCCCCGAGCCGCGCGTGCTGGATCGCTTCGCCGCCGACGGCTACCAGCTGGTGATGGCCGGACACACGCACGGCGGTCAGCTGTGCCTGCCGTTCTTCGGCGCGCTGGTGACCAATTGCGGTCTGGACCGCACCCGGGCCAAGGGGCCGTCCCGCTGGGGAGCCAACATGCAATTGCATGTCTCCGCGGGACTGGGTACCTCCCCGTTCGCGCCGGTGCGGTTCTGCTGCCGGCCCGAAGCGACCCTGCTGACGTTGATCGCCGCCCCGATGGGTGGACGGGATTCCAACAGCAACCTGGGTCGCTCGCAGCCCGCGGCATCCCTGCGTTGAACGATCGGACCCAGACCGCGGACCGCAGCCGGTCCCGCGGCTGGACCGACAATGCGATCCGGGTGATCGAGGCCGATGCCCGTCGCAGCGCCGACACCCACCTGTTGCGCTACCCGCTGCCGTCGGCCTGGGGCACGGACGCCGACATCGCGCTGTACCTCAAGGACGAGTCGACGCACATCACCGGCAGCCTCAAGCACCGGCTGGCGCGCTCGTTGTTTCTGTATGCGCTATGCAACGGCTGGATCGGCGAGGGCACCACGGTCGTCGAGGCGTCGTCGGGTTCGACGGCGATCTCCGAGGCGTACTTCGCGTCGCTGCTGGGCCTGCCGTTCGTCGCCGTGATGACAGAGAGTACCAGCTCATCCAAAGTGGCGCTGATCGAATCACAAGGCGGCCGTTGCCATTTCGTGCAGAACTCCAGCGAGGTGTACGCCGAGGCGCAGCGCGTCGCCCGCGAGACCGGCGGCCACTACATGGACCAGTTCACCAACGCCGAGCGGGCCACCGACTGGCGCGGCAACAACAACATCGCCGAGTCGATCTTCGCGCAGATGCGCGACGAAAAGTACCCGATCCCGGCGTGGATCGTCGTCGGCGCGGGCACCGGCGGAACCAGCGCGACGATCGGGCGCTACATCCGCTACCTGCGCTACGCCACCGGGTTGTGCGTCGTCGACCCGGAGAACTCCGCGTTCTTCCCCGCGTATGCCGAACGGCGCTACGACCTCGTGATGCAGACGTCGTCGCGGATCGAGGGGATCGGGCGGCCGCGCGTCGAGCCGTCGTTTCTGCCCGAGGTGGTCGACCGCATGGTCGCGGTGCCCGACGCCGCGTCGATCGCCGCCGCCCGACACGTCAGCGCCGTGCTGGGGCGGCGGGTGGGACCATCGACCGGAACCAATCTGTGGGGCGCCTTCGGGCTGCTGGCCGAGATGGTCGCCGCGGGCCGCGGCGGCTCAGTGGTCACGCTGATCGCCGACAGCGGTGACCGCTACGCCGACACCTATTTCAATGACGAATGGGTCGCCGAGCAGGGGCTCGATCTCACCCCTCCGGCCGCGGCGCTGGTCGAATTCGAGCGGAACAGCAGTTGGACCTAGCTCTCGGGGGCCCGCTGCCAGCGGTTTGGGCAGTCGGCGGGCCGGTGCGATAGGCTGTCGAGGCTTCAAGCGGGGTGTGGCGCAGCTTGGTAGCGCGCTTCGTTCGGGACGAAGAGGCCGTGGGTTCAAATCCCGCCACCCCGACCATGATTAGCTGCCGGCTGTCGTGGTTTTTCTTTGACAATTCCTAAGCGTTAACTCAGCGACTCATCTGTACCTTCGGGCGCCATGAGCCAGATGCTGCGTTCCATCGCCCTCCGCAATCCCCGCCGGATGCTCAGCAAGGTCCCTGAGGTCACCGTGTGGTTCTGGATCATCAAGATCCTGTGCACCACTGTCGGGGAAAGTTTCGCCGACTGGATCAGTACCACGGTGGGCCTTGGCCTCAGCGTGACGGCGCTGATCTTCACCGTCGGCCTGGGCATCGTTTTGGCCTTCCAGTTGATCGTCGACCGCTACGTGCCGATCGTCTACTGGTTGGCCGTTGTCGTGCTGAGCATCACCGGCACGCTCTACACCGACCTGCTGACCGACAAGCTGCATGTGCCACTGGCGGTCAGCACGGCCGTGTTCGCGGCGACGTTGGCGATCGTCTTCGGGGTCTGGTACGCCCGGGAACGCACGCTGTCGATCCACAGCATCGTCACGACGCCGCACGAATTGTTCTACTGGCTCGCGGTGCTGGTCACCTTCGCGCTGGGTACTGCCGTCGGCGACTGGACATTACAGCTCACCGGCTGGGGGCCGGGCACCTCGGTGCTGCTGCCGGCCGCCCTGATCGCCTCGATTGCGCTCGGCTGGCGGGCGGGCGCCAACCCGGTGCTGTCCTTCTGGCTGGCCTACATTCTGACCCGCCCGCTGGGCGCCAACCTCGGCGACTGGCTGGCCTCCGCACCCGCCAACCACGGTCTGGGCTGGGGAACCGCGATCACCAGCGCCATCTTCTTGGCCGCGATCCTCGCCACGGTCGGGTATCTGATGGTCAGCCGCAGCGACGTCATCACCGACGAAATCCCAACCCGTGCAACGACTGTCACCACGACTCCGAAGCGCGAGCGGCTGATGGTGGGTTACTACACGGCGGCGGCGGTTGCCACCGGCGCACTGCTGCTCTGGAGCGGCCATGGCCATGCCGACGGCCCCGAAACCGATGACGATTCGGACTCGGCCAGCACTGCCACGATCACCGCCCCCGCACAGCCCGGACTACTCACGTCGGCCTTCCCGCCGGCACAGGTTGCCACCTTCCGGTCCATCACCCAGGACACGCTTTCCAAATTGCAGGCCGGCGATCAGGCCGGCGCCAAGGCCCGGATCAAGGACCTGGAAACCGCATGGGACAACGACGAGTCGAAGCTCAAGCCGTTGAACCAGACCGCCTGGCATACCCTCGACAAGCAGATCGATGGCGTACTGGCAGCTCTGCGGGCGCCGATGCCCAACCCGGCCACCGAGAAGCAGCGCGTGACCGCATTGTTGAGCGCGCTGCAGTAGTACGGTCCGTGCTGATGGCACATTCAGGCCGGACGCCGACGCTGCTGCACCCACGAGCGTGGAGCATCTCGGCGCGCTCGGCGTTGGTGTCGGCGACGGTCATCCTGGTGGCGCTCATCATGGCCGGTGCCGTCCTGCTGTTGGTGTTGCACTTCGCGCTGATTTCGGCCGCTGACGACGCGGCGCGGAGTCGGCTGCGCGACATCGCCAGAACGCTGCAGTCGGAAACCACCCCCGACATCGATCCGCCCCTTTTGGCCACCGACCAACGCATCGTCGCCGTCCAAATTATCGACGGTGCAGGGCATTCGGTGGCCTCGTCGAGCTCCACACCCGAGCCGCCGATGGTGGCGCTCAACACGGTCGGAAGTACCCCACAAATCGGAATCACCGGCGCCGCAGTGCGAATGCACGACGTCCGGGTGGCCGCGCAGTCACTCGACACACCGACGGGACATTACGTCGTACTCGTCGGGGCCGGCACCGACGACGTGGAAGCCACCGTCTCCACGGTGGCTATCGGCCTGGCCGCGGCCGCGCCGTTGGTGGTCGCGGCGGCGGGCGTGGCCACCTACCTTCTGGTGCGGCGGTCACTGCGTTCGGTGGAAGCGATTCGCTCGCGGGTCGCCGACATCAGTGCCTCCGATCTCGCCGAGCGGGTGCCGGTGCCACCGCAACGTGACGAGATCTACACGCTGGCAACCACAATGAACCAGATGTTGTCGCGCCTCGAATCCAGCCAAACCACCCAACGCCGGTTCATCGCCGACGCCTCCCATGAACTGCGCAGCCCGCTGTCCACCGTGATCTCGGCACTCGAGGTCGGCGTCGCCCACCCCGAGCTTCTCGACGTTCGGCTCGCCGCCGACACGTTGCTACCGGAAGCGCGTCGAATGCAGGCGCTGGTGGAGGACCTGCTACTGCTGGCCCGAGCCGACGAACGCGGGCTGGCGCTGCGCCGCACCGACACCGACCTCGACGACCTGGCCGTCACCGAGGTCACCCGGCTGCGGCGCGAGACGACGCTGGACGTACACGCCGAACTCACTCCGACGCGGCTGGTCGGTGACGCGAGCGCGCTGGCGCGTGTGCTGCGTAACCTGCTCGACAACGCGGCGCGGCACGCGACGTCGCGGGTCGAGGTGACGGTGCGGCCCGAAGACGGTCAAGTTTGCCTAACCGTGGCCGACGACGGCCCCGGGATCGCGCCCGCCGACCGGCTACGGGTGTTCGAGCGGTTCGTGCGCCTGGACACCGACCGCTCTCGCAGCGGCGGCGGCACCGGACTGGGACTGGCCATCGTGTTCGAAATCGTTGCCGCACACGGCGGTAGCGTGCATATCGACGACCGCTCGGGTGGCGGCACCGCGGTGGTCGTTCAGCTCCCGCTGGACGCCGCGACGCCGGCGTCCTCCCCGGCCTCCAACCGGTAGCCGACCCCACGCACCGTCGCAATTGTGTTGGTGCCAAACGGCAAATCGATCTTGCGCCGCACATAGAAGACATAGACCTCGACGAGGTTGTCGTCGCCGGAGAAGTGCGGATCCCAGACGTTGTGCAGGATGTCGGTCTTACTGACCACCGTGCCCTTGTTGCGCATCAGGTAGTGCAGCAGCCCGTACTCGCGCGGTGTCAACGCGATCGTGTCGCCGTTGCGGCGCACGACGCGGCGCGCCGGATCCAACGACAGAGTGCCCGCGGTCAACACGACCGGTCGGTGCGGGGCGCCTCGGCGAACCAGCGCCCGCAGCCGCGCGACCAGCACGATGAATGAAAAGGGTTTGGTCAGATAGTCATCGGCGCCCAGGTCGAACGCGTCCGCCTGCTCGTAGTCGCCGTCTTTGGCCGACAGCATCAACACCGGTGTCCACACCTGAGCCGCGCGCATACGGCGCACCACCTCGTAGCCGCTGATCCCGGGCAGCATTATGTCCAAAATGATCGCGTCGAAACGGTGCTCGGTGGCCTCCCACAACCCGTCGTTACCGTTGTCGGCAGTGGTGACCACGCATCCCTCGGCACGCAAGCCCATCGTCAGCGTCGCCGCCAGCCGCGGTTCGTCCTCGACGACCAGCACCTTCACCCGCCCAGCCCCTTCTCATCGTGGCATCGCGGATCCCGCGGCAAGCCCACTTGACCACGGTGGCACGAGAACGCTGAGAAATCACTTAAGAGGTTCACATCGTCATGCACACAGCTGACCCATAAGGTATCTCAGCGTCTTCTCAACTCGGCTCGGCAACGATAGGGATAACTACGCGGCCCGCAATCGACAGGTGATCATCCATGAGTGACATGACGAAGCAGGCGTTGAGCAAGGTACCGGCGGTGACCCTCGGTTTTTGGGTCATCAAGGTGCTGGCGACGACGCTGGGCGAGACGGGCGGCGACACCGTCACGATGACGCTGGATTGGGGATATCTGGCGGGGGTGGCCCTGTTCGGCGGTGCCCTGATCGCCCTGGTCGTCGCGCAGATTTTGGCCAAGCGCTTCCATGCCGTCCTCTACTGGCTGACGATCGTCGCCTCGACGACCTTCGGCACCGTGCTGGCCGACTTCGCCGACCGCTCGCTCGGGATCGGCTACGCGGGCGGCTCGCTCCTGCTGCTGTTCTTGCTGTTGGCCACCCTCGGGCTCTGGCATTGGTCACAGGGGACGGTCTCGGTGAATACCGTCTCGACGCCGAAAGTCGAAGCCTTCTACTGGGCCACCATCACCTTTTCGCAGACCCTGGGCACCGCACTCGGCGATTGGCTCGCCGACGACGGGGGGCTCGGGTACGAGGGCGGTGCGCTGGTGTTCGGCGTCGCGTTGCTGGTGGTCGCGGGTCTCTATTTCTGGACGAGCATTTCGCGGGTCACCCTGTTCTGGCTGGCTTTCATCCTGACCCGACCCCTTGGCGCGACCATCGGCGATTTCCTCGACAAGCCCGTCGATCACGGCGGCCTGGACCTGAGCCGCCCGCTCGCCTCGGCGGTGCTCGCGGGCGTCATCATCGTTTTGCTGATCGTGTTGCCGCAACGGCCGGGCCGGCATCCCGGCTCCGATCTGGACACCGAGGCGACGAAGTCGGAACCCGACGTGGTCGACGATGCCTCGCGCGATGCCGGTCCAGGTGCCAGCTGACCGGCCTTAATAGTTCCTGCCGCCGCCGGCATCGAGAAGTTCGGGGCAGTAAGCGCTGGCGGCGGCGGTGGTCCGGGCTCGGCACGGCTTTCATCTGTCCGCTAACCAGCGGCCGGTGAGCGCCCGATGACCCGGGGCCGGAACCCGTAGCTGGGGTCGGCGAATTCGTCTTCGTGTGGACCGGGAATGCCGGCCAGGGGCACGCCCGGCATTCCCACTGCCCCAACCTCTTCCATCACCATTGGGGTCGCGGCGCCGAAGCCGTGGTAGGCGCCTGCCCCGATCCGAGTTGTCGTGGCAACAGTGCTGACCGTCGCCCCGGCGCCGGCCCAACTCGGCGGGGCCGACAGGGCTCCCACCAGGCGGGCCTCGCCTAGGGCGGCCGATGCTGCCGCGCCGGGCAGGCTCGTCGTTGATGACACAGCAGCGGCGCCACCAAGGCCGGCGGCCAAATCCCCCAGCCCCGACGTGGTTGCGCCGACCGCGCCCAGGCCGTTGATCGTCACCATCGAATCGATAAATGACGTCGGGTTCAGGATCCCGTTGGTGGTGAAGGCGTTAGACAGGCCCGAGACCGAGGCATTGTTCAGGAAAGCCCCGATCAGGTTCTGGTTGGAGTTGCTGAAGAAGTTCATGATGCCGGCAAGGCCATCAGTGGACGTATTCGAATTCGGCGAAAGGCCAAGCCAATCCCAGATACTGGACGCCTGAGTGACGGCCGGGGCCGCCAGGGCGTTGTTGACCGCCTCGGCCTGCTGAGCCGTTGCGCCCGCGGTGGCGTCGGACTGCGGCTGGCTGAACGGCGTCATCTCGCTGGCCGCGCGCGACGCGCTGGTATAGCTGCTCATCGCCGCGGCATCTTGTGCCCACATCTCGCCGTACTGAGCCTCGGTGGCCGCGATCACCCCGGTGTTTTGGCCGAAGATGTTGCTTGCCACCAGGTTTGCTTGCAACGTGCGGTTGGCCGCGACGACGGCCGGAGGCACCGTCGCGGCAAAAGCCGTCTCATATGCGGCGGCCGCCGCGTTGGCCTGCGCGCCGGCTCGCTCGGCCGCCACGGCGGCAGTCTCCAGCCATTCGATATATGGTTGAACGGCCGCCGCCATCTTCGCCGAAGCCGGGCCCAGCCACCCCTCACTCACCAGTGAGCTGATGACCGCATCGTAACTGATTGCCGCCGAATGTAATTCAGCGGCCATGGCATTCCATGCGGCCGCGGCCGCCAGCATCGATCCCGCCCCGGGACCCGCGTACATCTTCGCCGAGTTGACTTCCGGCGGCAACGCCCCAAAATTCAGCATGGCATTTCTCCTGAAGTCGCTTAACCGGCGGCCGGCGGACGCGGGATGACGACGGGGCGAATTCCGTATCGAGGGATGGAACGGCGTAACCTGCGGCCGTTACCACCCAGCTGCCCTGCGACACCGCCCGGGCCGCCCGCCGCGGATGAACCGATGCCACTGAGCCCGGTGACCGGCGCCGCCGCTTGAGCGGGAGTGATGTTGGCCGCGGAGACCCAGCCCTGTGGCACCGAAATCGACCCCACCAGATGCGCATTGGCTACCCCGGCCGATGCGCCGGACCAGCCGCCCAACGAGACGGTGCTCGATGCCAGCGCGGCAGTCCCGGCGCCCTCCGCGCCGAAGCCGAACTCATCCAGACCCGACATTATGGTGGCGCTTGATCCCATAGCACCCACACCCACCGCCGATGCCAGGATGGTCTGCGGGTTGAACGGACCGCCGCCAAGGGAACCGGTGACGACCGAGTTGCTGAAAAAGGTGCTCCCCAGAAAGCTTCCCAGCGCGCTGTTGTTCGACCCGTCCAACAGACCCGTCAGGTAATCAGGCAAAGTTCCTTGGGGTGCCGCGGCAGCAAGAGCATTCGCGTCATCCGCTGCGAGGCTATTGGCCGACACCAACGAACTCGCATTCCCGGGCGCGGTGTTCACCGCCCGGGAGACGGCCTCGTTTTGTCCGGCCACCGCGTCGGGAGCGGTATTCGTTTGCGGCGAGGTGAACGGCGTCAGCTGTATCGCGTTCGACGCCATGGCGTAGCCATTCATCGCTGCGGCATCCTGGGCCCACATTTCGGCATACTGGGCTTCGGTTGCCGCGATCGCCGCTGTGTTTTGACCGAAGACGTTAGTAGCCAACAGGTTTGTCAGCAGGGCGCGGTTGGCCGCCACGACCGGCGGAGGCACGGTCATCGCGAACGCCGCCTCGAAAGCCGCCGCAGCGGCGTTGGCGTGCATGCCGGTAAGCTCGGCCTGCACCGCAGTAGTGTTGAGCCACGCAATATAGGGCGCAGCCGCGGCCAACATCGACGTCGATGACGGACCGTGCCAGCCTGAGCTGATCAGTTCCCCGATCACTGAACCGTAAGCTTTTGCCGTAAAGCGTATTTCGGCTGCCAGCTCGTACCAGGTGGCACCAGCTGACAGCAATGGCCCCGGACCGGGGCCGGAATACATTCTGGCCGAATTGATTTCCGGCGGTAACGCCGCAAAATCCAGCATGGCTCCCCCCTTGGGTTTCATCGGCGTTCTCCGTACTACGCGTCGTGGCGTGTGGCTACCGCCGCGTCGGCGGCTGCTTCACACGGGTCTTCCGGCCGGTCGCCGAACGGATCGTCGCAAATCGATCCGGCCGCACGGCGAGCGAAAAACGTTGTCAACGAGCAGCACTACCCGGTGTTGCTCACAGCGCCCGAGGCTACAGATTCATCGCTGAGCCATCGCTGAGAAATCATTGGAATACGGCCTGTATCAGTTATTGGTTTCTTGCCGAAACGTTTCCCGCCGTCCGTGCCGAGATTTTCCGGCATTTGCTCCGCGCGTTCGGGGGCCGTCGCGGCGTCCATCGGCCCGGCTAGCACCGGTGAGCCACGATCGGCTCGCTCACATGTGGCCGCCGACCCAGGCGGCAATCGTCGCCTCGCCGAGGCGGGAACCCGGCATTAAACTGGCGCGCATGGCGGCAGTCAGGCCGATCCCCGAGCTGCGCGAGACGAGTCCGCGCCGGACCGACCTGCCCACCTCTGGGCCGAGAGGCGAATTTCCTTATCACCCAACTCTTTTAGAGATCGCCCAACGGCAGCAGGAGCTCGACGTCTGGGAGGCGCTGCAGGTTGGCGGCTACCGATTCGCCAAACCGGGCACGATCATCAGCTTTCTGGTCTCCGCCGTGATGCTGTTTCTCGCGCTCACGCCGATCCCGCCGAATTGGCCATGGAATATCCCGCTGGTTATCGTGGCGATCTTCGGTGCCGTGACCATGGTGGTGTGTGGCCTCTTGTGGTTCGACACCCCGAAAGCCGGCCCCCGCCCGCAGCGGCTGGCCATCGTGCCGTTCTCGCGGGCGGAGAACCTGCATCTGATGAACGCGCAGCCCGTCGAGCCGTACCTCGCGGCCTGCGCCTGCCCCGGCTGTGGCGACCAGTCCACCCATCTGGTTCGCCAGCCCGTCGAGGGTGAGCCGGAATGGTCGATCGTCATTCGGCAGTGCCGCGACTGCGGTCGCGAGTGGGCGCAGAGTTAGCTTACGCGCCATGTCCGATCGAAAAGATAACGCACAGAATGCATTTCACGCCGACGCCGACCCGGCGATGAATACTATTCGCAACGCTCGGGCTCGGCCTCGCACAGCGGCGTCGCACCGCGGAAACGGTAGCGGTGCGCCGAAACCCAGTGGTAGATGACGTTCTGCACGGCTGCCACGCCGGGGATCCGATAGATCCACAGCGGGATGCGGGTGCCCAGCGCCACCGACAGGGCCGCGTTCATTGCGTGCGCCCCATTCAAGATCACGCCGGACGAGTCCACCCACCAGGCGGATTCGAGCATTCGGTCGTCGGTGACGCCGAGTCGGTCGGCCATCCCGGGCGTCTGCATGGGTTCGACGCGCAACATGCCCGTCCGATCCCACCGAACCAACGCGTTGACCGCCCGGGTGCACACACCGCACCTGCCGTCAAAAACTAGAACGCCGTGCATCCTTGCATTGTAATTCCCGACCCACTAGGCACAGTCGGTGCAAACGGGATGCCCCGAGCTGGTCAGGACCATCCGGTGTCGGTGCTGGACCAGGAAGCAACTCGTGCAGGTGAATTCGTCGGACCGCTGCGGGATAACCGTGACGGCCAATTCCTCACCGGACAAATCCGCGCCGGGTAGCTCGAAGAAATGCACATCGTTGGGGTCCTCGTCGACAACTGCCGTGGACGATCCCGACAAGCTCGGATCCAGTTGGCTTAGCTCGGGCTCCTGGCTGTCGGCGTCGGTCACGCGACGTGCGTCGTAATCGCTAGCTGTCTTCATGGGCATACCTTTCCTGCAGGGTGGCGGGATGACGCACGTCCGATGTACTCCCCCATGGCACAACCGGTACCCCGTTCTGCGGCGCCCCACACTGTGGCAAACATAAGAAAAATTGCACGAACGACAATTCGGCGTGTGCGGACGGCCGAGCGAGCGATTAGCTGCTCAACGGGGGCGCGGGGGCGCCCGAGTCCACGGCCACGAGCTGCCGTTCCGCCTGGCGCCAATTCGTACAGGCCGACGCTCAGGGCCACCACCGCAACGGCGAGCGCGACCAGGCCGGGGACGTTAGCGGTGTCTTTGAGCGTTTCGCCGGCATGCTGGCGCGTGGTGCGCGCCTGGTCGTCCGGGTAGTCCATCCCCACTCCTCATGAATCGTGTTGCGGATTAACACTATTCACGTCGAGCGGATGCAATTGGTTCACACTCGTACGCAAAATGCGCCGCGCCGACAAGCTCGGTTGGCGCCTGCCCGCAGCCCAAAGCGGGTAATCGGCCGTGTCAGGCGAGCGCCACGTGGGTATGCCGCAGCGATGAATGCTCCCGCTGTCCTGTTCGATGTGGACGGAACCCTGGTCGATTCCAACTATCTGCACGTCTACGCGTGGCAACGTGCCTTCGACTCCGAAGAGCTAGCGGTCGCGGCGTGGAAGATCCACCGCGGCATCGGCATGGACGGCTCGACGTTGGTGCGCGCCCTGTCCGACGACGCCCCGGCGGACGTGCAAGAACGACTCAGCGACGCGCACAGCCGGTACTACCGGGAGATATCTGGACTGCTCACACCGCTGCCGGGTGCGCGGGAGTTGCTGCACCGCGTCGCCGATCTGGGTCTGCAGGTAGTACTGGCCAGCTCGGCGCCCGAGGACGAACTCGAGACGCTGCGCAAGGTGCTCGACTGCGACGACGTGATCTCAGCGTCGACGTCGTCCCGCGACGTCGACACCGCCAAACCCGAGCCGGGCATCGTGCAAGTGGCGCTGGACCGGGCCGGGGTGACATCCGAGCACGCGGTGTTCGTCGGCGACGCCGTCTGGGATGCCCACGCCGCCCAGGCGGCTGGAGTGCCGTGCATCGGCGTGCGAAGCGGCGGCACCTCCGATGCCGAACTGCGGGCGGCCGGCGCGTCACCGATCTTCGACGACCCGCGGGACCTTCTCGATCACGTGGACTCCACCCGCGTCGCGGCGCTCGCGCACAGCCGCTGACTACATACCCCGGGTACGCAGCGATAGCGGTAGCGCCCACCAAAAGATGGTGAACAACGCGAGTGCAGACGCTCCCGCAATCCATCCCGCGGCGGTTCCGGCCACGGCGTCAAAAATGATGACCGTTACCCCGGTCAGCGCCAATCCGAGCAGCGCCAGCCCGGCGAAGGCACACCGGTGCGCGGCCGACACCAGCACCTGCAAGCGATGCCGCCGGAACAGCAGCCGGTGTATACCGACCGGGGCGATCAGCAGCACCGTTGCCCCCACCGAACATCCCACCGTCACCAGGTAGGCGCTCCGCATCTGTTGATCGAGAACGTCGAACCGCTGCTGGAACGGGAGCGTCAGGAGGAACCCGGTGAGCAGCTGCACGCCGGTCTGCACCACGCGCAGTTCCTGTAACAGGCTGTTCCAGTTACGGTCCAGCCGCTCGGTTTCACTCTCACCGCGCTTATTGCGGTCCCACCGCTGGTCGTCTTCCGGGTGGTCGACATCCATGTCCGTGATCATCGCACCGAGAGCGACTCAAGCGCGGGACCCTGCAGCCGAGGCAACCCAAGGGGGTACCAGCAGGCGAACGTCAGTGGTTGAGTTTGTCGTCTCGCACGGCGGTCAACGCGTCGTCGAGCGTCGGATACAGAGGGAACGTCTTGTCCAGGCCGGTCAGATGGATCGGGCGCCGGGTCGCCGGACCACGCGCGACCACCCCGAACTCCGCCGACTTGCCGAGTTTCTCGTAGGTCGCCGCGAGGATCTTGAGCCCGACCGAGCCGAGGAACTCCACCGCGGACAGGTCGATGACCAGCGCGGTCGGCCCTTCCGCAACGACTGCACCGATGGCTTGCTCGAGGGCCGGAGCGGTGACCAAATCGATTTCACCGCTGACACTGACCACGGAAACCCCATCGTGGTCCGCAACCAACGTGGTGATCGAATCAGGAGCTGACAATGGCGATCCTTCGTCCGGGCCTTAAGTGTGGTGCAAGCCTAACCTGCCGTGCGAACTGCGAGAAGAAGAAGACCTCAACACCTGCCCCACGTCAAGCCAGGCTAGTCTCCCCGTAGAACCTGCGCACTGCGGAGCGCGACGCGGCACACGGGAGGCCAGATGTCAGATTCCAGCAGCACCGGCACCACCGCGAGCGTCTCGAGCGAAGGTCTGCTTCCCCAGCTAGTGCAGCACCTACGGCAAAATCGCACGGTTCTACGCGAGGAGTGGGCCCGAAGAATCGCCGAGGCCGAACTGCTGACCGCGATGACGCCGGAGGAACTTTTCTCCGAGGCGACCGCCGTCTACGACAACTACGTCGAGGTGCTCGAAACCGGTAGCGTCGAGGCGCTGCAGGCCTACGCCCGCGATCTGTCCGAGCGGATCATCCCGCGTGGGGTGGAAACCGACGAGGTCCTCGGCATCGTGCTGCTGCTGCGTGACGTGCTGGCACGCTCGCTGTTCGAGAAGTATCAAACCGAGTTCGAGATGCTGAACCGGGTGCTGGACGCCTATGAACCGGCCGCCAACCGTATCGCCAACACCGTGGGCGTGTCCTTCGTGCAAGAGCGCGAGCGCATCATCCGCCAGCAGCAGGAGGCGATCCGCGAGCTGTCCACGCCGGTGCTGCAGGTGCGCGAACAGTTGCTGATTCTGCCGATCATCGGTGTCCTGGACAGCCAGCGCGCCCGCCAGGTTACCGAGCAGCTGCTCAGAGCCATCCGCGCCAACCGCGCCAAAGTCGTCGTCATCGACATCACCGGTGTGCCGACCATCGACTCCACCGTGGCCAACCACCTGGTGCAGACGGTCGACGCGTCCGGCCTGATGGGCGCCAGCGTGATCATCACCGGTTTGTCCTCGGAGATCGCTCTGACGCTGGTGACGATCGGCCTGGATCTGTCGAAGATGAACGCCGTCGGTGACCTGCAGGGTGGTATCGAAGAAGCCGAGCGCCTGCTCGGCTATGAAGTCACGCGCACCGGCGAGCAGCCGGGGTGAGCACAACTGACACGGGCAGCGCATGCCAGTACCCATCCTGAAGCAGGGCTCGATCCTGATCGCCACGGTGCAGGCGGCCCTGTCCGACTCCGACACCGAGCGACTTCGATACGACCTGATGGAGCGGGTCAGCCGGTTCCGGGCCCAGGGCATCATCGTCGACGTCACCGCGATCGACGTGATGGATTCCTTTGCGGCCCGCTCACTGCGGACGATCGCTCACATGACCCGGCTGCGCGGCGCCGAGACCGTGATCGTGGGCCTGTCCCCGGAGGTCGCGTTCGCGATGGTCCAACTGGGGCTGACCTTCGACGATATGAACACCGCCCTGGACCTCGAAGAAGGCATCGCGCTGCTGAATCGCTCACGGGGGCTGGGTAAATCAACGATCGGGCGCGACGGTGGCGTGTGACATCATCGTCGCTATCAATAATCCCGACGACATCGTCGAAGCCCGCAAAGCCGGACACCAGCTCGCCCTAGAACTCGGGTTTTCGCTGACCGACGTCACGATGATCTCGACGGCGATCTCCGAAATCGCACGAAACATCACCAGCTACGCGGGCCGCGGCGCGGTGCGGGTCACGGTCGGGGATCGCGACGGCCGCCAGGCACTGGTCGTTCGCGCCGAGGATGACGGCCCGGGCATCGCCGACGTCGAGCGGGCGATGGAGGACGGTTACTCGACGGGTCGCGGGCTGGGCATGGGCCTGCCCGGGGCACGCCGTTTGATGGACCGGCTGATCGTGGAATCCGCACTCGGCAAGGGAACAGTCATCGAAATGTGGAAATGGGTTCCCGATCGTGCGTGAAAACGGTCGACTAGGGCCTTTCGAGTGGGCGAACGCGGGGCGCCCACTACCCGGCGAAAACACCAGCGGCGACCGAAAAATCGCGGTCGCCGTCGATAACAACGCCGCTCTGTTCGGTGTGGTCGACGGCCTCGGCCACGGCCCTGCTGCCGCCAGCGCCGCGATGCGTGCCGTCGACGCGGTCCAGCGGACCCCCGGCGAACGACTCGAGGTCCTGATCCAGCTGTGCCACCGTGTGTTGGGTGGGACCAGAGGAGTCGCCATGACGTTGGCGCGAGTGGATTTCGAGGCGAAAACGCTCACCTGGACCGGGGTGGGAAATGTCAGCGCCCACCTCGTCTCCAAAGATGTGACCGGCGTCCACATTCGGTCCAGTGCACGCCTTGCCGCCGGCATCGTCGGCTATCGGATCCCGGAAATCAGGCCTGCTCAGGTGGTTTCACTGCGAGTCGGCGACCTGATCGTGCTGGCCAGCGATGGCATCGCCGAGGATCACCTGGACCACATCGACTTCGCCGCGTCGGCCATGGTGATCGCCGACCACATTCTGGGTAAGCATGCGAAGGAGACGGACGACGCTATGGTGCTCGCCGTGCGTCACAGGGGAGCCTCCACATGACCGATGCAGACGACTTTCACGCCCAGTATCTCGCCGCGCTGCGCACCTATCTGGAGGCGCGCGACGACAGCATCCTGGCCGTCGGCCACGAACTTGGCCGGCGGGCACTGCAGGAACAAGTCAGCATGCTCGACATCATCGAGCAACATGTGCGCCTGGTCCTCGAGCTGTCCACGGACATTCAAACCGATGCACCGGTCGCGCTGGAATTCCTGCTGCAGACCCTGGCGCCGCTCGACGTCGCAACTCGGGGATTCCTGGACGGCACCAAGCGCTACGCGGAGCAGCGAGCCCGGGCCGACGGACTCGCCGACCGAGACAAATTCCGTACCGCTCTTGTGAATTCGTTGCAGGAAGGCTTCTTCGTCGCCGATCATGAGGGCTCGATCATCGAGGTGAACAACGCCTTCATCGAGATCCTCGGCTACCCCACCGAGGGCTTGCCCTACCGGTGGCCACACCCATGGCTGGTCGACAAGAAGACCGCGCGAGAACACCAATCCCGGGTCCGCAGCGAAGGCGGCACCCAGTACGAGACACCGATTCGGCATCGGGACGGGCATCTGGCCTGGGTGATGGTCAGCATCAATGCCGTCAAGGAATCCGAAACCGCCCAAGCGGTCTACGTGGGCACGGTTCGCGACGTCACCGCGGAACGGGCATTCGCGGCTCGCGAGAGTGCGGTCTTGCGGCTGGCCACCGCCGTGGCGGTAGCCAAAAGCGTTGCCGAGCTACTGGCGATCACCCTCGACGAATGCCGCACGGCGATCGGCGTCCAGCGGGTGATCGCCGTGACCTGGCCGGCCGGCGACGGCGAACCGACGGTTCAGGTGGCGGGCGAGCCCGCCGTGACAACCTGGCGCGGACTGGATCCCTGGTTGCGCGACACCTTTCAGGACGCCCGCCATCAGCTGCCGCTGACGGCCAAAACCGTTGAGCGCCCTAATAAGCCGGGCAAGGCGCAGGGATTGGTCGCGGTGCTCTCCGGGACCGGAGACCTTGCCCTGTGGCTGGAGCTCGGCGCACCACGGTGGCTCAGTGCGGAGGATCGGCTGTTGATCACGGTGCTGATCGGTCATCTGAGTCTGGCCATGCAGCATGTGCGCCAATTCGAGAGTGCCCGTGAGACATCGCTGACGTTGCAGCGCGCGATGTTGCCGCCCATCGAGTCGCCGCCGGGATTCGTGATGCGCTACGAGCCCGCCGTCCCGCCATTGGAGATCGGCGGCGACTGGTACGACGTGCTGTCGATCGGCGATCACCGCATCGGCATCGTCGTCGGCGACTGCGTGGGGCGGGGCCTGCCCGCCGCGGCGATCATGGGTCAGTTGCGCAGCTCGGCGCGCGCGCTATTGATCAACGGCGCCGGTCCCGCAGCGGTGCTCGAACAACTCGACCTGGCGGCCTCGCTCATTCCGAATGCGTACTGCACCACTGTTTTTCTCGCGATCCTGGATACCGAATCCGGCGTTTTGGAGTACAGCAATGCCGGTCATATGCCCGCGGTGCTCGCCGGGCCGTCGGGCACGACGGTGCTCACCGATGCCCGGTCGGTGCCACTCGCGGTCCTTCGAGACGACCCTCGCCCGCAGATTTCCCGGCGGCTGCCGTCCGGCTCGACGCTGATGGTGTTCACCGACGGATTGGTGGAACGCAAACACGAGTCGCTTGACGACGGAATAACCCGCGCCGCAGACGTTTTGGTGGAGACAAGGACGTTGCCGTTGGACGCCGTCGCCGATGCGGTGCTGCGCGAGCTGGCGCCGGTGGCAGGATACGACGACGATGTGGCGATGGTGATCTACCGGCACCAGCTGGCACCGCTTCGGATAGAAACACACGCTATCGCAGACGAATTGGCCAGCATCCGGCATCGGCTGGCCGACTGGCTCAGGGCCGCTGATGTCCCGGACGAACTCATCGACGACATCGTGCTGGTCGTCAACGAGGGATGCACCAACTGCGTCGAGCACGCCTACCGCGGACACGGCCTCGGGACAACCCTGCTCGAAGTCAAAACCGTGGACGGCCAAGTCCGTGCCCGCATCACGGACCGCGGTTCCTGGAAACCGCCGGCGATCAACCCGGGCAACAGCGGACGCGGCCTGATCCTGATGAGGGCGATCAGTGACATGATGGAGATCGACAGCAGCTCAACCGGAACCGTCGTGGACATCGCCTTCCGGCTACCGGCAGCACCCGCCGGCGCCGACGACTGGTCCGGTGGCCGCTAGAAAGGGCACCGTTTGCCATGACCCCGTTCGTGGTATGTCCAACGACGTGACTCGCGCGTCGATCAGCATCGAACCCGCCCTACCGGCGGCACATGGACCACTGTCGACGGCCGTACATCGGGCGCTGGCCGGGCCGCCGTCCGTAGACCACCTTGCGCGGATCGGCTCATCGGTGGGCGATTCGGATCCCTACGGCCTCGACCTGCAGCTGGCGCTGTGCATGTGCTACGAGCTGCACTACCGGGGTTTTGCGGGCGTGGATCCCACCTGGGAGTGGAATCCCGACCTGCTGCGACTGCGCGCCGAACTCGAACGTGCCTTTCTGGCGGGTGTGCGTCGCGATGTCGGCCCGATCGATCCCGACCGGACCGCGACGGCGGAGATGGACGCGATTTCCGTCGAACCCGTCGACGGCACCGGGCCGTCCTACTATCTGCGCGACAGCGGGACCTGGCAACAGATGCGCGAATACTTCGTGCATCGATCGATGTACCACCTCAAGGAGGGGGATCCGCATGCCTGGGCCATCCCCCGGCTGACGGGCGGCGCCAAGGCGGCATTCGTGGCGATCGAATACGACGAGTACGGCGCCGGGCAGGGCCACCGAGCACACCAACAGCTCTTCTCGGACCTGCTGGCGGCGGCCGATCTGGACACGACCTACCTGGGATACCTGGACGCCGTGCCCGCCGAAGCGCTTGCGGTGGTCAACCTGATGTCATTGTTCGGCCTGCACCGGCGGCTGCGCGGCGCGGCGATCGGACATTTCGCTGCCACGGAGATCACGTCGTCGCCAGGTTCCCGACGGATGGCCCAGGCGCTCGAGCGGATGGGCGCACCCCCGGCGTGCGTCGCGTTCTACCGCGAACACGTCGAGGCCGACGCCGTGCACGAACAGGTGGTGCGCTTCGATGTGGTGGGCGATCTGGTGGCCCGCGAACCGGAGCTGGACCGCGACATCGTTTTCGGGATGCGGGCACTCGCTGCGGTCGAGGATCGCCTCGCCGATACGATCATGACGTCCTGGAAGCAGGACCAGACCTCGTTGCGGCGACCGCTCAATTAGGCTTCTTGCCAACGCCTTCGACGTGCCGGCAGCGCCGGTGGCTGGTGTCGCACAACGGGTATTCGCGACTGCGCCCACAGGTGCAGATGGCCACCATGAACCGGTCGGATTCGACCACCCGGCCGTCGTCGACTTCGATACGCACCGGACCCGGTAGCAGGATGGGCCCCTTGGGGACCACACGTACCCGTATCCCGGTCATCGCTTGTCCGCCCGGATCACCACCAGGTCCTCTTCCCGGCAGCCCTGCGGCACCAGGCCGATCTGCTCCAGCCAACCCGCGCGCTGCGACAGCACGGGCCCGAATGGAATGCGTTCGGACGCAACGACATCGGCATCCAACCCGGTAGACCGCAAGTAGTCCAGCGAACGGTGGATGCCGGCCAGGGCCGACTGCACCAGCAGCAGGGACCCGCCGTCGCACAACAAGTCTGATGCCGCTGCACAAAGCGGATCCAGCACCCGCCGGCCGTCCCTGCCGGCATTCCACGCCCACGAAGGGCCGACACCCGGTGAGACCACGTCGACGTCGTCCTGCGGCGGGGTGGGCACGTAGGGCGGGTTGGCCACCACCACCTCGAACGGTGCGCATCGGAGGGCGGCGATCCATGAGCCTTCCCGGACGTCGATGTCGACACCCGCGACGATCGCATTGCCCTGGGTGGAATCCACCGCGTGCGGACAGATATCGAATGCCGTCACACTGGCACAACCCATTTCGGCTGCGGCAATCGCGGCGAACCCGCTGCCGGTACACAGATCCAGGACCCGACGACCGGGAATCAGTCCGCTGTATTGCATTGCGCGAACCAGTAATCGGGAATCGGCTTGTGGCTGGTACACAGTCGGCTCAGCTAAAACCTCGGCGGTAACGGGGTACGTGCTCGTCAACGGCGGGCCTTTCGGGAGATCACCGTGGCGGTCACGGCATTTTGTGGGTAATGCCCACAAACAATGCGTTAAAACGCCAAACCCGCCTGGCGAGGCCTAACCCGTTGTTGCGTCCGCGAATTGCTTAACCAGCGTAGAGCAGAATGCCGGCAGGTCCGACGGGGAACGACTGGTGATCAGGTTGCCGTCGACGACGACCTCCTCGTCGACCACCTCCGCGCCGGCATTGCGCAGGTCGGTGCGAATGCTCGGATAGGAGGTGAGTTTGCGCCCAGCCGTCACCCCGGCCTCGACCAGCGTCCACGGCCCGTGGCAGATAGCCCCCACCGGCTTTCCCGACCCGACGAAGTCGCGAACGAACGAGACCGCGGTCGCGTCATTGCGCAGTTTGTCGGGGTTCACCGTGCCGCCCGGCAGTACCAGTCCGTCGAACTCGTCCACCGAGGCGTCCGACACCGCACGGTCGACCGTGAATCGTCCGGCGGGTTCGAGATCATGTTCGCGCGCCTGGATTTCACCGGCCTTGAGCGAGAGGACCTCGACGCGCGCACCCGCTTGCTTGAGGACCGCGCGTGGCTGCTCGAGTTCCACCTTTTCCACGCCGTCGGCGGCCAGAATGGCGATTGTCTTGCCCTGCAGTTCGTTTGCCATCGTATTCTCCTTCACGGTTAGACGGCGTAGGTTGCGCCGTTGCGTGTGGTGCGTAAGGCCGAACTCATCAAACGCGCGCCTAAGGCGATGCCGCCCGCAGGGCGGCCAGCAAAGGTTCTGCCGCTTCTTTGAGGAACAGATCTTGGGTCTGCCCGCCGATCTGAATCAGCGCGATATCGGTGAAGCCGGCCTCCCAGTACGTCCGCACGGCGTCCACGATCGCGTCCAGGTCCGGTCCGCACGGAATGGCATCGGCGATGTCTTCGGCTCGCACAAACTGGGTCGCGCCGGCGAAACCGGCGGGTGTCGGCAAGTCGGCGTTGACCGCCCAGCCCCCGCCGAACCATCGGAACTGGTCGTGCGCGCGTGCGATCGCGGCGTCGCGGTCGGGGTCCCAGCACACCGGAATCTGCCCGACCACCCGGCCGCATTCGGCTCCGTTGGCGGCCTGCCGGGTGGCATGCCAGGAGTCCACCAGGTCCTGGTCGGGTTGCACCGCGATCAGATGGTCGGCGAGCTTGGCGAATTTCTCGACACTTTGCGGGCCACTCATCGCCACACCGATGCCGACCGGAGCGTCGGGCACATCCCACAGCCGTGCGGAGTCCACCTGAAAGTAGTCACCGCGCCAGTTCACCAGCCGGCCGCCGAACAGCTCTCGAATGATTTCGATGGCTTCGCGCAGCATGTCTTGGCGCCGTTCGACGGTGGGCCAACCTTTACCGACGACGTGCTCGTTGAGGTTCTCACCGCTTCCCAGCCCAAGGGTGAACCGCCCGTCGGCGAGAATCTGCACGGTGGCGGCCTGCTGAGCGACGACCGCGGGGTGGTACCGCATCGTCGGACATGTCACATAGGTGTACAAGTCGACCCGCTCGGTCGCATGTGCCACCGCGCCCAGCACCGCCCAGGCGTTGGGCGCATGCCCCTGTGAGGTCAGCCACGGGGAGAAATGATCGCTGCAGACCTCGAAGTCGAACCCGCGCTGCTCAGCCGAAACAGCGTACTGGACAAGGTCTTTGGGTCCGTTCTGCTCCGTCATCAAGGTGTAGCCGAACTTGGTCATAACAAAACGGGTACCCCCGGCCCGCGCACGCAAACCGCCCGCGCCGGGCGTACACGACCCAAGAACGATCGGGCGGGTGCTCGCCGAGTTAGACCGTCCAGTGCACGTCTGCGACCTCACGATGCTGTTTGCAAAACGCCGGGTCGTCGCCGCGGCGACCAGCTGTCATCGTTGATCGCTGGAAATCACCCATATCGCGGTGCAAGATGATTCCTCAGGCACGCAAGGCGGGAGTACCAGGCGTTGACGACGGAATCCAGCACTGCCGCGGCCGACATGGCACCGGCCTCGCTGCGCGCGGTGCTCGCCGACGACGAAGCTCTGCTGCGAGAAGGGGTCGCCAGCCTGCTCGAGCGGTCGGGCTTTACCGTGGTCGGCCAGGTCGGCAATGCCGTCGAGCTACTCGCGCTGGTGCGCAAGACCAGTCCCGACGTGGTGGTCGTTGACATTCGTATGCCGCCCACCCACACGACCGAGGGGCTCGAGGCCGCCCGGGTGATCCACCAGGAGCTACCCGACACGGGGATCCTGGTGCTATCGGCCCACGTCGACGTCGAGCATGCGATGGAACTGCTGGCCAGCGGTCGCGGTATCGGGTATCTGCTCAAGAGTCGGGTGACCGATGTGGCCGATTTCGTCGACACGCTGCGGCGGATCGCCAAGGGCGCATCGGTGATCGATCCGGCGGTGGTGCAGGAGCTGGTGTCGGGTCGGCGAAGAGACGATCCGCTGGCCGCCTTGTCGCCGCGTGAACTCGAAGTGCTGGGGTTGATGGCGGAGGGCCGATCCAATGCCGGCATCGCGCGCCGGCTATGGGTGACCGAGGGCACTGTGGAGAAACATGTCCGCAGCATTCTCACCAAACTGGGCTTGCCGGAGACCGACGACGACCATCGTCGTGTCCGCGCGGTCATCACGTTTCTTGACTCCCGCTGAGTCCCGGGCGGTCAAGGACCTAGAACTCCCGACCGCGGCGTCATGCCGTTTGCGCCAAACCTGGTGCAGCATAGCAGGCTTCGCGCCCGCGTCGGTCGGCCAGCAGCCCCCGTAGCTGGCGGCGCCCCCGATGCAGGCGCGACCCGACGGTTCCGACCGGCGCGTCCATCAGCAACGCGATTTCCTTGCACCCCAGCCCTTCGACATCCGCGTAGTACACCGTGATGCGGAGCAGTTCGGGCAGGGTGCGCAGCGCGGCAATGACATCCTGGTCACCGAGGCGTTGGAGGGCTTGATCTTCCGCCGAGGGCAGGTACCCGGCCGAATGCGCGGAGCTCGCCATCAGGTCCCGCTCCGTCATGCGATCCGCCGAAACCAACGCCGGGCGGCGCCGCATTTTGCGGCAATTGCTGATGTGTGTGTTGACCAGAATTCGGTACAACCACGCTGAGATGGTGCTGTCGGGACGCAAGGAACCGAAGGCGGCGAAGGCGCTCGCCATTGTGTCCTGGACAAGATCTTCGGCGTCGGCGCGGTGACGGGTCATCCGCATCGCATGCCGGTGCAGGTCGCCAAGAACGGGGGCGACTCGGCGTTCGAACTCGGCCGTGGGCTCCGCGTCGGCAGTCAATTCGGCGGGCAGGGTCATGGCGCACCTCTCGTGTCGGTGGGTGAACGGCGCCTTTCGGCTTCCCGCTTCACGATTGCGCCCGCGCCGACTCACGTCTGCCCCGCTGGCGGCCGTCGGCACTGCCCGTCAACCACAGTCAGCCTCTGCCGGGTAGCCGGTATTCGGCCATGCCCCGCCCGCACGGCCAGACCATTCCGCGGGACGCTTCCGCTAACCGGCGCACGAATTCCTGCCGACTCACCACACGTTTCCAGCTAGCCTCCATGCAACGGACTCGCGACTACCCCAGACTGGATTCGTGACAGCGAGTGATCGAACGCGGTGCATCATCGTCGATGACAATCGCGATTTCCTCGATGCGGCGAAACGGTTGCTCAGCCATGAGGGAATCAACGTGGTTGCGGTAGCAACGTCGTTCGCGGAGGGTTTGCAGTGTGTCGAAGAGCTGCGGCCCGACGTGACGCTCGTCGATGTCAATCTCGGGGATGAGAGTGGCTTCGAACTCGTCGACCAGCTGCACCGAAATGGGCTCGGCACATCGGTTCGGACCATCTTGATTTCCACGCACGCCGAAGAGGACTTCGCCGAGTTGGTTTCCGACAGCCCAGCTTTGGCATTTATCCCCAAAGCCGATTTGTCAGGTGCCGCGATCCGCGGCGCCCTGGGGACTGTCGGCTAGATGCCCGCTAGCGCCATTTACGGATTGGCGCTCCAGTAACCGCGCCCAATTCGTTTGGCGCTGAATAACTCGTCGCTCCAAGCGACTGTAGTGCGGGTAGCCAGGGTGCACGAATTACCGTTAGCGGGAAGGCAAATGGGCCGCTAGCCCTGACGACACCGCAGCCGCGAAGCCGCAAACTTTCACTGAGCCTCGTTGTCGAGCTCCAACCTAAGCACCACGCCTCGGTCGCCCGCGGACACACCCGCGAATTAGCTATTACGAGAACAGGAATGGGTTTCGTGATCAGACGGACTAAAGCGCTGGCCGTTGCGACGGCCCGCTGATTCGGGGCGAAGCCATGGACTATGGGACCTTGCCGCCAGAAATCAACAGCGGGCGAATGTATTCCGGCCCCGGGCCGGGGTCTTTAGTGGCCGCCGCGGCAGCGTGGGAGAAGCTGGCGGCCGACCTCTACTCGGCCGCGCAGTCGTACTCCGCGGTGGTCTCCGGGCTGACCGCCCAAAGCTGGCGTGGCCCGTCGTCACTGTCGATGGCTGCCGCAGCAACAACCTACGTCACCTGGTTGAGCGGCGTAGCCGACCAGGCACAGCAAGCCGCCAACCAGGCGCAGGGCGCCGTATCCGCCTTCGAGACGGCGTTTTCCGCTACGGTGCCGCCGCCGGCGATCGCGGCCAACCGGGCGCAGCTGGCCGCGCTCATTGCCACCAATTTTTTGGGGATCAACGCCGCGGTCATCATGGCGACCGAGGCTCAGTATGCCGAGATGTGGGCTCAGGACGCGGCGGCCATGTACGGTTATGCCGCGTCATCGGCCGCCGCGACTACCCTGACGCCGTTCACCGCGCCGCAACACAACACCAACCCGGCCGGTTTGGAAGCCCAAAGCGCCGCGGTCACCGATGCCGCCGGAAATTCCACCGGGCCGTCGGCCACCACGATTATCCAGCAGATCGTCGACGACATAAACAGTGCACTGGCGCCTGACCACGTCAACTCCGGGATCAGTGCGTTCTCGACGATCCCGTCGATCATCCTGTCGGCTGCCTCCTTGGCGAATTCCGGCGCCGACTCGACGGCGACGGCGTTGACCGACGTCAGCGCCGGACTCGGCAAGGTGGCGACCACGCTTGCCTCGGCGGGCTCGGTTCAGGTCGAAGGCGCCGTGTCCGCCGGGGTAGGCCGTGCGGCCACCGTGGGGGCCTTGTCGGCGCCGCCGGCCTGGGGGTCGCTCGCATCGGCAAATGGCGCTGCGCCCCATGCATTACCGGTCAATCTCGTCGGTGAAACCGCCCTCGGCGGATCGCCGCCGCTCGGCGTGGCCACCGCTCCGGCGAACCTCGCACCCGGCGCGGCCCAGCGAGGCGGGGCAGCGACGGAGGGCACGACACTGCGATCGCTGATGCGGCCGAACGTGCTTCCCGGCCAGAGGTACATCGGATAGGGCGCTTAAAGCGCGCCACGATGTGATGGGGGTGCGCTAATTCCGGGCGTGCGTCAGTTGAGCGGAAACCGCTCTGCTCTCAGCGTTTCTCGCAGCGCGCGTCGGTACCGCGACAGCACGGGCACATACAATCCCAACTCTTTGCGTACCGCCTGCACCACGTCGCGCCGATTGACCGTCACCTCTTCGTAGATCTGCAGCGCGGCCCGATGTTGCTCCGGCAGAGTGTCCAGCCACTTCTGGATCTGTGCAGTCGCGCCACCGTCACCCTCGACCTGCCTTACCCATTCGCCAAGTTGGACGGACTGCTGGTAGGCATACGCGATGGCAATATCGGCCGTTTGAAAATTACCGGTCACCGCGAGCTCGCTGATCACCCTGTCGATCGCATCGGCCTTGTCCACGAGCACTTCTCGGCGAACCTCCGGCGGGAGCGCCTTGACTATCTCCAGGTCCCGGCCGATCCTCAGGGCGTCCACGTAGAGCGTCTTCATCTCCTCGTAATGGAATCGCTTGTGTTCTGACCTGCGGTCGAGCGCGCCCGTGCTGAACGCGGTGACGCCCGCGCACAACACGAATGCGCCGCCCAGCAGCGTGCCCTGCCCGGGAGTGAGGTTGTGCCAGAAGTCAATCCACGCGCTCATGTGGCCACCTCATCTCCCAACCGCGCAGAGCTCACAGATCCGCCAACGCGAGGCCGGTGAGGCCAAAGCCAAGGTGTGACAGCTCGGTGTCGACGCCGGTGTCGAGGTTGACGTACCGGATCCCGCCCCCCAGGTCGCCGACGTAGAATTCCGAGTCGGAGATGGCGGCGACGCCGATCGCCTCGTGATATCCCCGCGACACGATCTCGGGCGTACCGAGGGCCGGCTGCACCGTCGCCCGGTTGAGCGTGTTGCCGTCCGGCTCGGCGCCGCGATCGGTCCACACCAGCGTTTGCCCATCGAACAGATGTAGGTCGATCGGCTCCGGCAGGTCCTTCCACAGCAGTTCGACGTCGGGGCGGTGTCGCGGGCTGATGCCCGCAGGTAGGTCGAGTGGAGCTCGAAAGATCCTGCCCTCACCCGCCTTTGGCGCGCCCTTCTGCGTCCAGTACAGCAGTTGGCGCTCCAGGTCCACGGCGATCCCGACGCAGTGGTTGGCAATCGTTTGCGCGTCGGCGTCGCCGACCCCGGTGACGACCAGCGGCCGCAGGTCGCTGCCGTCGAGGTTACAACGCAGCACCTGCATGCCCTCGCGGTCGCACCAATACAGCACACCCGCGTCGAAATCGGCGGCCAGCTGTTTGCCGGTGGTGAACGCCCCGCGCGGCACGATGGTGACGCGGTTGGCTCCGTCGAGATCCGCGCGTTCCAGTGATCCGTTGCGGGCGTAGGCCGTTTCCGAACGCGGGTCGCCCCCGGGGTCGGGGGCGCCCATGTTCGTCCAGTAGACGTGGCCGCGTGACTGGTCGACGACGATGCCGTCCGGTCTCTCGTCGAGTTGGGCGATCAGGGTCCGCACCCGGGTGCCGTCCAGCGACACCGCCTGCATCTCCTGCTTGCCATCGTTGAGCACCAGTAGCTCGATCATCGACGTTCACTTTCGGTGTCGGAGCCCTGCCCCACGGAGAACGCCGGCACAGCGTCGCAGAGCGCCTGAACACCCTTGCCCGCCTGCATGACTGCGCCATCGGGTCGAACAATTGCCGCGGTCGCCCGGCCCTGCTTCAGCCAGCGCCCGAGCCGGCTTTCCGGTGTCACGACGACAACGGCGGCGCCCCGGTTGCTGAGGTCCTGTTGTTGCGTCGGGCTCAGGGCCGTGGAGGTGACCACCGCGAATCGGTTCCCGACGATCTGATCGAGGTGCAGGCCGTCACGCAGAATCGGGTTGGGGCACAGCGATCCGGCCAGCTGACCCGGAATGCGTGACTTGACCACCAGTTCCGACCGGTGCAGCCCAGGGGCCACGCCGTCGGCAACGCTGGTGCGGGTGCCCGGCAGGCGGAAGCTCGCCAGCCGCGGGAACAGCACCTGACGCACCAGGTCGCCCAGCCGGCCGCCGCCGGTCATCGCCGCTCCCACCGACGCCGCCATCAAAATCATCGCGGCCGCATGGGCTTTGCGCTCCTGCTCGTAGGTGTCTAACACACTCTCGGGCAAGCTCTCACCCAGCACGCCGGCTACCTTCCAGGTCAGGTTCAGCGCGTCCCGAAGGCCCGCCGCCATGCCCTGGCCGACGAAGGGTGGCGTGAGGTGCGCGGCGTCGCCGAGGACGAACACATTACGGTCGCGCCACCGACTGGCCACCTTCGCGCGGAAGGTGTAGGCGGTGACCCGAACCAGGCGCAACTCCTCCGCAGGTATCTCACCCAGCCAGGGCGCGATCAACGGCTCGATGTGCTCGATGGTCTGGTAGTCCGCGGCCGTCTCGCCGTCGAGCAACTGGAACTCCCAGCGGTAGCGGGTCTGCCCGACTCGCATGTAGGTGCCCGCGCGCTGGGTGCTGCACAGTTGGTGGCACCCCTCCCACTGGTTGAGTTCGGCGTCGGTGTCGACGTCGATGACCACCCAGTCCTGTTGGAACGGCAGCCCGTACATTTGCGACCCGATCGACGCGCGCACAATGCTGTTGGCGCCGTCGCAGCCGAAGACATAGGCTGCCTCGACGGACTGCTCCCCACCTCGGACGCGGTCCAGGAAGCTGACCCGAACCCGGCCGGGCTTGTTCTGGGTCACGCTGGTGACCTCCACGTCGCCCCGCAACACCACGTTGTCGTAGCGCTTGAGGTTGGTACGCATCATCGCTTCCAACTCGGGCTGGTCGAACATATTCATCTGCGGGTAGCCGTTGGCGCTGGGCTCGGTGCTGCGCTTGAGCTCGGCCAGCACACGCAAGTCCTTGTCCAGCAACCGAAGTCCCAACGCCGACCGCCGGTGTGCGCCGAACTCGTCGGCGACGCCCAGCCGGGCGAGAATGCGGTAGATTTCGTCGTCTGCGTGCACCGCCCGCGGCAGGGGATAGACGGATTCATGTCGGTCGAGTACCAGACACGAGATTCCGAACTGGCCGAGCAGGGTGGCCGCGGTGACGCCGGTCGGGCCGGCGCCGATGATGACCACGGGGACGAAGTCCGGCAGGGTGACCGGGTCGGATTGTGGGTTCCTGCTTGCGTTCATCGGGTGACCACCTTGTTGCGTTGCGTGCCTAGGTTGATGGCGTCGTCATCGGTGGCCACCGTGGCCTCCACGACGTCGCCGTGATGCAGATAGTTGGGGTTGGTTGCCTGGGCGGCAAGGAATGTCATCAAGTCCGTCTGGTGCGGGTTCTCTACTCCGCGCGCGGTAAGCGCGGTTCCGACCGGGGTGCCGGTGAGCACGATGTCCCCAGCCTCCAGCTTCTGGAACTTCGCCAGCGCCTGCAGCGCCTCGACGGGCGGGTACAACATGTCGCCGTCGACCACCATGTTCTGACGCAGTTCGCCGTTTACCCGCAGCTGAAGCCGCAAGTCGCCGAAGCGCTTGAGTTCGTCGGCGTCGACCAGGACCAGCGCCGGGCCGATCGGGGTGAACGTCGGGTACGACTTCGATTCGTAGAACTGGGCTTTGGTGAGCTGCACGTCGCGGGCGGACACGTCGTTGGTCACCAGCAGGCCGTGGACGAACTCGGCCAGGTTGGCCTCGGTCACCTCGGTGCCCACCGGAATCTCGCGACCGATCAGCAGACCGATCTCCAGCTCGTAGTCGAGCAGTTTCACGTGGGCCGGCTTGACGATGTCGCCGAACGGACCCGTGATGGAACCGGAAGCCTTGCGGAAGAAGGTCAGCGGCGTCTTGGCCGGGTCACGCCCGACGTCCCGCACGTGCGAGGCGTAGTTGGTGGCCTGGGCCACCAAGCGGCACGGCGTGGTGACCGGGGAGAGCAGTTCGAGGTTGGCCACCGGCACGGTGCCGGTCGACCCGGCGGCCTCATCGATGGCCCGGCGGTCGCCGAGCAGTTCGGCGGTGGTGGTCGCGCCGGTGTGGATGCGTGCCGCGCCGTTGGGAGTCTGCACCCACCACGCGTCAGCGGTGCGTAGGATAGAGACGGTCATTTTCGAATAACCTTTCTTTCAAATGGGTTGTGTCGGTTAAGATTTGCTCACGCTGAACAGCCCACGCAGCGCGGACACGTCGAACTCGTTGTCGTGGCGCAGCGCATCGAGCATCAAGGCGACCTCGCGTGCGGTTTCACGCGGTGTGCCGACGCCGAGGAAGTCCTTGCTCGGTGGTGGGCCCCACTGGTACAGGCCCGACGCGGTCAGGGGGGCCCAGCCGGCTTCCAGGCTGTTGTCGAACATGTCACCGTCGGCGTAGTGCTCGACCAGGAAATCCCCTTCGGGGTCGCGCCAGTAATCGAAAATCTGGCTGCCCTGGATGTGACGGCCGATGCCCCAGGACCGGAAATAGCCTTGCTCGCGCAGGTATTCGCCGCCGGCGGCCAGTGCGTCGACGTCGCAAACCTGATAAGCCGAGTGCACGTAACGGTGCGTCGGGCCCAAAGCCATCGCCAGCGTGTGGTGGTCGGCCGGGGTGGAACCGCGGTCGCAGCGGATGAAGCTCATGACCGGTCCGCGCTCACGCTGGCCCGGGTAGTAGCAAAAGTCGCTGACGATCAGACCCAGGTGGTCCAGGTACCAGTTCAGCGCCTCGATGTACTTGGGCGTCTGCAGGACGATGTGTCCCAGTCGCTGCACGCGCGCGGGGATCCGTGGCGGGCGCTGGGTGGCGTTCGCCCGGACGGTGTCGTGACTGGCCCCGAAGTTGAAGACGTGCGGACGCTGCGACGCGAGCTCATCGAGCCGGTGAACACCGGACACCACCCGCAACGGAATTCCGCTCGGGTCGACCAGGTCAACGCTCACCCCGCCGAGGGTCTCGGGCAGCGGCCGGACGGTGGCCCCGGTTGCATCGGCCAGCCGCAGCAGGTCGGTGTCGTCGGCGGCGACGAACGCCGGGCCGACGAACCGCGAACGCTTGCCGCGGCGAATCAGGACACACGGTGCCGCCGGGTCGCTGCCACGCAGGTGCAGCTCGTCGTTGGTGCGCAGTGCCACGCTGAACCCGAATGCCAGCGCGAACGTCTGCGCTTTGTCCAGATCCGGCTTCTCGAACTCCAGCCAGATTACGTCGTGGACCTTGATCACCGGGTTGGCCGAGCGCCCCGGGTGCTCACCCGGCAGCGCGCCCTGCTCGCTGTGCAGCCCATTGTGGGCGCCGATGAGTTGGTCGGTCATTGCTCGCTCCTAGATTCGAATCGATTGGCACCGTGGCCCGAAAGGGTTCTGGTGTCGGGGCTTTCACCGGTGCGCCAGTTCATGTACCGCACTCGCCATTAAGGATGCCGCGTCCGCGCATGCGTGTCGTTGCCGCTGACGGCAATCGCTATACCCTGCTAGCGGGTATTCAGGATTCTGGTTTTCAATCCGCGACGTCGCATTGGCGCCGGCCAATCAAGCTGTCCCGCTTTGCGAATGATCGCAGTCACACCCCGCCGGATTTGCGGGCCGAGATTTGTCGTACCCCGATGCGATGATGACGTCATGTCTTCGACCGCATCCGCTGGCGCCGTGGTAGTCCGTCCTGGCGAGCGTCTTGAGGTGCTGTTCGAGGAGCTGGCGGAGTTAACCGGTCAACGCAATGCCATTGATGGGCGCGTCGTGGAGATCGTGGCCGAGATCGATCGCGACCAATTGTGCGGTGCCACGGGTGCGCGGTCGGTGCCGGCGTTGGTGGCGTGGAAGACCGGCTGCTCGTCGGCAAACGCTCACACGATCACCACCGTGGCGCGTCGGCTGCCGGAGTTTCCGCGCTGCGCGCAGAGCATGCGGGAGGGTCGACTGTCGCTGGATCAGGTCGGCGTCATCGCGGCGCGCGCCGGGGCGGGATCCGATGAGCACTACGCGCAGCTCGCGCGAGTCGCCACGGTCAATCAGCTGCGCACCGCGGTCAAACTCGAACCGCGACCCGAACCCGAACCTAGGACCGAGCCCGAGCGCTCGATCGCCACGACCGCCAACGAGCAGGGCAGCTGCTACCGGATCACCCTTGCCCACGACGACGCGGCGACGTTCGACGCCGCCTTGGCGTCTCACCGTGACGCCCTGATCGCCGAGTGGAAGCACGATCACGGCAACAGCGAGGGCGCTTCGGATCAGCGGCCCCCGTTGCCTACGATCGCCGATGCGTTTATGCGCTTGGTCGAGGCCGGATGGGACACGGAGGCGGCCCGCCGGCCCCACGGGCAGCACACCACCGTGGTGGTGCACGTCGACGTTGAGCAGCGCACTGGGACCCTGCATCTGGGTCCGCTGCTCACCGCCGCCGAACGCCGATACCTGACCTGTGATGCCAACCGTGAAGTCTGGTTCGAACATCACGGCGAGGTCATTGGCGCCGGCCGCGCGACGCGGCTGATCAACCGGCGGCTTCGCCGCGCGTTGGAGTATCGCGACCGCACGTGCGCGGTTCCTGGCTGCGGGGCCACACGTGGTCTGCACGCCCATCACATCCGGCACTGGGAAGACGGCGGCCCCACCGAATTGGCCAACCTGGTGTTGGTGTGCCCCCATCATCACCGGTTGCACCACCGAGGCGTCATCACCATCGCCGGCTGCGCGGACGCTCTCATCGTCACCGACCACGCCGGCCGATTATTGAGACCGGGGTCGCTGGCGCGCCCACCGACCCAACCCCCGCCCGATGTCCCGCCGTGGCCCGGCCCCACCGGCGAACGCGCCGACTGGTGGTGGTACCAACCCTTCCAGCCCCAACCACCACCGACAATCAACTAGGTCGATTAGCAGCATCTGTTCGATGATGGAATGCGTTGGCGCATAGAGGATTTAGGGCCGGGATCCGCCGCTGAGGCGAGCGGGCTGCTCGCGCTGTCCACTCATCAACCGTTGGGATGGTGTGGGATAGCGATATCAAATGCCGTCCCACCCCCTGGGGGACTGGCGACCTGCATCCGCCCGCCCAGTGCTTCGATACGATCCCTGAGCCCGATGAGCCCGGAACCCTTTTGCGGGTCGGCGCCGCCGACCCCGTCGTCTGAGATGAGCAGGACCAGATCGTGATCGGTGGCATGCGCACGCACCATGACTCGAGAGGCCTTGGCGTGCTTGGCGGCATTGGTGAGCGCCTCAGCCACCACGTAGTACGCGGCCACCTCGATGGGGTCGGGCAACCGGTGCGCGATCGCAACGTCAAGTTCGACGGGCACCGCCGAACGTCGGGCCAGTGTCTTGAATCCGGCGGACAGCCCACCGGTCGACAAGATCGCGGGGTGAATGCCGCGCGAGATCTCCTGCAGCTCCTGGAAGACGTCGGTCAACCCCGAAACGGCTTGAGAAAGCTCCTCTTTGAGCTCCGCGCAGTCGGCTGGGACCAAATCCTGTGCGAGGCGAAGCTTCAGTCCCAGGGCGACCAGCCGTTGCTGGGCTCCGTCGTGAATGTCTCGTTCCAGCTGGCGACGGGCGGTATCAGCGGCGGCCACGATCCTCGCCCGCGAGGCGACTAGTTGTTGGCGCGTGGTGGCGGCGGCAATGGCGGTTGCGACGAGCTCGGCGAATTCGGCTATGCGCGCCTCCGCATCTGGCGGCAGACCTTCCGGTTCGGTCGTGCCGACGACGGCTACCCCCCACACCCGCTCGTCGACCACAATCGGGGCGCCGACACGCGATTGCACGCCCAATTCGCGAACGCGTTTGGCGATCGAACCGCTGGCGCCGTCGAACATATCCATCCGAGCCGGACCTCGCGACTGCCACACCTGGGCCGAGACGTTGTCGCCCTCGGTGCTTAGCCGTTCGCCGACCGACAAAAGCGGTAGCCCGGGTCCCGCGAAGGAAGCGACGACGACGACCGCAGCACCGTTGTCCTCGAACTGCAGCACCTCGGCACCACCCACATCCAGGCAACCGGCCATCTCCTCGGCCACCGCCGCAAACACCTCTGCCTGGCTGACTCCCTGCGCGACCAAGGTCGCCACCCGGCGCAACGCGGCCTGCTGCCGTGCCAGCACGCTGAGGTCGTCTGCGAGCTGACGGAGGCTGTCGCGGCTGGCGTTCAACTGTTCACGCGCCGCGGCGTTGGCGAGCGCGGTTGCCACCAGATCGGCGAAGTCTGCGATTCGCGCCTCCGTGTCGGCTGGCAACGGCCCCGTTCGCGAGGCAACGGCGGCCACGCCCCAAAGATGCGAACCCACCGAGATGGGGACCGCAACCATCGATTGGACCCCGATGGCACGAATGCGCGCCGCAGCTTCACCTGGCGTGTGCTCGTGGCTGTCTACTCGGGCCGGACGGCCGGTGCGCCGAACTATCGCGGCGACATGGTCACCGTCCAGGGGGAACCGATCACCTACCACCGGCGGGTTCCGAAGCTCAATCTCGGGGCGTCCCAGCGCGACGATGACTATTTCATCACCGTCAAAGCGGGCGACCGTTGCGTTGTGGGCGTCGACACAACTGGCCATCTCCTCGGCCACCATGGTGAAGACTTCCGCGGGTTCGGCCTCGCGAGCGACCAGTTCCGCCACCCGGCGCAACGCGGTCTGTTGTCGAGCGAGCTGGTACAACGACGTCGACGCGTCGACGCGATCATTCACCGGCAACCACCGCCCTCAAAATCGCCGACTAGCGCGAATCTTAACGCCACCCATTCGTTTGCACCGCGGCGGCGCCCTGCGCGGCACGCGTTACCCACGACGCTCTGGGCGGCCACGTCAATCTCATTGCGGTGCAGCGTGATTGCGGACAATTCGTGTCGGCTTAAGACACTATGGCAAGCACCAGCAATGCGACGCTCGCCAGTCCGGTTATCACCGCGGGTGCCACGGCGAGGCCGGTGTCACGGGCCTTGAGGTGGTAACCGGTCGCTGCGATCATCAAGGCGACGAGCCCGCCAGCAGTCACAACCGTGAGCGGCTTGATCGCAACTCCCGCAAGAAGGCCGACCACGGCCGCCAGTTCGGCGGCACCGATGAGACGGCTGGCGCGCTCGCTGATGTCCAGATGTGCGGCATTGGCGCGCGCGGTTGCGGTATCCAACACCTTGATGAAACCAGTGAATGCGAATTCCGCGGCCAGCACGACGGACAAGACGACGGTGGCGACGTGCATCATGAACTCCTTCAGCAAAAGCATCTTCGGCGGCGAAAGTCGCTGCGAGGCGGGCTCGCAGCGCTCTATCGAAAAGTATCGACGCCGGCGGGGACGTATCGAGTCATGACAGCCGCACTCCCCCGTACCCGCTAGCACCCATTCCGCCGTCAGTGGCAATCGAAACGGTGGCAGCACGGGCGATTTACCGGCTGGCAGGTATAGCCATTTGGCGGTGGCGGTAGCGACATGCCGATACGAACAACGCATGCTCGAAACGACACCGCCCCCAGCGATGCGTAATCGGCTGCGCAGAGCGGTATTTCACCGAACGGAACGTAGAGCACCGGCCGAGGGCCGGTGGGCAAGAACGGAGAGGAAACCATGGCATACCGGACCGTCAACCCGTACAACAACGAGGTAGTGGCCACGTTCGATGACCTGACCGACGCGGAGACGATGAACCTGCTTGCGCAGGCGCACAAGAGCTTTGAGTCATGGAGCCAGGAGTCGTTCGTCGAGCGCGCCGCCGTGTGCAACCGCGCTGCGGCCATCCTCACCGAACGGCGCGACGATTTCGCCCGCCTGCTCACGCTGGAGATGGGCAAGCTCTACAACGAGTCCCTGGGTGAAGTCGCGCTCAGCGCGCAGATCTTCCAGTACTACGCGCAGAACGCCGAGGCATTTTTGGCGCCCGAGCGCATCGACACTCTGAGCGTCAACGACAACGCGATGCTCGTCAGCGCCCCGCTCGGCGTGATCCTGGGGATCCAGCCGTGGAACTTTCCCTTGTACCAGCTGGCGCGGGTGACGGCGCCCAACCTGATGGCCGGCAACGTGGTCATGGTCAAGCACGCCTCCAACGTGCCGCAGGCGGCGGCCGCCTTCGAGCGGCTGCTGCTGGAGGCCGGTGCCCCGGAAGGGGTCTACACCAACCTGTTTGCGACCAAGGACCAAATCAACATGTTGATCGACGACCCGCGGGTGCGTGGGGTGTCGCTGACCGGTAGCGAGGGCGCGGGTTCTGTCGTCGCGGCCCGCGCGGGCAAGAACTGCAAGAAGTCCACGATGGAGTTGGGCGGCTCGGACGCGCTGATCGTGCTCGACGACGCGGATATCGACAAGACCGTCCGGTGGGCGCTGTGGGGCCGGATGAACAACGGCGGCCAGTGCTGCGTCGCCTCCAAGCGGATCATCGTCGTCGAGGACGTCGCCGATGAATTCCTCGAGAAGTTCAAGGCCGCGCTGGCCGGGCTCAAGGCGGGTGACCCGTTCGACGCGGACACCACGCTGCCGCCGATGTCCAGCCAGGGTGCGGCCGACGAGCTGCACGACAAGATCGAGGCCGCGGTCGACGCGGGCGCGACGGCGATCACGCTCGGTGAACCGGTGCCCACTACGGGCGCGTTCGTGCAGCCGACCATCCTGACTGACCTGACGCCGGACAACCCCGCCTACTACCAGGAGTTTTTCGGACCGGTCGCGCTCTTCTTCCGGGCGACCAGCGAGGACGACGCGGTGCGGATCGCCAACGACTCGAACTTCGGTCTGGGCGGTTCGGTGTTCACTCAGGACGCCGAACGCGGCGTCGAGGTCGCCAAGCGGATCGAGACCGGCATGGTGTTCGTCAACCACCCGACCTGGACCAAGCCGGACCTGCCCTTCGGCGGGATCAAGCTGTCGGGCTACGGGCACGAGTTGTCCACCATCGGTATCGGGGAATTCGTCAACAAGAAGTTGATCAACGTCGTGCCGATCGACGCGCCCGAGTAATCAATTATCAAGCGACTCAACGCAAAGGGAACTCAATCATGACTGACTTCACCGTAGGGAAATATCTGGCCGCCCGCCTCGAGCAGATCGGGCTGAAGCACTACTTCATGGTCCCGGGCGACTACAACCTCGTGCTACTCGACGAGTTGCTGGAAAACCAGAACCTCGAGCAGATCGGGTGCTGCAACGAGCTCAACGCGGCTTACGCCGCCGAGGGCTACGCCCGGGTCAACGGTGTCGGGGCGGTGTTCACTACCTACAACGTGGGCGCGTACTCCGCGCTGAACGGTGTGGCCGGCGCCAACGCCGAACGGCTGCCGGTCATCATGGTGTCCTCCAGCCCGAATACCAATGACGCGGGGGAGAACCACATCCTGCACCACACCATGGGCACCCACGACTTCACCGCGCAGTACGAGGTGTTCCGTCAGGTGACCTGCGCGGCGGTGCGAATTCAGCATCCCGACAATGCGCCCGCCATGATTGACCGGGCGATCAGCACCGCCCTGCGCGAGCGCAAGCCGGCCTACATCGAGATCCCGTGCAACCTGTCGGCCGCCCCGTGTGCCGCGCCGGCGCCATTCTCGGAGCTGACGGTCGGGCAGCCCAGCAACGCGCGCATGCTGGCCGAAGCCGTCGGGCATGCTTGCGACCTGCTGGCGAACGCCAAAAAACCGATATTGCTGGCAGGAGTGCACCTGCGTTCCTTCGGCGCCATTGACGCTTTCCGCGAACTTGCCGAGGCGCTGGGGTGCGCGGTGGCGGTCATGCCCAACGCGAAGGGCTTCTTCCCTGAAGACCACCCGCAATACGCCGGCATCTATTGGGGCGAGGTGAGCAGCCCGCAGTGCCAGGCCATCGTCGACTGGTCGGATTTGATCGTGGCCGCCGGCCCGGTGTTCAGCGACTACACGACCGTGGGCTACAGCGCAGTGCCACCACGGCAGCGACTGATCAACGCCGAGCCGCACAGCGTTCGGTTCCCCGGCGCCGAATTCACCGGCGTCGCGCTGGCCGACTTTTTGTCCGACCTTGCCAAGAAGGTCGCGGCCAACGGCGCGACCCTGACGCAGTTCAAGCGTCTTCGGGGGACGGCGAACCCGGCTCCGCGGGCAGCGGCCGCGCCGCCGCAGGCCCCGTTGAGCCGTGTCGAAATGTGGCGCCAGATCGAGGAGGAACTTGACTCAGCGACGACCCTGTTGGTCGAGACCGGTGACTCCTGGCTCAACGGCATGTACACCCGACTGCCCGGCGGCGCCCGGTTCGAGATCGAGATGCAGTGGGGCTCGATCGGCTGGTCAGTCCCCGCGAGCTTCGGCTATGCGATGGGCCTGGAGGACGACCGCCGGCTGGTCTCCGTCATCGGCGACGGATCCTTCCAGCTGACCGCCCAGGAGGTATCGAACATGATCCGCCACGGTCAGGAGATCCTGATTTTCCTGGTCAACAACCGCGGTTACGTCATCGAATCGGCGATCCACGACGGTCCGTACAACTACTACAAGAACTGGAACTACGCCGGGCTTGTCGATGTGTTCAACGCCGAAGACGGCCGCGGGCTGGGGCTGACGGCGACCACCGCGGGCGAATTGGCCGAGGCGATCGAACAAGCACGCGCCCACCACGGCGGTCCGGTGCTGATCGAGTGCCAGATTCCCAACGACGACGCCAGCCCGGAGCTGATCTCCTGGGGATCGAAGGTCGCCCGGGTCAATTCCCGCAAGGATCTCCGGTTCTGACCGAACGGCCGGCCGGTTGGGCCAAGCCTATTCGAGGAGCGAAATCGATTGCGGCACAAGATAACAGCGAACAGGTCGTCAGAGCCGGTCTTTGACCGCCGCCGACAGGCGGGAGCCGTCGGCCTTGCCGGCCGCGATCGCGGTCGCGGCCTTCATGACCTGTCCCATCTGTTTCATGCTGGGGCGCTCGCCGATGGCCTCAGCAACCTGGGCGATGGCGGTGTCGGCCACGTCGGCTAACTCCGCCTCGGTGAGCGGCGTGGGCAGATACTCGTCGATGATCCGGGCCTCGGCGTGTTCATTGGCGGCCAGCTCGCCGCGGCCGTTCTGGGTGTAAATCTCGGCGGCCTCACCGCGCTTGCGGGATTCGCGGGCGAACACTTTGAGGATTTCGTCATCGGAGAGCTCCCGGGCTTCCTTGCCGGAAACTTCCTCGGTCTGGATAGCGGCCAGCAACATGCGCAGGGTCGCGGTCCGCAACTTATCCTGGGTCTTCATTGCCACGGTGAGGTCCGCCCGGAGCCGGGTTTTGAGTTCCGCCATGCTCAGAGACGCTACGCGCCCGGACTGTGCAGGCCAGCGGGGGCGGGACCGGACACCGGGGAAGATTGAGAAAACCCCCGACCGCCGACAGGATGGAGCCCATGACGAACGACGACGGCTGCTGGACCCGGTGAGCGCCCTACCTCCTGGCTATCCAGCTGGCCCTCCCCCGGGAGGGCCCGCGCCCGACGCCTTTCCGCCGGCGTATGGCCCGCCACCGGCCTACGGCGGTCCACCGCCCGGATTCGGGTCGCAGCCTGCCTACGGACCACCCCCTGGTTATGGACCCCCGCCCGGCTACGGGCCCCCACCTGGTTACGGCCCCCCGCCCGGCTACGGGCCCCCACCGGGCTACGGACCACCACCCGGTTACGGCCCCCCGCCGGGCTACGGACCACCACCCGGCTACGGGCCGCAGTACGGCTACGGGTCGCAGTACGGCTCGCCGCAGCTGGCCCCGGGAGCGATCAAACCCGGAATCATCCCACTGCGGCCGCTGAGCCTCAGCGACATCTTCAACGGCGCGGTCGGCTACATCCGCACCAACCCGAAGGCCACGCTGGGATTGACGGCCATCGTCGTTGTGGTGATGCAGATCATTTCGTTGGTCGCGACCGTGGGTCCCATCGCCGCGTTCGGCGGACTCACCAGCGATCGTTCGGCAGAAATGAACTGGGGAGTGGTCGGCGCGTGGTTCGGCTCGATGGGTGTCGGCTTGCTGGTCACCTGGCTGGGCAGCATGCTGCTGTCCGGAATGCTCACCGTCATCGTCGGGCGGGCGGTGTTCGGATCGTCGATCACGATCGGCGAGACGTGGGCCAAGATCCGTGGACGGCTGCTCCCGTTGCTCGGCTTGGCGCTGCTGGAAGCCGCCGTCGTGGCCGCACTGTTCGGGCTCGCCGCCGTGATCATCGCGTTGATCGCGGCCATCGGCAACGGGGCCGCGGCGGTGCTGATCGGTATCCCGATGTTCTTCGTCCTGATCGCGTTGATGGTGTACCTGTACATGGTCGTGCTGTTCGCACCGGTGCTGATCGTGCTCGAGCGGCTGCCCGTCCTCGACGCGATCACCAGATCCTTTGCGCTGCTTCGCAATGGCTTCTGGCGAGTGCTGGGTATCCGGGTGCTGACTTTCATCGTGGCGGGTGTCGTCTCCGGCGCGATCAGCGCACCGTTCAGCATCGTCGGGCAGGTGATGCTGGCCGGAATGCCGTCCACCGGAGTCCTGCTCCTGGGCACCATGATCACGTCGATCGGATCGGCGATCGGCCAGATCATCACGGCGCCGTTCAACGCCGGCGTCATCGTGCTGCTCTACACCGATCGCCGCATCCGGGCCGAGGCATTCGATCTGGTGCTGCAATCCGGTGCGGCGAGCGGGCCGTACGCGGCTGCCTCGACCGACAACCTTTGGCTGACACGGCCATTGGCCGGCTGAGCGAGGACGACAGTGCCTTCTATCGACATCGACCGCGATGCCGCACACCAGGCCGCAGCCGACGAGCTCAGCAAGCCGATCTATACCAAGGCGTCCGCGACTCAGCAGCTCATGGATTGGATCAACGAGTTGCTGTACCGGCTGTTGCAGAAGACTTCCTCGCTCCCCGGTGGCTGGTTGACCACCGCGGTGCTGCTCACCCTGCTGGCCATCGCAATCGTCGTTGCCATCCACACCGCGCGACGCACCATGCGCGGCAGGCGCCGCGGTGACTACCAGTTGTTCGAAGCCGCCCAGCTGACCGCGGCCCAGCATCGCCAGACAGCGGAGCGCTATGCAGCGGACGGAAACTGGACCGCAGCCATTCGTCACCGGTTGCGCGCCATCGCGCGCCAGCTCGAAGAGACCGGGGTGCTGAACCCGGCGCCCGGGCGCACCGCCAACGAGCTGGCCCGAGACGCCGGCGAGGTGCTGCCTCATCTGACCGGCGAATTGTCCCAAGCGGCAACGGCTTTCAACGATGTCACGTACGGCGAGGTACCCGGGACCCAGTCCGCCTACCAGATGATCGCCGACCTCGACGACCATTTGCGGATGCGCGCGCCTGCCACCGCATCCACGGCGGGGCACTACAGCCCGGTCGAATCATGGGCTCAGGTGCGTTGATGGCCACTGCATCTCAACCCGCGATCGCGACCACCGGCCGTTGGCGATCGTGGCGCGGCGTCGTCCTCACACTCGTTGTGCTGGCCGCCATCGCCTGGCTCGGTGCCTACCTGACCGCGCCGCGACCGGGTGCCCGTCTGGACGCGGAGTCCACCGGAACCGACGGCGCCCACGCGTTGGTCACCCTGCTGCGCGACGGCGGTGTCGACGTCGTCGTGGCCCACAACCTCGCCGACGTCGAACACGCGGCCCGCCCCGACACGCAAATCCTGTTGGCGCAGAGCCAGTATCTGTCCGATGACATGCTGGAGCGGCTGGCCAAGGCACCCGGCGATCTGCTCCTGGTCGAACCAACGGCGCGAACCCGCGAGGCTCTGCTGCCCGGCGTGCGTATCTCGGGCGCCAGTTCCTTCGACAGCGATCCGAACTGCACGCTGCGCGAGGCCACTCGAGCCGGATCGGTTCGCTTCGGACCCGCCGACACGTTCGACGTCAAAGACACCCGGGTGATCACCCGCTGCTACGACGGCGTGCTGATTCGCTTCCGGGACAACGGGCGAACCGTCACTGCGGTCGGAAGCAGCGACTTCATGACCAACCAAGCCCTGACGCAGGCGGGCAATGCCGCGCTGGCGATGAATCTCGCGGGCGACCGCCCCCGCTTGATTTGGTACGCGCCGCACCACATCGAAGGTGAAACAAGCTCCGCCACATCGATTTTCGAACTGATTCCGGACAACGTGAACTGGATCTTCTGGCAGCTGTGGGTCGTCGTGCTGCTGGTTGCGCTGTGGAAGGCCCGCCGGCCCGGTCCGCTGGTAGCCGAGGACCTGCCTGTCGTGGTGCGCGCCTCGGAGACCGTGGAGGGCCGCGGCCGGCTGTACCGATCCCGCCGCGCACGCGATCGGGCCGCCGCCGCGCTGCGCACCGCGGCACTGCAGCGGCTGCTGCCCCGGCTGGGCTTGGGCGCCGGCGCACCGGCGCAGGCGGTGGTGATGACCGTCGCCCAACGCACCGGGATAGACGCGGGATTTGTTTCCCACCAACTGTTCGGCCCACCGCCGGGCACCGACAACGACTTGCTCCAACTCGCCCATGCGCTCGACGAAATCGAAAGGCAGGTCACCAACTCGTGACGCAGTCCCCCTCGGCCCAACAAGCCGCTTCCGTACCATCCCCGGCCGCCGACTCGGCGCGCGACGCGCTGCTGGCGTTGCGCGGCGAACTCGCCAAGGCCGTCGTCGGACAGGAAGGGGTGATCAGCGGCCTAGTGATCGCGCTGTTGTGCCGCGGCCATGTGCTGCTGGAAGGTGTTCCGGGAGTGGCCAAGACGCTCCTGGTGCGGACGCTGGCCGCGGCACTGCAACTGGAATTCAAGCGGGTGCAGTTCACCCCCGACCTGATGCCAGGCGATGTCACCGGCTCACTGGTGTACGACGCTCGCACCGCCGAGTTCGCATTCCGCCCCGGCCCGGTATTCACCAATCTGCTGCTGGCAGACGAGATCAACCGCACCCCGCCGAAGACGCAGGCCGCTCTGCTCGAAGCAATGGAGGAACGGCAGGTCAGCGTGGACGGCGAATCCCGGCCACTGCCAGACCCCTTCATCGTCGCGGCCACCCAGAACCCCATCGAATACGAAGGCACCTATCAGTTGCCGGAAGCCCAGCTCGACCGGTTCCTGCTCAAGCTGAATGTGACGCTGCCGTCCCGTGATTCCGAAATCGCCATCCTCAGCCGGCATGCGCACGGCTTCGATCCCCGCGACCTGTCGGCGGTCAAACCGGTCGCCGGGCCTGCCGAGCTGGCCGCCGGACGCGAAGCGGTGCAACATGTTCTGATCGCTGACGAGGTTTTGGGCTACATCGTCGACATCGTCGGGGCCACCCGCTCCTCCCCCGCATTACAACTTGGCGTCTCACCGCGTGGTGCGACGGCCCTGCTGGGTACCGCACGCTCCTGGGCGTGGCTGTCCGGCCGGAACTACGTGACTCCCGACGACGTGAAGGCGATGGCCCGCGCGACGCTGCGGCACCGGGTGATGCTTCGTCCCGAAGCCGAACTCGAGGGCGCGACACCCGACGGAGTGCTCGACGGCATCTTGGCATCGGTTCCGGTGCCGCGCTAGTGATCCTGACTGGGCGCACCGGCCTGGTGGCGCTGATCTGCATCATTCCGATCGCGCTCTCTCCTTGGCCGGCAAAGGTTTTCGAGGCGCTGTTGGCGGCGCTGGCGGCCGTGGTGGCTGTCGATATCGCGCTGGCCGCGAGTACTCGCAAACTGCGTTATGTCCGTTCGCCGAACAGCTCGGTGCGGCTTGGCCAACCGGTGGACATGAAGCTGGAGATCCACAACGACGGCCCCCGCCGGTTCCGCGGCCAGGTCCGCGATGCATGGCCGCCCAGCGCGCGCGCCGAACCGCGCGTTCACGCGGTGAAGGTCGCGGCCGGCCAATCTCAGCATGTCCAGACGCAGCTGCGACCGGTCCGCCGCGGCGATCAGCGCGCGGCGGTGGTCACCGCCCGGTCGATCGGACCGCTGGGGTTGGCGGGACGGCAGGGTTCGCAGCCGGTGCCCGGTCAGGTCCGGGTACTGCCGCCGTTCTTGTCGCGCAAGCACCTGCCGTCGCGGCTGGCCAAACTGCGTGAGATCGACGGGCTGCTGCCGACGCTGATCCGCGGCCAGGGCACCGAATTCGACTCGCTGCGAGAGTATGTCGTCGGCGACGACGTGCGGTCGATCGACTGGCGTGCGTCGGCGCGGCGTGCCGACGTCATGGTCCGCACCTGGCGGCCCGAACGTGACCGGCGGGTGGTGATCGTGCTGGACACCGGGCGCATGGCGGCGGGCCGCGTCGGCGTCGATCCGACTTCTTCTGGTCCAGGAGCCGACCCCGCGGGCTGGCCCCGGCTGGACTGGTCGATGGACGCCGCACTGCTGCTGGCGGCGCTCGCATCGCGGGCCGGCGATCATGTGGACTTCCTCGCTCATGACCGGTTGAGCCGGGCCGGCGTGTTCGGTGCATCGCGTACCGAGTTGCTCGCCCAGCTGGTCGAGGCGATGGCCCCGCTGCAGCCCACTCTGGTCGAATCAGATTGGCGTGCAATGGTTGCCGCGATCGCGCGGCGTACCCGGCGGCGGTCGCTGGTGGTGCTGCTGACCGACCTCAACGCCACCGCTCTGGACGAGGGACTGCTGCCGGTGTTACCGCAGCTGTCGTCCAAACACCATCTGCTGGTCGCCGCGGTCTCCGATCCGCGGGTGGACCAAATGGCCACCGGGCGTTCGGATGCGGCGGCGGTCTACGACGCGGCGGCCGCCGAACGCTCCCGCAACGACCGCCGCGCGATCGCGACACGGTTGCGTCAAAGCGGGGTGGAAGTCGTCGACGCGCCACCCGACGAATTGGCGCCCGCGCTGGCCGACCGTTACTTGGCGATGAAAGCGACCGGGCGGCTGTAAGTTTCAGCGGGTCGGAACGACGTCGGGCGCATCGTCGATATCGCCGGTCTCCCCGGCCTTTACGGCGCGGCGCCCGAAGTAGATGACGTACGTCAGGAACGCCGCCTCGGCGAGGACCCCGATAGCGATACGAATAAACGTCGGCAAGGGTGACGGCGTCACCATCGCTTCGATCAACCCGGACACCAGCAGGACCCCGACGAGTCCAATCGCTACCGACACGACGGCCCGGCCCTGTTCGGCGAGCACCTGTCCGCGGGGCCGATCTCCGGGCGATATCACCGACCACCCCAGTCGCATCCCCGCTGCCCCGGACAGGAACACCGCGGTCAGCTCCAGCAGCCCATGCGGAAGCAGCAAACCCAACAGGATGCCGCCCTTGCCGGCCTGAAACATCAGCCCTGCAATCAAACCCAGGTTGGCGGCGTTCTGGAACAGCACGAACGGAATCGGCAGGCCCAACAACACCGAAAACGCGATGCATTGGGCAGAGACCCAGGAGTTGTTCACCCAGACCTGTAGGGCGAACGCCGCGGCGGGGTGTTCGCTGTAATACTCGGCGATGTCGTGGTTGACCAAATGGTCGATGTCGCTGGGTGTTCCGACCGCGGCCTGCACATCGGGATTGTTCGCCACCCAGACCGCGATGATCACCGCGACGCCGAGGAAGGCCACCGCGGTGGCCAACCACCACCGCCAGGCGCGGTAGGCGGTCACCGGAAAGGACACCGTCCAGAACCTGGTGAACGTGCTGGTCAGTGGCGCATGGGCACCCGTGACCGCGGAGCGGGCGCGCGCGATCAGGCTGGACAGTCGACCGATCATCAGCGAATCCGAGGACGCCGACCGCAGCATGGACAGATGCGTGGACACTCGCTGGTAAAGCTCGACGAGCTCGTCGACCTCCGCCCCCGTCAGCGACCTGCGCCGCTTGATCAACTGGTCAAGCCGGTCCCAGGTTGGGCGATGGGTCAGCACGAATGCGTCGACGTCCACCTTGGCAGCCTAATCGGTGTTTCGGGGCCACCGACCGCAGCCGGTCACACCCAGCGAACCTGTACCGTTCGGTGTTATGTCGGAGGTGGTGACCGGGGACGCCGTGGTGCTGGACGTGCAGATCGCCCAGCTGCCGGTGCGAGCCCTGAGCGCGCTGATCGACATCACGGTGATCTTCCTCTTGTACATCGTCGGGCTGATGCTCTGGGCGGCCACGCTGACACAATTCGACGGCGCGCTGAGCGGGGCCATCCTGATCATCTTCACGGTGCTGGTAATGGTCGGCTATCCGATGGCATTCGAAACGGCCACCCGGGGCCGCTCGGTGGGCAAGATCATCATGGGCTTGCGCGTGGTGGCCGACGACGGCGGCCCAGAACGCTTCCGGCAGGCCCTTTTTCGCGCGCTGGCATCGGTGGTGGAGATCTGGATGCTCGCCGGGAGCCCGGCCGTGATCTGCAGCATTTTCTCGTCGAAAGCCAAGCGCGTCGGCGACATCTTCGCCGGGACGGTCGTTGTCAGTGAACGCGGGCCACGTTTAGGGCCGCCGCCGATGATGCCTCCGTCGCTGGCGTGGTGGGCGTCGTCGCTGCAGTTGTCGAATCTCGATGCCGGCCAGGCCGAAGTCGCACGCCAATTCCTTTCCCGCGCACACCAACTCGACCCGCAGCTGCGCATGCAGATGTCATACCGAATCGCCGGTGACGTGGTCTCCCGGATCGCGCCGCCGCCCCCGCCCGGCACTCCCCCCGAGCTGGTCCTGGCTGCCGTCCTGGCCGAGCGCCACCGCCGCGAGCTGGCGCGGTTGCGCACCGCAATGCCGCCGGGCCCCCCGACGGGACCCTGGACTGCCGGGCCGCAGTTTCAGGCACCGCCCGGATGGCCCGCCGCACCGCCGACAGCCATGCCACGCCAGCCTGCGCCGGTCCCCTGGCCGCAGCCGGCAGCACCGCAGGCGACGCTGCCGCAGCCGGAACAGCAAACGGGCGGCTTCGCGCCGCCGCGCTAGTCAGCTCGCGACCGTGGCCGCCATCAGCGCCACATCGGCGACCAATAACGCCCAGCCGAACAGCGGCACCGCAATGCCGCCGCGGCGCTTGGCCGTGAAAAACGTGATCAGGATGACGACGAAGGCCACCAACGGCGCCCCGTAAAAGGCCACGCCGAAATCGATCCCGCCGCCCAGGTGGGGGCAGCGGTGGTCGGTGCATCCGCCGGTACTCATCACCGCGCCGAGCGCGAAGAGCATGACGATCGCGGCGGCCGGGACCGTCGACAACGCCAAGCCCCAGTTCACCCACGGCCACACGGGCCGGTCGTGGCCGCTGCCGCTCCGCGCCGACACCGTGCTGTGCGTGTCGCTGTCGAACGTGACGTTGGAGTTCTCTGCGTCCATCCCGAAGTCCGTACCCGTCACCCATCCTGGGCAAACGAAGCCCCGGCGAGGGTACTTTTCTGCAGTTCAGGGCCACAGAAGGCCGGTCCGAACAGCCACCGACCGAATTCCACCGTTGCATCGCGATCGTTTACGATATATCGTGATATTCCGAAGCGCACAAACGGTGCGCTACCCCGAGAACATTGAGGACTACAAACAATGAGCAATCCATTCACTCCCCCAGAGGGACCATTCAGCGGTCACCCCGGCACCGGATTCGGCTTCGGCCCCGGACACGGCCCCGGACAAAGGCGGGCCCTGCACGGCGCCCGGCGCCAGGCCCGACGCGAATTCCTCGAAAACCTCCGCGACCAGGCCGGCGATCAGGGCTTTGGCCCCGGCTTCGGGCCGGGCTTCGGCCCCGGCTTCGGGCCGGGCTTCGGCCCCGGGTTCGGTTTCGGCCCCGGCGGACGACGCGGCGGCTGGCGTCGCGGCGGCCACAACCGCGGCAAGCGCGGTGACGTGCGGGCGGCCATCCTGGCACTGCTCGCCGAGCGGCCGATGCACGGCTACGAGATGATCCAGCAGATCGCCGAACGCAGCAACGGGATCTGGAAGCCCAGCCCCGGCTCGGTGTACCCGACGCTGCAGCTGCTCGACGACGAGGGCCTGATCTCCGCAAGCCAAAGCGACGGCAGCAAAAAGCTTTTCGAGCTGACCGAAGAAGGGCGTGCGGCTGCCGAGAAGGTCGGGACGCCGCCGTGGGACGAGATCGCCGAAGGCGCCGACCCCGGTCAGATGAATCTGCGGTCGGCCATCGGCCAGCTGTTCGGAGCGGTCGCGCAATCCGCGCACACCGCCTCCGCCGAGCAGCAGCAGCGCATCAGCGAGATCCTGAACAATGCGCGCCGCGAGGTCTACGGCATCCTCGGCGAGGACTGACCGTTGCACTAGGAAATGCCCGTCGGCCATGCGCCGGCGGGCATTTCGCTACGAGACGTCGACCCAATCCAGCGTGCGCTGCACGGCCTTGCGCCACCCCGCATATCCCTCGGCGCGCTGGTCGTCGTCCCATTTCGGCGTCCACCGCTTGTCTTCCTGCCAGTTGGCACGCAGATCGGACGGATCGGCCCAGAACCCGACCGCCAACCCGGCCGCGTAGGCGGCGCCCAGCGCGGTGGTCTCGGCGACCACCGGCCGCACCACGTCCACGCCCAGCACGTCGGCCTGGATCTGCATGCACAGCTCGTTGCCGGTGATGCCGCCGTCGACTTTCAGCACCTCAAGGCGCACACCGGAATCCGCGGCCATCGCGTCCACCACGTCGCGGCTCTGGTAACAGATCGCCTCCAGCGTCGCGCGGGCCAGATGCGCGTTGGTGTTGTACCGCGACAGCCCGACGATCACACCGCGCGCATCGGAACGCCAGTACGGGGCGAACAACCCGGAGAACGCCGGGACGAAGTACACCCCGCCGTTGTCGGGAACCTCGCGGGCCAGCCATTCGCTTTGCGCGGCACCGCTGATGATGCCCAGCTGATCGCGCAGCCACTGCACCGCCGAGCCGGTGACCGCGATCGAACCCTCCAGCGCGTAGACGGGTTTGGCGTCCCCGAACTGGTAACAGACCGTGGTCAGCAGACCGTTGTCGGAGCGCACGATGGTCTCGCCGGTATTGAGCAGCAGGAAATTGCCGGTGCCGTAGGTGTTTTTCGCCTCTCCCGCGGACAGACATACCTGCCCGACCATCGCGGCATGCTGGTCACCCAGCACGCCGGTGATCGGCACCTCGGCGCCGAGCGGCCCATCTGCCGACGTGACGCCGTAGGGCTGCGTGGGCGACGACGACGCGATCGCCGGCAGCATCGCGCGCGGAATCGAGAAGAACGACAACAGCTCGTCGTCCCAGTCCAGCGTTTCCAGGTCCATCAGCATGGTCCGGCTGGCATTGGTCACGTCGGTGACGTGTACCCCGCCCCGGGCACCGCCGGTCAGATTCCACAACACCCAGGTGTCCGCGGTGCCGAACAGGGCGTCACCACTTTCGGCCGCCGCGCGCACGCCGTCGACGTTGTCCAGGATCCATTGCAGCTTCCCGCCGGAGAAATAGGTGGCCGGGGGCAGGCCGGCCTTGCGCCGAATCACGTCGCCACGCCCGTCGCGGTCCAGCGCCGACGCGATCCGGTCGGTACGGGTGTCCTGCCACACGATCGCGTTGTAATACGGGCGGCCGGTACGCCGATTCCACACCAGAGTCGTCTCGCGTTGGTTTGTAATTCCCAGCGCGGCAATGTCTTTCGTCGAGAACTTCGAGGTGTTCAGCACCGACATCAACACCGAGGAGGTACGTTCCCAGATCTCGATCGGATTGTGCTCGACCCAGCCGGCCTGCGGCAGGATCTGCTCGTGCTCGAGCTGATGACGTGCGACCTCGGCGCCGTCGTGATCGAAAATCATGCAGCGGGTGCTGGTGGTGCCTTGATCAATAGCTGCGACGAACTCGGCCACCTGTCTCCTTCGTCGTGAACTGCGACACGTTCCTGCCATCGTCCATGATGGTGGACCGGCCCACCAGACCTGCAGCTAACCGACCCGATTCGCGACGACCGGGCGCGCACGCGGCGGCGAAATCCGCCGCGCCGCTCTTGCGTTACCGCCGGTAACCCTGTTGCATCGGCGATGTGGGCGAAGAGGTCAAGCGCACCACGTATGACCGCGCACACGCGCGGGAGTACCGGCGCAAGGTGCAGCTGTGTCTGGACGTCTTCGAGACGATGCTTGCCCAGTCACGGTTCGACTCCGACCGCCCGCTGACCGGCATGGAAATCGAATGCAATCTCGTCGATGCCGACTATCAGCCCGCCATGTCGAATCGGCCCGTGCTCGATGCCATCGCAGATCCGGCCTACCAGAAGGAATTAGGCGCCTACAACATCGAATTCAACGTCCCTCCCCGGCCGCTGCCCGGCCATACCGGGCTGGACCTGGAGGCAGAAGTGCGGGCCAGCCTCAACGATGCGCAGACCAAGGCCGGCGCACAGGGCACCCGCATCGTGATGATCGGCATCCTGCCCACGCTGATGCCCGAGCATCTGTCCCGCGACGGTTGGATGAGCGATTCGGCGCGGTACGCCGCGCTGAACGACTCGATCTTCAATGCGCGCGGTGAGGACATTCCGATACATATCTCGGGCCCGGAGCCACTGAGTTGGGAATCGGTCACCATCGCTCCCGAATCCGCTTGCACCAGTATGCAATTGCACTTGCAGGTCGCTCCCGACGACTTCGCCCCGAACTGGAACGCGGCGCAGGTGATGGCCGGCCCGCAGCTGGCGCTGGGCGCCAACTCGCCCTACTTCTTCGGTCATCAGCTGTGGTCGGAGACCCGTGTCGAGGTGTTCTCGCAGTCCACCGACACCCGGCCCGAGGAACTCAAGACGCAAGGGGTACGGCCACGAGTGTGGTTCGGCGAGCGCTGGATCAGTTCGATCCTCGATCTGTTCAAAGAGAACATCCGTTACTTTCCGTCCCTGCTGCCCGAGCTGTCCGACGAGGATCCGGCCGCCGAGTTGGCCGCCGGCCGCATCCCGCAGCTTGCCGAACTTCGCTTGCACAACGGCACCGTGTACCGATGGAACCGGCCGGTGTACGACGTGAGCGACGGGCGCCCGCACCTGCGGTTGGAGAATCGGGTGTTGCCGGCCGGGCCCACCGTCATCGACATGCTGGCCAACTCCGCGTTCTACTACGGCACGCTGCGCACCTTGTCCGAGGACGAGAACCCGCTGTGGACGAAGATGAGTTTCGCTGCGGCGCATCATAATTTCCTCGAAGCGGCCCGCCACGGGATGGACACCGTGCTGCATTGGCCCGGTCTGGGTGAAGTGGCGGCGACCAAGTTGGTGCTCGACACGCTGTTGCCGATCGCCGACGAAGGACTGCGCCGGTGGGGCGTGGACGCCGAGGTGCGCGATCGTTTCCTCGGTGTCATCGAGGGCCGCGCCAAGGCCGGCCGCAACGGCGCCAGCTGGCAGGTGGCAACGGTGCGCGCACTGCAGGACTCCGGCATGACGCGGCGCGCGGCGCTGGCGCAGATGCTGCGCCGGTATTGCGACCACATGCACGCCAACGAGCCGGTCCACACCTGGCCCTGCTAGCCGCGGGTAGGTTGGATTTCATGACACCCGACGAGGTAATGGACTGGGACAGCGCCTATCGCGAGCAGGGCGGGTTCGAGGGGCCTCCGCCGTGGAATATCGGTGAGCCACAGCCCGAATTGGCCGCATTGATCGCGGCCGGGCGGTTCCACAGCGACGTGCTGGATGCCGGTTGCGGCGTCGCCGAGCTGTCGTTGACGTTGGCCGCCCAGGGCTACACGGTGGTGGGCATCGACCTCACGCCTACTGCTGTCGCGGCGGCCACCAAGACCGCCGAGGAACGGGGCTTGAGCACCGCCAGCTTCGTCCAGGCCGACATCACCTCGTTCACCGGCTACCCGCCCGGTTCTGAGGGCCGGTTCGCGACGATCGCCGACAGCACGCTGTTTCACTCGCTGCCGGTCGAGAGCCGCGACGACTACCTACGCTCGGTGCACCGCGCGGCCGCCCCGGGCGCCAACTATTACGTGCTGGTGTTCGCCAAGGGTGCCTTCCCCGCCGAGATGGACTCCAAGCCCAACGAGGTGGACGAGGACGAGTTACGCGCCGCGGTGAGCAAGTACTGGGCGATCGACGAGATTCGGCCCGCCTACATCCACGCGAATATCCCCGACCTGCCCGACGCGCCGTTTCGGTTCCCGCCGCACGACCGCGACGACAAGGGACGGATGAAGCTTCCCGCTTATCTACTGACGGCGCACAAGGCAGACTGATCCAGCTCACGGCCCCATAATGGCCAGGCCCCAGTCCAGGTGGCCCTGCCATACGCTGGCGATCCGCCCACCCTGCACCGCGGGTTTCGGATCACCGATCGGACCGCCGGCAGCACGGATAGCCGTGACGGTGGCGTCGGGGTCCGGAGACCATAGCGCGAGCCCGATCAGTGCCGGCTCGGTGCCTGCGGCGACCACCTCGATGAAGCCGTCCCCGACGCGGTAGAACGCCATCTCGGGTCCTTGGGCACCCCGCGGGTGAAACCGTCGACGCGGCGGTGCGCCCAGCACCGCAGTGAGAGCGGTGATGGCAGTGTCCAATTCGCGCACCGTGTAGACGATGTGGTCCACATGGGTGACACCGCAGGGGTGCACCGCGCCGGTCACCGGTGGGTGGACCGTCGTCGGTACCCCGAGGGCATCGGGCCGCGCGCAGATTTCGTCGAACCCCCAGCCCCGCTCGCCGGTCAGCACACAGGCCACCCGCCCGATGCGGATCGCGTCATCCTCGACAACGAATCCCAGTGCGGTCCAATCGCTTTCGTTACCGGGTACGCCGATCCAGGTCAGGGTGGACATCGCGGCGTCCGTCAGGTGGCCGTTGCGGCCGTCGCGGCGATCAGCGCTTCGGCGAAGATTTCCAGATCGTCGGCGGTGGTGTCCGCGTGCGGCGAGATCCGCAGCCGCGGCGCGGTCATCTCGAGTGGCGCCCGCTGCACGCCGGCGTAGGTGGTCAGGATTCGCCGCTCGGCGAGCAGCCATTCCCGTACCACCTGCGGGTCGACGCCGTCGACCGGCGCCAACGTGGTGATGGCACTTGGCTCTTCGACCTCTTCGATCACCACCCACCCCGGCACGTCTGCCAGCGTCGTCCGGCTGATGCTGCCGAGTTCGGCCAGGCGCGCACGCACCGCGTCGGGCCCGAACGCCAGATGCTCGCCCAGCGCCACCGAAACTCCGACGCGCGCAGCGACATTGGCTTCGCCGAACTCGAGCTGCTGGGCCACCGAGAACGACCCGGACCACTCCGGTGCGGACAGTCGGGGATGGAGCCGCTGCATCAGGTCGGGCTGCACCGCCAGGAAGCCCACCCCACGCGGACCGGCGATCCATTTGCGCGACGAGGAGTAGGTGGCGTCGGCGCCGACCGCGCAGTCGACCTGGGCCAGCGCCTGGGCGGCGTCGATCACCAGCGGCAGTCCCAACTCTCGGCACAGTTTCGCGATCATCGAAATCGGTTGCACGACACCGCTATGGCTGGCCACCGGGGTCAGGTGGACGAAATCGGGCGGGTCTTCCTCCAGGGCGTAGGCCGCGTCGTCGAGCGCCAGCCGGCCATCCTCGAGGGCCGGCAACAACTGCCGGTCGAATCCGTGGGCCGCCATCACGGCGAGGTTGGGTCCGTATTCGCCGGGCAGGCAGGCCAACCTCCGGCGGTCGGCGGGCCAGCTGCCCAGCAGCAGATCCAGCGCGTGCAGCGATCCCGTGGTGTAGACGACCTCGGCGTCGGTCATCCCGGCTAGCGCGGCGAACGCGGCTCGCCCGGCGTCGAGCGTCGGCGCCGCGGCCTGCGCGGCCACATATCCGCCGACCTCCGCCTCGTGGCGGGCATGCTGCGCGGCGGCGTCGATGGCCGCGTAACTCTGGCGCGAACAGGCGGCGCTGTCCAGGTGTAAACCGGCTACGGGTGGGCGGGCCTCCCGCCATCGGTCGGCCAGCGACCCGCCATCGCTCACTTGACTGCTAACGACAACCCGAAATCGCCTGCGGCATCGGTCCACCACCGAACACGACGCAGTCCCGCGCCAGCCAATTCGGCGCTCACTCCACCCGGGTGGAACTTGCTCGACACCTCGGTGAGCAGCTCCTCGCCGGCAGCGAACTCGACGGTCAGGTCGAGAGCACCGACCTTGACCGTCTGCGCCCGGTCGGTTCGCAACCACATCTCGATGCGTTCCTCGTCGGCGTTCCAGCGCGCCACGTGCCGGAAGGCGTCGACATCGAAATCGGCGTCGAGTTCCCGGTTGACGACCGCGAGCACATTGCGGTTGAACCGGGCCGTCACTCCGGCTGAGTCGTCGTAGGCGCGCAACAACCGACCGGTGTCCTTGACCAGGTCAGTGCCCAGCAGCAGGGTGTCGTCGGGTTGCATCACGTCGGCGAGGGACTTGAGGAATTCGGCGCGCGGGCCGGGCGTGAGGTTGCCGATCGTCGACCCGAGAAACACGAACAGGCGCCGGCCGCCGCTGGGAATCTCGCCGAGGTGCTCCTCGAAATCGCCGCAGACAGCTTTGATTTCGACGCCCGCATACTCTTGCTGGATGGCGGCCGCCGCGGTCGACAAGATCGTCGAGTCAACGTCGAACGGTACGTAACGGCGCAGCGATCCGCGGCCGTGCAGCGCGTCCAGCAGCAGACGAGTCTTCTCCGAGGTGCCACTGCCGAGTTCGACCAGGGTGTCGGCCGCGCTGGCCGAGGCGATTTCGGCGGCCCGGCCGCGCAGGATCTCCGCCTCGGCCCGCGTCGGGTAATACTCCGGCAAGCGGGTGATCTGATCGAAAAGCTCACTGCCCACCGAATCGTAAAACCACTTGGGCGGCAAGGACTTCGGCGTGCGCTGCAGACCGTCGAATGCGTCGCGGCGCAATGCGTGGTACGCCGAGTCGGCGGCGAGATGGTTGGACAACGTCAGTGTCATCAAAATCCTTTCGGCTCGTCCAGCGGGGTCATCGTTACGCCTTTAGTGCTCACTTCGACAAGGTGGTGGTCGGGTACGTCCTCCCATTCGGAGTCGTCGTTGTAGGGCTCGCTGGCCAGCACCACACCGTCGTCGCGGCGCAGGATGGCCAGGGTGTCCCCCCAGGCGGTGGCCAGCATTCGAGAACCGTTGGCGGCCAAGATGTTAAGCCGGGCGTTGGGGTCCAGGGTGCCGATCTGCGCGATGGTCGCGCCGAGCACATCGAGCCCCAGCGAGAATATGGTGGCCGCCAACATCGCACTGTCGCAAACGGATTCGGCCGTCGCGGTCATGGGCAGGACGCTGCGATCGACGACGCCGTTGTGCGACAGCAGCCACTGTCCGTCGGTGAACGGCGCCGTCGCGCTGACATCGAGCGGCATGCCGACGGTCGCCGAGCGCACCGCGGCCACCACGCAGCCGCTGCGCAGCGCGGGCGCGACCGATTCCAACGACGTGTCGCCCCACAGCGGCGCGGTGCTGCGCCAGCGCCGCGGTACCCCGCCTTCTGGAAGGCCTCCAGACGAACGATCGAAAAACCCGACGCCCCACCCGTCGGCGTTCATCAGGCCGTGCTTTTGGCGGCGCGGGGAATACGACTGCACGCGCAGGCCGAACGGCGGATCGAGGATCAGCGAGGAGACGCTGACGTCGGCGCCGAGCCAGCCGAGGTGACGGCACATCAGCCGCAGTCCCCCGCGTCGGGGACATCCCAGGCCAGCCGTACTCCGGAGAAGATCTGACGACGGATCGGGTGGTCCCAGTTGCGGAAACTGGGCCGCAGGATCGCGGATTCGACGGCCCACGATCCGCCGCGCAGAATCCGGTAGTCGCCGTCGAAGAACGGCTCCGAGTAGCGGTCGTAGATCATCGGGACGAAACCGGGCCACGGCCGCAACGGTGAACTGGTCCACTCCCAGACGTCGCCCAGCATCTGCTCGACGCCATAGGCCGACGCCCCGGATGGATAGGCACCGACCGGTGCCGGCCGCAGTGCGGTACCGCCCAGGTTGGCGAACTCCGGCGACGGGTCCTGCGCTCCCCAGGGATAGCGGCGCCGGGACTCGGTGACGGGGTCCCACGCGCAGGCCTTCTCCCATTCCATTTCGGTGGGCAGCCGCGCGCCCGCCCAGGCCGCGTACGCCTCGGCCTCGAAGTAGGTGACGTGCTGCACCGGCTCGTCGGCCGGAATCTCTTCGACGTAGCCGAAGCGGGTGCGGGTGCGCCCGTCGGACCCCCAGAATTGCGGCGCGCTAAGCCCCGCGCCGCAGCGGTGCTCCCAGCCGCGCTCGGACCACCACCGCCGTTCGCGGTAGCCGCCGTCGGCGATGAACTGTTGCCATTCGCCGTTGGTGACCGGGACCCGGCCGATGCGGAACGGCGGCAAATCGACGATGTGGGAGGGGCGCTCGTTGTCCAACGAGAACGGGTCGGTGGTGGCGTCGACGCCCAGTACGAAGGGGCCACCGGGCACCAGCACCGACGTCCCGGCCAGGCCCGCCCGGCCCGCGGGCAAGGTGGCGGGGTCGCGCAGCAGCGCGGCACCGGGGCGCAGGTTCAACGCCTGCAGCATCGTTTCGTCGTGCTGGTTTTCGTGGCTGACCACCATCGCGTAGACGAAGGCCGCACGCTCTCCGGCGGGGTCGTCGGGCAATGCGTCCAGCGCATCCAGGGCAGCGGAACGCACTGTGCGGCAATAAGATCGGGCTTGGTCCGGGGAAAGAAGCGGCAAATCGGCGCGACTGGCGCGGGAGTGTTCGAAGGCGTCGTAGAGACCTTCGACCGAAGGATCCAGCATCCCCGGGCGACTCGGGTCACCACCGCGCAGCAGCCACAGTTCCTCCTGCTGACCGATGTGCGCGAGGTCCCACACCAGCGGGCTCATCAACGGGTCGTACTGGCGACGCAGTTCGGCGTCGTCGAAATCGACGAGCCGCAGCGTGCGCGTGCGCGCCCGCTCCAGATCGTCGGCGATCCGTTCCCGGCATGACGATCGCAAGCGCGGCGTAGCCGGGCGCTGGGGGTACCTCCCGCTTGTGGAGAACGGCTCGGAATCATCGGGGAAAGTCACAAGCCCCCTTGCGCCAACTGCGACACGGTGGCCGCGATGCCTTGGTCGATCACCTGGTCGGAGAAGTCATCGCCGGGACATCGGCCCCGCTCGACGGCGCGGATCAGCCGTTCCATCGCGTCGGTGAGCTCGGGCGGCGCCTTCGCGGCCGCGATCGCCACACAGGAGATGGCGGCCTCGTGCAAACGCCGGTCACTGAGGCCGAGCCGGGCCGCGTTGTCCCACGCGGTGGCCACCGGTTCGACCGCCGCGGCGGCGGCGTCGGCCGCGACCGGGTCGTCGAGCAGCGCGGCCAGCGTGAATGCGATCGCGGGCCAGTAGGCGTCCGGTGCGCTGTCGAGGTAGCGGATTTCCAGCCATTGTCTGGGACGCACCGGCGGGAACAGCGTGGTCAGGTGATAGTCGAGATCGGCGAGGGTGGGCCGGCGGTCGCAGAGCCGCGCCGAGCCGTCCGCCCAATCGGCGAAGGACATGTAGTGGGTGAGCGCTCTAAAGTTCGGGACCTCCGGGTTGTGCACCATCATCACCGGCGCCTTCAGCGCGTAGCGCGCCCAGTCGGTGCCGGGGTCGTCACCGCTGGCGCCCAGGATGGGCCCGCAGCGCGCGGAGTCCATCTGGCCCCACACCCACTGCCGCGTGGACACCCACCCGGAGAAGTCGCCGCCCAGCATCGGGGAGTTGGCGGCGATCGCGATCATCGTGGGGCCCAGCGCGTGCGCCAGCCGGACCCGCGCCGCCCAGCCTGCCTGCGGCCCGGCGTCCAGGTTGACCTGAACCGAGGCGGTCGACGTCATCATCGCGGCACCCGCCTCGGCGGAGTTGCTGGCGGCGAAGAACTCCTCCATCGCGCGATAGCGCGCGCCCGGATTGACGCGCTTGGGCGCCCGCAGCGGGTCAGCGCCCAGAAAGACCAGGCCCAGCCCGGCATTGGCGAACGCTTTGCGCAGCACGGCCTGGTCGTTTTTCATCGCTTCGATGGCGGCGACGACGCCGTCCCCCGGCGGGCCGGACAGCTCAACCGCGCCACCCGGCTCCACGGTCACCGCACTGCCCGCGGGCAGTGGCGGTAGCTGGTCGATGACCTCGGTGATTTCGTCCCAGCCCGGCCGTCGGTAGGGATCGACCGGGTCGACGCAATGCGCCTCCATCTCCAGACCGACCCGCCCCAGCGGGCCGTCGATCAAGCAGCCATCGGCGATGTACTGGGCGGCTTCCTCGGAACTGGCCAACTCGGCGTCGGCCGGGCGGGCGGCATCTAGCTGCGAGGCCGCGGCGGTGAGAGCGGCGAGCGTCATATCACGATCCCTCCGGGCCCGACCCCACCGGAACATCACCGGGCCGAGCGCCACGTTGGGCAGCTATCCGAACGATAGCCGCCGTCTCTTCATCTTCCAGATCGCCCCGACATATTCCCGGTCCCGCAGATTCGCGCCGCACGGCTTACACACATACCCAAATTGACCGATTATTGCCCGAGTGCGTTTTGCATCGCCCCGGCCAGCACGTTGACCGCGGGTCCCGCGTTGCCAGACTGGCAAACCTTCGCCTGCAGCAACACGTTTTCGCGCAGCCGGGTTTGATTGAAGCAGCGGCGATCGGTGCCCGCTTCTTGCTTGGTCCAGTTGGCGTCGGTCGCGGTGGCCGGTACGCCGGCAAATGACCACACCTGCGTCTGCCCGTTATCCAGGTGCATCGTGGTGGTCTGGCCGGAGCAACCCCCGGTTCGGTCCACCAGTCGGTGGAATGCCCGGTCCGCGGCGTCGTTGGTGGCGAATACGCCGACGGCCTGCTTGACCAGATGCGTCTGATCGTTGGCCGAGGTCTGCGACGTGGCCCCGTTGAAGGACGCCAGGTCGGGATCGTTGTACACATCGGGCAGCCCGATGTCGGCCCAGTTGTTGCAGTCGGCCAAGTCGACGAAGAAGCCCTGCACCGGTGCGGTGAACACCGCTTCCCACCCCATCGGCCCGCCGACGATATTGCCGACCGATCCCTTGCCGAGGACCGCATACGAGACCACCCCGGGATCGGATGGACGGGCCGCCGCGATGGGCACGCCCGAAACCGCCCCCAAGCCCAGACCGACGCTTACCGCCATAGCGGAGATCCGCATCATGAATCTCGATCATGCCAGGGCGACCAGATTCACCCAACAACTCGACGTGCGACGCCAAAACTATTGAGACCGAATTCCCTCCTCGACCTTCTTACCGAGATCGGGGTCGACGTTGCGCCAGTACTCGAAGACCCGGGACAGCACCGGTTCTTTGACGCCCTTGGATACGTGCCCAATGATGTTGTGGGCCAATCGGTCTCGGGCCTCGTCATCGAGAACCTCACGCACCATCGTGCCGGCCTGCCCGAAGTCGTCGTCCTCGGCGTGCAGCGTGTAGGCCGCCCGGACCATGTCTCCGTCGGCATGCCAACGGATCTCCGCGGCGCGCTGCGGGTCCGCGTGCGGGCCGCCGTAGGAGTTGGGCGCATACACCGGATCCGACGCATTCTTCATCCGCATCGCGCCGTCTTTGGAGTAGCTGTTGACCTCCACCTTCGGTTCGTTGACCGGAATCTGCCGGTAGTTGGCCCCCAACCGGGCGCGATGCGCGTCGGAGTAGGAGAAGCCACGAGCCTGCAGCATCTTGTCCGGGCTGAGACCGGTGCCGGGCACGGTGTTATTCGGCTCGAACGCGGCCTGCTCGATCTCGGTGTGGTAGTCCGTGACGTTGCGGTTCAACGTCATCTTGCCGACGTCGATCAGCGGGTAGTCGCCGTGCGGCCACACCTTGGTGAGGTCGAACGGGTTGAACCGGTAGGTCTTGGCATCCTCGTACGGCATGATCTGCATCTTCAGCGTCCAGCTCGGGAAGTTGCCACTCTCGATCGACTCGTAGAGGTCCCGCTGGTGGTAATCGCCGTCCGCACCGGCCAATTGGTCGGCGTCCTCCTGGGTCAGGAACTCGACGCCCTGATCGGTGATGAAGTGATACTTCACCCAGAAGATTTCACCGCCGGCGTTGATCCAGCTGTAGGTGTGGCTGCTGTAGCCGTTCATATTCCGCCAGGTCTTGGGGATTCCGCGGTCGCCCATCAGCCAGGTCACCTGGTGCGCGGATTCCGGCGACAGACTCCAGAAGTCCCACTGCATGTTGTGGTCGCGAACGTTGCTGGCCTGCAAGCGTTTCTGCGACCGGATGAAGTGTTGGAACTTGAGCGGGTCGCGCATGAAGAACACGGGGGTGTTGTTGCCAACCATGTCGAAGTTGCCCTCGGACGTGTAGAACTTCAGCGCGAATCCGCGTGGGTCCCGCCAGGTGTCTGGGCTGCCGCGTTCGCCGGCCACGGTCGAAAACCTGGCCAGCATCTCGGTTTTGGTGCCGGGCTGGAACACCGCGGCCCTGGTGTACTGGCTGACGTCGTTGGTCACCTCGAAATGACCGAAGGCGCCGCCACCCTTGGCGTGCGGTTGACGCTCCGGGATGCGTTCCCGATTGAACTGCGCCATCTGCTCGATCAAGTAGTGATCCTGCAGCAGGATCGGACCGTCGGGGCCGACCGTCAACGACTGGTCGTCACTGGGCGCGGCAATGCCCGCATCGGTCGTGGTGAAGCGCTCCGTCATCTCGCCATCTCCTCGCTAACTGGACTGAATCCGAGGGCCGTGCGACGTGTACCCACCCAGTGTGAACCCGAATCGGTGGCAAGCGCTTTGAGTGCATGAAACAGCCCGGCACCCCTCGATGGGACGCCGGGCCGTTCGCCGTATCGGTGCTAGGGACGCGGTGCGGGAGCGGGGGCACTGGTCGCCGGAGCGGGTCCGGCCGGACCACTCGGGCCGGCGCCGGGACCACCGGGGCCACCGGGACCACCGGGACCGTAGCCCGGAGGCGGACCGTACTGGTAGGGCGGCATCATCGCGGGGCCACCCGGTCCGCCGTATTGCCACGGTCCCGGGCCGCCCGGGCCGCCGGGCTTCCACATCTGGCCGTGGTGATGGCCGCAGTGGTGGTTGTGATATCCGAAGATCATGGCGCCGGAGAAGAAGACGACCGACAAGATGAAGACGATCCCCGCAACGATCACGACCCACGCGGCGGCCGTATAGACCTTGGGTGGCTTGACCAGATGCGGCGGTGGGGGCGGAGCCGTGTCGACGGCCGCCGGCTGTATGCCTCGTTCAGGTGTTTCACTCATGCCTTGAATACTGCCCCTGAATGCAACTGCTGCAACAGAATCCGGCGACAAAGTTGCTGTGAATTAACCCGAATGCGATCAAGGAGCGGGTAACGCCGAAACCACTGGTAGCCCGGCGCTCGGGGGTGAGCGCCGGGCTACTGCGTGTGAAATTAGTGGCCCCCCGGAGTCCTCCTGTTACCCCGTGAGCATCCGCAGGATTGAGATGTCTCGACTACGGCGTGCGAGACGGAGCGACGGACGACGGAACCTGGCTGGGCCCCGGAGCACCCGGCGGCACGGCCGCGGGTCCACCCGGCTGCTGGTTCGCGCCGGGCCACCCCGGACCGCCCGGGCCACCCGGCCCGCCGAAGCGGTGCGGATGCACCATCGCGTGGTGCTTGTGGTGGTGGCCGTGGCCGTGGTGCCCGGTCGACTTACCGAGCATGAAGCCGGTGAAGAAGATGACGGCAAGGACGAACACGGTTCCGGCAACGATGGCGACATAGGCGGCCGCCTGGAAGACCCTGGGGGTCCGGTGGACGACGACCGGCTCTGCCGGCGCCGGGGCGGTTGCGGTCGAGGACCGCACAGTGGGGGTTTCAGATGTTTCACTCATGAGACAAATGGTGCGGGGGGTAACAGTGGTTCTGGCTATGCGCTACTTATGTAGCAGCTGTGAGCTGAAAACCCGCGATCACCAGGCCAAACGGCGCAGTCGTGGTCCTTCCCGCTGCCCCGTGCGCATCGGGGGTGCCGGCTGCCGCACCCGAGGCCGCCGCCTGGCCGGGCCGAGCGGGAAGCCGACCTCGCCGCCGGCCTGGGCAAGGTCGGTTGAGTCGCTAGTCCGGCTTGGTCTCGAAAGCCCATCGCAGCAACGTTTCCGGCGCACCACGGTTTCGGGCGAGTTTCAGCGCTCGGCCACTGAATATTTACGCGGGCGCTATTAGACACACGTTAGTGTGCCGAGCACATCGCCGCTCTTAGCTCAGAAAAGGGATAAGACATGGACTTTGCTTTGCTGCCGCCGGAGGTCAACTCGGGACTGATGTACACCGGGCCGGGCTCGGGGCCGATGTTGGCGGCGGCGGCCGGCTGGGACGCGGTGGCCGTCCAGCTGGAGTCGGCCGCCGGCGGCTACTCATCGGAGATCTCGGGCCTGGCCGGCCGATGGTTGGGCCCCTCCTCGATGCGGATGGCGGCAGCGGCGACCCGCCAGGTGACGTGGCTGCAAGCCAGCGCCGCGCAGGCCGCACGGACCGCCGCCGGGGCGTACGCCGCGGCAGCTGCCTACGAGGCCGCGTTCGGCATGACGGTGCCCCCGCCGGTCGTCGCGGAGAACCGGATGCGGCTGACGGTGCTGGTCGCGACGAACTTCTTCGGGCAGAACACCCCGGCGATCGCGGCGACCGAAGCGCAGTACACCGCGATGTGGATCCAAGACGCCAGCGCCATGTACGGCTACGCCGCCGCGGCCCAAACCGCCAGCACCCTAGAACCATTCGACGAACCAGCGCAGACCACCAACCCGAACGGCCAGGCAGACCAGGCCGACGCGGCCGCGCGGGCCGCCGCCGACGCGACCAGCGGCCGCACCCAGTCCACGATCCAACTCGCCTCGTCGCAGGCCACTCAGCTCGCCTCGGCCAACATCCCCGTCGGCGACACCGTGACCGCCCCGGCGGGCAGCGCCGTGACCCTGGAGCCCGGTTCTGTCGCCTACATCGGCAGCGGCAGTGTTACCGCCGGACCCGGCGCCGGGGTCGGCAGCGAATCTTCGATCATCCTCAACGCCGGCAGCAGCATCATCCTCAATTTCAGTTCCGGCGCCGTCGCGGCGGACGGCACCGTCTACCCCGTGGGTGCCACAGTGTCCGCGGGTGCCGGCCCCGTCACGCTCACCCCAGTCGCCGCCGGTCAGGTCGTCGAAGGCACGGTCGTCAGCGGCTCGGTAACCGTCCCCGGTAGTGCCTCAGCGCTCAGTGTTGTCGGGGCCGTCGGCAACTCCGCCGTTACCGTCACAGTCGGCGCCGGTGGCGCCACCATCACCAACCTGCAAGGCGTCGTTTCCATCACCACCACCCCGATCGCTGCGGCCTCGTCGAGCGGCGTCGGGGCGGCACCCGCGGCCGCGGCCACGCCGGGCCTGGCCGGGACGGCGGGGATCCAACCCCAGCTCAATCCGGCCGGAATCGCGCAATGGGCTCGGGGCATCGTCGGTGCCGACCTGGCCGCCGGTCTCGCCGAGGCGGCCGGCTGAGCAGCTACTCGGGTTTGAACGGGTTCACCGCGAATTGGATCACCCGGTAGGGCGCGGCGACCCGCGCACGAGTGTCCCACTGGCTGACGAAGATTCGCAGCTCGTCGAGCGTGGAACCGGGCGAAATGTAGCCGCCATACGGTTGGGCGAGCCGGTTATCGGTCGGCGGCGGCAGGCTCTCCGCCGGCTCGGGCCACTCGTCGTGCTGGACGAGCGTGGTCACCGGCGCCTCGCCCAGCGACGTCGGGTCGTTGGCCACCCGGACCTCCATGTTGCCGTTGCTGGCGTTGAAGTAGGACAGCACCGCTTTGCCGTCGATCTGCCGGATGGACATCTCCCCCACTTGGTCGGGCCACAGCGGCGTCGGCGGCTTGTTCCAGCCGCCACCGGGTCCGGCCGCCCAGCCCTGCCATCGCGACCGGTCCGTAAAGTTTTGCGGCGCAACCCGATACAGCACCGCCGACTGACTGCGGGTAAAGCTGTTGGCCACGACGTACACCCAGCCGCTCGGTGAATCGGCGGTCGGGATCGGGTCGTAATACCCGCTGATCTGGGTCTGCGAACCCCCCTGATACGTGGCGTCGCGCTTCGACCCGGCGACTGTCTGCCATCCTCCGCGCGCCGCTTCGGCCACCACCAGCCGAGAGTTCTGCGGCTTGAGATCCTTTGTCGTGGTGACCATTAGGTAGTTACGCCGGTTGATCTGCACCACCCCGGCGGGCAGTTGCGAATCCCCCGAAGGCGTGGGGTCGGCCAGCAGCGGCTTGGTGATCCCGGTGACCCCGGTGTAGCGCACCCCGGCGGGGTCGTCGACGGACGACGTGTCGACATGAAGCGCGATCGGCGCGTACCAACCGCCGAACCCCACGCCCTGCCCGGCGAAGCTATCTCCGCAGACCTGCAGCAGCTCGGTCGGAAACTCGAGGAATTCGCAGAGATCGGTGGCGCCGATGCCGTAATCGCCTGTGGGAGTGCCGGTTCCGGCCGTCGGCCCCATTCGCAACACCTGGCCTGGTGCCAGTGGCTGCACGATCGGCTGCGGGACAGGCGCCGGTGGATCGGCATGCGCGATCGAAACAACTTGCGGCGCAATCAAACACAGCGCAGTGAGCAGCGGGGCACGCGCGCCACTCACCCCCAACGACTCAGAGTTCCGCGGCCAGCAGCTCGGCGATCTGAATGGTGTTGAGCGCCGCGCCCTTGCGCAGGTTGTCCCCCGAGACGAACAGCGCCAGGCCGCGCCCGTCGGGCACCCCGGGGTCGTGGCGAATCCGGCCCACCAACGAGTCGTCGACGCCCGCGGCATCCAAAGCTGTTGGCACGTCGACAAGTTTCACGCCCGGGGCGGCGCTGAGCAATTCTCGGGCCCGCTCGGGCGAGAGGGGCCGGGCGAACTCGGCGTTGATGGACAGCGAGTGGCCGGTGAACACCGGAACCCGCACGCAGGTGCCGCTCACCAGCAGATCGGGAATGCCGAGAATCTTGCGGCTCTCGTGCCGCAGCTTCTGGTCCTCGTCGGTCTCTCCGGAGCCGTCGTCCACCAACGAACCGGCCAGTGGCAGCACATTGAAGGCGATCGGCGCGACATAGGTCTTCGGCGCCGGGAACTGCAGCGCACGACCGTCGTGCACCAGCTGCTCGGCGTCGTCGATCACCGCGCGTGCCTGCGACGCCAGCTCTTCGACACCGGCCAATCCGCTGCCGGATACCGCCTGGTAGCTCGACACCACCAGACGCCGCAACTGAGCTTCCTCGTGCAGCGGCATCAGCACCGGCATCGCGGCCATCGTGGTGCAGTTCGGGTTGGCGATGATGCCTTTCTTGAGGGACCGGGCGCCGGTTGCGACATCCCTCGCGAAGTTCACCTCGGAGACCACCAACGGCACCTCGGGGTCCTTGCGCCAGGCCGACGAGTTATCGATCACCGTCACTCCGGCGGCCGCGAACCGCGGCGCCTGCACCAGCGACATCGTCTTGCCGGCCGAGAACAGCGCGATGTCCAGGCCGCTCGGGTCCGCCGTCGCGGCGTCCTCGACCTCGATCTCCTGGCCGCGGAAGGGCAGTTTGCGACCCTGCGAGCGGGCGGACGCGAAGAACCGCACCGTGCTCGCCGGGAAGTCGCGCTCCTCGAGCAGATTGCGCATCACCTGGCCTACTTGGCCGGTGGCGCCTACTACGCCTATCGACACGCTATTCGCGCCCATATCTATCGACCCGTCCCCGCATACACCGTGGCCTCCTCCTCGCCGCCGAGGCCGAACGCCTCGTGCAACGCCACGACCGCCTTATCTAATTCGGTGTCTCGGCACAGCACCGAGATCCGGATCTCGGAGGTGGAGATCAGCTCGATGTTGACGCCCACCTCGGCCAGCGCCTCACAGAAGGTTGCCGTGACGCCGGGATGGCTGCGCATGCCCGCGCCGATCAGCGACACCTTGCCGATGTGGTCGTCGTAGAGCAACTGGGTGAAGCCGATCTCGTCCTTGAGGGCGTCCAGCTTGGCCACCGCGGTGGGCCCGCTGTCGCGCGAGCAGGTGAACGTGATGTCGGTCTTGCCGTCCTCGACCTTGGACACGTTCTGCAACACCATGTCGATGTTCACGTCGGCCTCGGCGACCGCCCGGAAGACGCGGGCCGCATACCCGGGGATGTCCGGGATACCGACGACCGTCACCTTGGCCTCGCTGCGGTCGTGGGCGACGCCGGTCAGAAGGGGGCTTTCCATGGATATGTCCTTGATCGATCCGACAACGACGGTGCCTAGCTTGTCCGAGTACGACGACCTGACGTGCACCGGAAGGTTGTAGCGACGGGCGTACTCCACGCAGCGCAGCATCAGCACCTTGGCGCCGCACGCGGCCATCTCGAGCATTTCCTCGAAGGTCACGGCGTCGAGCTTGCGGGCGTTGGGCACGATGCGCGGGTCCGCGCTGAAGATGCCGTCCACGTCGGTGTAGATCTCGCAGACGTCGGCTTTCAGCGCCGCGGCCAGCGCCACGGCCGTGGTGTCGGAGCCGCCACGGCCCAGTGTGGTGACGTCCCGGCTGTCCTGGCTCACACCCTGGAAGCCCGCGACCAACACCACATCGCCCTGCTCGAGCGCGGACTGCAAGCGCGTCGGCGTGACGTCGATGATCTTCGCGTTGCCGTGCGTGCCGGTGGTGATCACCCCGGCCTGCGAGCCGGTGAACGAGCGGGCGCGGGCCCCGAGCGATTCGACCGCCATGGCTACCAGCGCGTTGGAGATCCGCTCCCCGGCGGTCAGCAGCATGTCCAGTTCGCGGGCAGGCGGTACGGGGCACACCTGCTGCGCCAGATCCAGCAGGTCATCGGTGGTATCGCCCATCGCCGAGACCACGACGACGACGTCGTTGCCCTGTTTCTTGGTCTCGACGATGCGTTCCGCGACACGGCGGATCCGGTCGGCGTCGGCCACCGAAGATCCGCCGTACTTTTGTACGACGAGCGCCACTGTTTCCTGCCTTGCCTTCCCACCCACAGACGTGGTTCAAGTTCACAACAGGATACGTGGCGGCGCATCTTGTTTTTTGACCCGCTGGCGAGCGCTGCAGCCTGCGGTTTTGGTCTCGCTTGGGCGTAGTTTTCGCCTGGGCGCTGAGCGCGGTAGAGTTCACAGCGTGCAGCGGGTGCTCCTTCTCGGACGCCGCGACGGGGTCTGATCCAGACCGGCTTCCCGTCGCGGGTGTTTCGCGATGCGCCGGTCTGAAGTCCCTTCTGACATCCCCGGAGCAACTACCGTGACCAACTTTTCGCAGCCCGCCAACCCGGACTCCTACACTTCCGCCCGCACCGTCCAAAAGCCCGCGGGCCCACCCCGGCCCGATCAGCCCGCGTGGAATCCGCAGCGCGGCTCGTCGATGCGGATCAACCGATACCGCCCCTTCGCCGACGAAGTGGAGCCCATCGCACTCGGCGACCGCACCTGGCCGGACCGCGTCACCAGCCGGGCACCGTTGTGGTGCGCGGTGGATCTGCGCGACGGCAACCAGGCACTGATCGACCCGATGAGCCCCGCCCGCAAGCGCCGCATGTTCGACCTGCTGGTTGCCATGGGCTACAAGGAGATTGAAGTCGGGTTCCCGTCGGCCAGCCAGACCGACTTCGACTTCGTGCGCGAGATCATCACCGACGGCGCCATTCCCGACGACGTCACCATCCAGGTACTGACGCAGTGCCGCCCGGAACTGATCGAGCGCACCTTCGAGGCGTGCCGCGGCGTGCATCGCGCGATCGTGCACTTCTACAACTCGACGTCAATCCTGCAGCGCCGCGTGGTATTTCGCGCCGATCGGGCCGCGGTACAGGCGATCGCGACCGACGGCGCGCGCAAATGCGTCGAAGAGGCGGCCAAATACCCGGACACGCAATGGCGGTTCGAATATTCGCCGGAGTCCTACACCGGAACGGAATTGGAGTACGCCAAGCAGGTCTGCGACGCCGTCGGCGAAATCATCGCGCCGACGCCGGAGCGCCCGATCATCTTCAATCTGCCCGCCACCGTGGAGATGGCCACCCCCAACGTCTACGCCGACTCGATCGAGTGGATGAGCCGCAACCTGGCCAACCGGGAGTCGGTGATCCTGAGCTTGCATCCGCACAACGACCGCGGAACCGCTGTCGCCGCAGCCGAATTGGGCTACCAGGCGGGTGCCGACCGGATCGAGGGCTGCCTGTTCGGCAATGGTGAGCGCACCGGAAACGTGTGCCTGGTGACGCTGGGGCTGAACCTGTTCTCCCGAGGTGTGGACCCGCAGATCGACTTCTCCAACATCGACGAGATCCGCCGCACGGTCGAGTACTGCAACCAGCTGCCGGTGCACGAGCGGCACCCCTACGGCGGCGATCTGGTGTACACCGCGTTCTCGGGCAGCCACCAGGACGCCATCAACAAGGGCCTGGACCAGATGAAGGCGGACGCCGACGCCGCGGACAGCGATGTCGAGGACATGCTCTGGCAGGTGCCGTATCTGCCGATCGACCCGCGCGATGTCGGACGCACCTACGAGGCGGTGATCCGGGTCAACTCCCAGTCCGGCAAGGGTGGGGTGGCCTACATCATGAAGGCCGACCACGGCCTGGCCCTGCCGCGACGGCTGCAGATCGAGTTCTCGCAGGTGATCCAGAAGATCGCCGATGGGGAGGGCGGCGAGGTGTCGCCGAAGGAGATGTGGGACGCGTTCTCCGAGGAGTACCTGGCGCCGATCCTGCCGCTGGAACGGATCAAGCAGCGTGTCGACGCCTCGGAGGAAGACGGCGGCCCCACCCGGATCGCCGCGACCGTCAAGATCAACGGGGCGGAGACCGAGATCAGCGGTGCGGGCAACGGCCCGCTCGCCGCGTTCGTCCACGCATTGGGCGATGTCGGATTCGACGTCGCCGTCCTGGACTACTCCGAACACGCGATGAGCTCCGGCGACGACGCGCAGGCCGCGGCCTACGTGGAGGCGTCGGTGGGCGGCCGCACGGTGTGGGGGGTGGGCATCGCCCCGTCGATCACCACCGCCTCGCTGCGTGCGGTGGTGTCGGCGGTCAACCGCGCATCCCGCGGCTGAGGGCACTACCGGCGCGAACTCGTCAGGTTGCAGATCCGACCAGGCCCCGCCGCCATAGCGCTGGGCGGCGAGGCCTGGCATGAACCGTGTCTTATACGGCGAGCAACCGCTCGAAGAACTCGCGGTAGTGCATCAGGGCAACGCGCAGGTCCTCGGTCGACGCTTCTTCGCCGCGATCCCACTGCTCTTCCAGACGCGAACGCGCGTGGGCGAAGCCCGTCGTGAGCTGATCGACCAGATCGGACACCAAGACATCGGCCTTTTGGACGCAATCCTTGGGGTCGTCGACGAACGCGGCTTGCACAGCGGCCCACCGGCCGCGCATTTCGGTGAGATCGTCGTCGGCGAAAAGCATTTCCGTCGTTGATGATTCGCGCTCGTCGACCGAATGCTGTTGGGCAGCCGCCACCGGAGCGTCAACGCCTGTCGGCGGTTCGGCTGATGGTGATGATGGTTCGGCCACGGTCTGCGACTCCTCGTGAGAATCGCTCGGTGCTTCTTGCTGGTGCGTAGTCATGCGCTTGCCTCCTGTGATGTGTCCTTGTCTTTGGTTGCGAGCAACGTCGTGAACAGCGCCCGGTAGTGCACGAACGCCTCACGCTGCTGCTCGGTGCTGACATCACCGCGTTGTTGGGACAGATGGATACCGTGCGCGGTGCGGTAGTTCTCGACGATCTCCGGGTGATCTACCGAGATGTCGGCTGCCCGCCGATCGAAATCGTCGACGGGGTAACCCCGTTCGCGCATCACCTCGGTCACCAGACGATCTGCGACGCCGACGGCGGTCGACGGATTGTCGACGAACCCGGTCTGAACCTGATTCCAGCGGGTGGTGAAGTCCGATAGAGCCGACGGCGTCAACGGGATGACGTCGAGCTTCTCTCGATTGCGTTCTCGGGCAGTAAGTTCCGCTTCCGCCGCCGCCGGGTCCCCGGCCTCGGCTACCAGCCGTTCGTACTCACGGCCGTAGTGCTGCTTTAGCCGCTGGGTTTTGTTACGCCGTCTGACGAAGCTTGCCGCCAAGAGCACCGCGGTCAGCAAGACGAGAACGCCGGCCGCTACGAAAAACCATTGCCATATAGCCATTTCCTCCTCCTCTCATACCCGTGTCGAATAGCCGAGGGCCCGTGGCTGCAAACGTGAATTCCTGAATGCACCACGTCCGGTTGGCCCGGGCCTGGTCCACGGGGTCGGGTCAGAAGTAGTGCCGCCGACCGCCGACTGCGCGCCCAGCGTTACCGAGGACTGCCAGAATCGCGCCGATGACGACCAAGACGATCCCGATGGTCCACAGGATGGACATCTTGAGCAGAAATCCCGCGATCAGCAGGATGATGCCGAGAATGATCATGATTGAGTCTTCCCCTCGAGTTGCCTGACTGAATTGTTTGGCCGGTTGCCCGACGCTGCGTTCAGTCGACCACCCCTAAGGGGGGTACCAATACACCCCAAAGTAGGTAATCTTCCCGGCATGTCGGCATCCACCCGTGCGCCAATCACGGTCGCGCTCGTCGATGACTACGACATCGTGGTGAAGGGTGTGGCCAACATGCTTGACCCGTACCGCGACCGCGTGGTGATTGCAGAACTCGATTCCACCATGCCCGTCAGCGATGCCGTCGACATCGCGCTGTACGACTCATTCGCTCAACCCGAATCCGATCACGAAGAGATCGGAGTTCTCATCGCCAACCCTCGAGCCCGCCGAGTGGTGGTCTACACCTGGAACTTTCACCCCGACCTCGTCGAAAGCGCACGGCAACACGGAGCGCACGGCTACCTGTCGAAGACCCTCCCGGCCCGCGAGCTGGTCGCCGCCTTAGAGGCCGTGCACTCCGGGGAGGTGGTTGTCAGCGATGTTGCGGCGCGGGCGCGCAGCGCGCCCGGGCTGGACTGGCCGGGTCGCGGCGAAGGGCTCAGCGACCGCGAAGCGGAGATCCTGGCGCTGATCACCCAGGGCAAGAGCAACGCCGATGTCGCCCGATTGACCTACCTGAGCCCCAACACCGTGAAGTCCTACATTCGAACCATCTATCGAAAGCTCGGCGTCGGTAGCCGCACTCAGGCCGTGCTGTGGGGTGTGAATCACGGCTTCACGCCTGACCATCACCGCATCGAACACTGGCGCGGCGGCCCCTAATCGCAGCGGCGGCCGATCAGAACAGCGCGAGCTGGTCGTCGGCGCTGCTGGCGTCGACGAACTCCGCCATGCTGGCGCCGCCGATCACGGTGCCCACACCGTCCATGAACTGCGCGTCGGACACCACCGGAACCCCCAGCTGCCGAGCCTGGAACCCCTTGCCCTGCTCGGGAGGGGCGGCGTTGCAGACCACCAGCGAGGTCTCGAGGTCGACGACATCGGTGTAGGCCAGCCCGGCGTGCAGGATCCGCTCGACGAGCTCCTCGTGGGTGCGCCGCACCTCGGCAGCCAGCGCAACCCGCATGCCCTGGACCAGCGGCCGGCCACGGACATACGGCCCGGGGTTGAGATAGGGGCACGGCATCCGGGTGGCCAGCGCCTTGAGCGGGCGCAGCTCGTCGTGGGTCACCCGGCCGTTCGGCCAGCGGCGCCGGCTGACGGGGCGCACGGGCAGCCAGATGTCGAGTTCGCGGGCCCGCCCCAACGCGGACCCGAGCACGCCGGTCAACACCAGGGCGTCGTCGAAGGCGTCGTGCGGACGCTCCTGGGTCACACCCCAAAGCGCCGCGAGGGTCTCCAGCCGCAGGTTCTCGACGCCGAGGTCCAGGCGCCGGGCCAGTTCGACCGTGCACATGACGCTGTCGACCGGAAGTGCGATGCCGGCGAGCTCGGCCTCCGCGGCCAGGAACGAGTAGTCGAACGCGACGTTGTGGGCCACCAGCGTGCGGCCGCGCAGCACCTCGACCACGTCACCGACGATGTCGCCGAACTGCGGTTGATCCTCGAGCATGGCGGCGGTCAGCCCGTGCACGTGGGTGGGACCGGGGTCCACCCCGGGATTGAGCAGGCTGACGACGGACTGCTCGACGCGGCCGTCGGCATCGAGCCCGAGCACCGCAAGGCTGATGACCCGGGCCTGACCGGGGCGGAAACCCGAGGTCTCGACATCGATCACGGCCCAACCCGCGTCCGGATCGGTCGCCGGCCGGCCCCAGGGCGTCGGATTTGTGGGGCTCATGGACGACAGAATGGCACGTCTGACCGACATCACCGCGTCGCTGCGCAGCCGTGTCGGCGGTTAGTTGGATCCGAGCGCCCGCCCTTAAACTGCGCGGGTGGTCACCACCCGCGCACGTCTGGCCCTCGCCGCAGGAGCGAGCGCGCGCTGGGCGTCGCGGATGACCGGGCGCGGCGCCGGGGCGATGATCGGTGGCCTGGTCGCGATGACGCTGGACCGTTCGGTCCTGCGCCAGCTCGGCGCGGGCCGGCGCACGGTCATCGTCACCGGTACCAACGGCAAGTCCACGACCACCCGGATGACCGCGGCCGCCCTCGGCACGCTGGGATCGGTCGCCACCAATGCCGAGGGCGCCAACATGGACGCCGGCCTGGTCGCCGCCCTGGCCGCCGACCGCGACGCGGGTCTGGCGGCCCTGGAAGTCGACGAGATGCACGTGCCGCACGTAGCCGATGCCGTCGAGCCCAGCGTCATCGTGCTGCTCAACCTGTCGCGAGATCAGCTGGACCGGGTCGGCGAGATCAACGTCATCGAACGCACGCTGCGAGCGGGCCTGGCCCGTCACCCGAACGCCGTCGTCGTGGCCAACTGCGACGACGTGCTGATGACCTCGGCCGCCTACGACAGCCCGAACGTCGTGTGGGTGGCCGCCGGGGGCGCGTGGGCCAACGACTCGGTCAGCTGCCCGCGCAGCGGCGAGGTGATCGTCCGCGACCCCCCTGGTCAGGAAGGCCACTGGTACTCCACCGGCGCCGACTTCAAGCGGCCCAGCCCGCAGTGGTGGTTCGGTCCGGCAGATGGAGACGCGCTGTACGGGCCCGACGGGCTGGCCCTGCCGATGCACCTGGCGCTGCCCGGGACGGTGAATCGGGGCAACGCCGCCCAGGCGGTGGCGGCGGCAGTGGCGCTGGGCGCCGATCCCGCGAAGGCGGTGGCGGCGGTGTCGACGGTCGACGAGGTCGCGGGCCGCTACCGGACCGTGCGTGTCGGCCGGCATGACGTCCGGATGCTGCTGGCCAAGAACCCGGCCGGGTGGTCCGAAGCGCTGTCGATGGTCAACAAGCACGCGGCCGGGGTGGTCATCTCGGTCAACGGGCAGGTGCCCGACGGCGAGGACCTGTCCTGGCTGTGGGACGTGCGCTTCGAGCACTTCGAGGACACCCAAGTCGTGGCGGCCGGCGAACGCGGCACCGACCTGGCCGTGCGGCTGGAGTATGCGGGCGTCGAGCACACGCTTGTGCACGACACCGTCGCGGCCATCGCCTCCTGCCCGGCCGGGCCGGTGGAGGTGGTCGCCAACTACACGGCGTTCCTGCAGCTCAACCGGGCGTTGGCGCGGCATGGCTGACACCGGGTCGCTCTCCAAAGTGCGGATCGGGCTGGTGTTGCCCGACGTGATGGGCACCTACGGCGACGGCGGCAACGCGGTCGTGCTGCGCCAACGGCTGCTGCTGCGGGGTATCGCCGCCGAGATCGTCGAGATCACGCTGGACGACCCGGTGCCGGACTCCCTGGATCTGTACACGCTGGGCGGCGCCGAGGACTACGCACAGCGACTGGCCACCCGGCACCTGCTGCGGTACCCGGGCCTGCAGCGCGCCGCGCAGCGCGGCGCGCCCGTCCTGTCGATCTGCGCCGCCGTCCAGGTGCTCGGGCACTGGTACGAAACGTCGTCGGGAGAGCGAGTGGACGGGGTGGGCATGCTGGACGTCACGACCTTGCCGCAGCAGGCGCGCACGATCGGCGAGCTGGTGAGCAAGCCGCTGCTGGCCGGGCTGACCCAGCCGCTCACCGGCTTCGAAAACCACCGCGGCGGCACCGTGCTCGGCCCCGACGCCGCGCCGTTGGGCGCGGTGGTCAAGGGCGCGGGCAACCGGCTCGGCGACGGTTTCGACGGCGTGATCCAGGGCAGCGTCGTCGCCACCTACATGCATGGGCCATGTCTGGCCCGCAACCCGGAGCTGGCCGACCTGCTGCTGAGCAAGGTTGCCGGCGAGCTGGCGCCGCTGGAACTGCCCGAGGTGGACCTGCTGCGCCGCGAACGACTGGCGGCACGCTAGCCATGCGGGCCGAGATGACTGCCGGCGCCGCACTGCTGGGTGCGGCCGTGTTCATCGCGTCGCCGACACCGGCGCACGCCGACCCGGAAGTCCCGAGCGGCCGCTACAACGTGCTTTATCCGGACAACGGCAAATCGACCGCCTGGCTTTTCGCCCCGTGCGGGTCGGACTGCACCCGGGCGACCTCGCAGGACGGCGGGACCTTAGTCATCAGCTGGGAATTCCACCTTGCCAACGGTCGATGGACTCACATCGGCACGGCCCAGGCGCCCTGCCCGAACGGCGCTTCGGTCGCAGAGGCCCCGGTGACCGTCGACTACAGCTTCGATGCCGTGTCGCTTGCCGGCGAAGCCCGGACGACGGCGTCGGATGCCTGCAGCGCAGAGCCCGGCAAGACCTTCACCAGGCCGTTCCAGTTGAGCAAGGCCTGAGGACCGACAGACCCGGTCCTACCTGCACAACAAGGTTCCTTTTAGGGCCGGGCCCGACCCTTCCGGTACGCCGACGCGCCCCCCGCGGCGGCTCGAGAAAGGGGTCCCCATGGCCAGCGCCCCAGCAACTATGACCACTAAGGCACGCTTCGGCGCGCTCGCCACGTTGCTGGCCGCGGCGGCCGCCGGCTGGGCGGTCGGCATCGCCGGTGCCCACGCCGCCCCGAACGTGCCCGCCCCACACATCACCGCCGGAATGCATGGCGATCCGGCCGCCGCGGCGCCCTACTGGCGTTATCAGCAACAGCATCTCGACTGCGGCGAGATGGCGGTGGCCGATGTGATCGGCCAGATCAGCGGCCACGAGCCCAGCGAGGACGAGATCGACGCCGCGGCGGGAAACATCCCGAGCGCGGCCCACCCCGGGCCGATCTACCGCCCCGACGGCCGGACCAGCAATCGCGACCTGGTACCGCTACTGGCGCACTACGGCATCCCCGCCGACGCGGTGTACCCCAACACCGAAGCGCTGGCGGTCGACCTGGATCACGGTCGCAAGATCATCGTCGGGGTCAACGACAACGTGATCTGGAACCGGCCCGGCAATCGGACCAAGGAAAACCACTTCGTGGTCGTCATCGGGGTCGACTACGACGCCGGTGTGGTGCATCTCAACGACAGCGGCTTCCGCGCGGGCCCCGACGAGCAGGTCTCGATCGCGACGTTCGAAGAAGCGTGGGCGGCCAGCGACAACTTCGCCGTCGTGACCGCCTGACCGGCCGACGGGTCAGACCATGGACCGGCGGCCGGTGAGCGCGCGGCCCAGCGTCAACTCGTCCGCGAACTCCAAGTCGCCGCCCATCGGCAGCCCGGACGCGATCCGCGTGACCGTCAGGCCCGGAATGTCACGCAACATCCGGACCAGGTAGGTGGCCGTCGCCTCCCCCTCGGTGTTGGGGTCGGTCGCGATGATCACCTCGGTGATGTCCACACCGTCGACCCGCTCGCCGATGCGGCTGAGCAGCTCGCGGATCCGCAGCTGATCGGGGCCCACGCCGGACAGCGGATCCAGCGCACCGCCCAGGACGTGGTAGCGGCCGCGGAATTCGCGAGTGCGCTCGACGGCCTGAACGTCCTTGGGTTCCTCCACGACACACACCTGCGAACCGTCCCGGCGCGGATCGCCGCAGATCCGGCAACGCTCGTCGTCGGACACGTTGCCGCAGACCGCGCAGAAGCGGACGCCGTCGCGGACCCTCCCCAGCACGGCGGTGAGTCGGTCGATGTCCGGCGGCTCGACCGACAACAAGTGAAAAGCGATGCGCTGCGCGCTCTTTGGCCCGATACCCGGCAGCTTGCCGAGCTCGTCGATCAGATCCTGGACCGGTCCCTCGAACATCTGGGAGGTCAGAGCCCCGGCATCTGCGTCGGTGGGGCCGGTGGCGCGGGCGGCGCGCTCAAGCCGGCGGTCAGCGATCCCAGCTGCTCCTGTGCCATCTTGGTGACCTGCTTGGAGGCATCCACCATGGCGCCGACGATCAAGTCCTGCAACGTCTCGACGTCCGAGGGGTCGACGACCGATGGATCGATCTTGACCGCGACGACCTCGCCGCTGCCTTTGACGATTGCCTCGACCAGGCCGCCACCCGCCTGGCCGCGGATCTCGGCGTTCGCGAGCAGTTGCTGAGCTTCCATTAGCTTTTGCTGCATCTGCTGCGCCTGAGCGAGCAGCGCCGACATATCGCCTCCGGGTTGCATGACAATCCCTTCGCATCTTGGTCTCGAGTTGGTTTCGCCTGTGGATGTCCGGCGATTCGAAACACCCAGCGTAGACCGCGCGACGTTACCTTTGCGCCGTGGATCAACGAGTGAGCAGGCGTGTCGGAATCAAGACGGCGATCAGCATGCTGGTCGCCGCGTCGACCCTGATCGTCCCGACCGCGACCGCTACCCCATCCAACATCGCCGGCATGGTCGTTTTCATCGATCCCGGCCACAACGGCGCCAACGACGCGTCCATCGGCCGGCAGGTCACCACCGGCCGCGGCGGCACCAAGGATTGCCAGACCAGTGGCACGGCGACCAACAGCGGTTACCAGGAACACACCTTCACCTGGGACACCGCGCTGCGGGTTCGCGCCGTGCTGACCGCACTCGGTGTCAGGACCGCCCTGTCCCGTGGCAACGACAACGCCCTCGGACCGTGCATCGACGAGCGCGCCAACGTCGCCAACTCGTTGCGGCCCAACGCGATCCTGAGCATCCACGCCGACGGCGGCCCGCCGTCCGGGCGCGGATTCCATGTGAACTATTCGGCCCCGCCCCTCAACCAGGTGCAGGCCGGACCGTCGGTGCAGTACGCGCGGATCATGCGCGACCAGATGCAGGCCGCCGGTATCCCGCCGTCCACCTACATCGGCCAGGGCGGGCTGTACGGACGCTCGGACCTGACCGGCCTCAACCTGGCGCAATACCCCGCGATCCTGGTCGAGTGCGGCAACATGAAGAACCCCGTCGATTCGGCGCTGATGGAGTCCCCTGATGGCCGGCAGAAATATGCCGACGCACTCGTCCGTGGCGTCGCCGGCTTCCTGGCCACCCAGGGTCAGGCACGCTGACTGCGGCGGTTCCGCGATTTCGGGTAGCGGCGATGCCTTACAGCCGGTAGCGTGAACGCTAGTTCTGCGGGACCCCTGGCTTGGGCTGTCGGGAGGCCAGATCGTTTGCGGCCCCGGCAGATTCGTTGTGCCGACTCGCCTGCCCGAAAATTACGGCCAACACCCAGCTAACAGTAGGAACTTTGCCGAATCCCCTGTTGGAGCCAGTTTTAGTCCACTAGGGTTTGTTCCACTCATGTCGATTAGACGTGCGGGGAGAACCGGTGAGCAACAATCCGCCGACGACGACTTCGTCAGGGTCAACGACGACCAGCAGGACCGCCCGAGGTGGGCATTCGCGTACGTCACTGCCTGCGGGTAAGCGGTTCACCACAAGGCGACCCGCGCGGTTATTTTCGACTGCATCGCACGCTCTTGCACCGACATACGGCTGCGAGAGCCGGCACCGGGTAGGGCTCTTATTGCGTAAGCCTTTTGGGTAAGGGGGCCGGATGGAACTTGACGCCCGTGCCCTTCCGCTGACGCGCCGGCAATTAGATATCTGGCTCGCACAGGAAACGGGTCGTTCCGGCACCGACTGGCAACTCGGCCTCTTCATCAGAATCGAGGGCACGGTCGAGCCTGATTTGCTTAAACAAGCAATCAGCAAAACATTGCAAGAGGCCGAGCCATGCCGCGCCGCATTCTTCGAAGTGGACGGTCAGGTTTTCCAAAAGGCAATCGATTACCCGGGTTTCGAGCTGGACTTCCACGATCTGCGCGATTCAAGCGATCCCGTAGCCGAAGCCCGCGAGATTGCGTCATCGATCCAGCACACGCCGATGCCGCTGGATGGCCGGCTACTCAAATTTGCTTTGTTCCGCACGAAACCCGACGAGTATTACTGGTTTTCCTGCTGCCACCACATAATCCTCGACGGATTGGGCATGGGGCTGGTTGGCCGCCGAATTGCGGCTATCTACACCGCTATTGTTTCCGGCACCACCCCCTCTCCGGCGTTCTTCGGCTCACTGCAGGACCTGGTTCGCGCCGAGCTGGAGTACGAGGCGTCAACCGATTACCTCGACGATCAGGCTTACTGGAACGCACACCTCCCGTCGGAAAGCGGACCGGATTATCGATTGCCGCAAGCCACCTCGCGCCCGGATCCGAATCAGCCGACCAAGCCGGTGCAACTGGATCCGTCCGTCGTCGGCCAGATCAAACAGCTGTCCAAAGCGCTGGGTGTCCGTCGAACCTCGGTCATCACGGCGGCGTGCGCCCTGCTGGTGCGGGGGTGCGCCGGCGGTTCGGAGGTGGTGCTGGACTTCCCGGTCAGCAGGCGGGTGCACCCGGAATCGAAGACGCTCCCCGCGATGGTCGCCGGGGTGGTGCCCCTGGTACTGAAGGCGTCACCGGAGTCGACGGTTGCCGACTTCTGCAAGCAGGTTGACGCACGAACACGAGAAGCATTGCGGCATCAGCGATTTCCGGTGCAGGTGCTGGGGGACGACGGCGGCCTTCGCGGCGCCGCGCCGGCGGCCAATCGGATAGTCGTCAATTTCATCCCGTCCAGACTCACCCTGAACTTTGCCGGTGTTCCAGGAACTGCGACATACACCAGTTTTGGACCGATCGGCCACTTCGGGCTGTTCTTCGTCGGTGCCGGCGACGAGCAGTTTGTCACCACTGCCGGTGCCGGGCAACCGTATTCGAACTTCGACGTCGCGGAACTGACGGAGCGCTTGCAGCGGCTGCTGAAAGCGATGGCGACGGCGCCCGACCGCGAGCTCTCCTCGATGGATCTGCTGGACGACGGCGAACACACCGGCGTGGATCGGTTGGGCAACCGGGAGGCGCTGACGCGACCCGCGACCGCGGTGTCGATCCCGGCATTGTTCGCCGCACAAGTCGCGCGCACCCCCGATGCGGCGGCGGTGACCTTCGACGGCCGCTCGTTGACCTACCGTGCACTCGACGAGAACGCCAACCGGGTGGCGCACCTGCTCGCGGATCGGGGCGCGGGACCGGGACAGTCTGTGGCGCTGCTCTTTTCGCGCTCGGCCGACGCCATAGTCGCGATCCTGGCGGTGCTGAAGACCGGAGCCGCGTACCTGCCGATCGACCCGGCTCACCCGGCGGCGCGGATCGAGTTCATGCTCGCCGACGCCGCGCCGGTGGCCGCACTGACCACCAGCGGGCTCGCCGGCCGGCTGGACGGCTACGGCCTGGCGACCATCGATATCCACGACCCGGCAATCGATGCTCAACCCACCACCGCGCCGCCCGATCCGTCACCCGATGACATCGCGCACATCATCTACACCTCGGGCACCACCGGTGTCCCCAAAGGCGTGGCCATCACCCACCACAACGTCAGTGCACAGCTCGACTCGCTGAACGCCGGGTTGCCACCCGGACAGGTGTGGACCCAATGCCACTCGTACGCGTTCGACTTCTCGGTGTGGGAGATCTGGGCTGCGCTGCTGAACGGCGACCGGCTGGTGGTTGTCCCCGAGTTGGTGACCGGGTCGGCCGACGACTTCGGCGCCCTGCTGATCGCCGAGCGCGTCACCGTGCTGACGCAGACCCCGTCGTCGGTGGCGGTGCTGTCGCCGGAAGGTCTGGAATCGGCGGCGCTGCTGATCGGCGGCGAGGCGTGCCCGGCCGAGGTGGTCGACCGGTGGGCGCCCGGGCGCGTGATGATCAACGCCTACGGCCCCACCGAAACCACTATCTATGCGGCGATGAGCGCGCCCCTGACGGCGGGGAATGCGGTACCGATCGGTGCACCGGTCTCTACATCGGCACTGTTTGTGCTCGACGACTGGCTGCGCCCGGTGCCCGCCGGGGTGGTCGGCGAGCTGTACGTGGCCGGCGGCGGTGTCGGATACGGCTATGTGGCGCGAGCCCCGTTGACGGCGTCGCGGTTCGTGGCCTGTCCCTTCGGTGGAGCCGGCGCCCGCATGTATCGCACCGGGGACCTGGTGCGCTGGGGCGACGACGGGCAACTCGACTATGTCGGGCGCGCCGACGATCAGGTCAAGATTCGCGGCTACCGCATCGAGCTCGGCGAAATCCGGGCCGCCCTAGCAGGTTTCGATGGGGTCGAGCAGGCCGCGGTGATCTCCCGCGAGGATCGCCCCGGCGAGAAGCGCTTGGTGGGCTACGTCACCGGCACCGCCGACCCGGCCGAACTGCGCAGCGCACTGGCCGAGCGGTTGCCCGCGTACATGGTGCCGGTCGCGGTGCTGGCGATCGACGCCTTGCCGTTGACGGTCAACGGCAAGCTCGACACCCGCGCGCTGCCGGCACCGGAGTACCGCGACGTCGAGCACTACCTCGCACCGGCCACCGCGGTCGAGGAGATCGTGGCCGGTATCTACGCGCAGGTGCTGGGAGTGGAGCGGGTCGGAATCGAGGAGTCCTTCTTCGACCTCGGCGGAGACTCGCTTTCCGCGATGCGGGCGATCGGCGCGATCAACACCGCCCTCGACACCGGGCTTTCGGTGCGGGCGTTGTTCGAAGCCCCGACCATTGCGCAGTTGGTGCCCCGCATCGACACCGGGCAGGGACGACTGAAACCGTTGACGGCCGGCGAGCGACCGGCAGTGGTTCCGCTGTCGTTCGCCCAATCGCGGCTGTGGTTCCTGGGCCAGCTGCAAGGCCCCTCGCCGATGTACAACATCGCGGTGGCGTTGCGGCTGTCGGGCAGTCTCGACGTCGACGCGCTGGCCGCCGCGATGGCCGATGTGATCGCTCGGCACGAGAGCCTGCGTACGGTGTTCCCCGCGAACGAAGACACCCCGCGGCAACTGGTGTTAGCCGCCGACCGTGCCGAGTTCGGTTGGCAGGTCGTAAATTCCAACGACTGGCCGCCCGAGCGTCTGGACGAGGCCGTCGATGCGGCGGCGCGCTACACCTTCGATCTGACCACCGAGATCCCTTTGCGGGCAACGCTTTTTCGCCGCAGCGACGACGAGCATCTGCTGGTCGGCGTGCTGCACCACATTGCCGCCGACGGCTGGTCGATCGCGCCTCTGATGCGCGATCTGGCCGAAGCGTACGCCGCTCGGTGTCTGGGGCGCGTACCGGGCTGGGCCGAATTGCCGGTGCAGTACGCCGATTACACGCTGTGGCAGCATGCACAGTTCGGTGACCTGGACGACGCCGACAGCCCCATCGCGTCGCAACTGTCCTATTGGGAAGACGCGCTGGCGGGAATGTCGGAGGTATTGCCACTTGCCACCGACCGTCCGTACCCGCCGGTGGCCGATCAGCACGGGGCCAGCGTGGCCGTGCAGTGGCCCGCCGAGCTGCAGCAGCGGGTCCGCGAGGTGGCCCGTGAACACAATGCCACCAGCTTCATGGTGGTCCAGGCCGCCCTGGCCGTGCTGCTCTCGGTGGTCAGCTCGAGTTCGGATGTGGCCGTGGGCTTCCCGATCGCCGGACGCCGCGACCCCGCGCTCGACGAGCTGGTGGGCTTTTTCGTCAACACCCTGGTGCTGCGCGTCGACGTGGCCGGCGATCCCACCGTCACGGAGTTGCTGGCTCGGGTACGCCAGCGCAGCCTGGCCGCCTACGAACACCAAGACGTGCCGTTCGATGTTCTCGTCGATCGGCTGAACCCCACCCGCAGCCTGGCACATCACCCGCTGGTGCAGGTGATGCTGGGCTGGCAGAACGCGGAGCCGGCCGAACTGGCATTGGGCGATGTGCGAGCCACTCCCTTACCGATCGACACCCACACCGCACGAACGGATTTGGCCTTCTCCCTGACCGAGAGCTTCACCGCGTCCGGTGAGCCGGCCGGAATCTGCGGGACGGTGGAGTATCGCACCGACGTGTTCGACCCGGACAGCATCGAGGCGTTGATCGGGCGGTTGCAGCGCGTGCTGCTTGCCATGACAACCGATGCCACCCAACGGCTCTCATCGATCCAGCTGTTGAATTCCGCCGAGCAGACCCAGCTCGACGCGTTCGGCAATCGCGCCATACTGGCCCAGCCGGCGAACCCGACAACAGTTCCGGCGCTGTGGGCCGCGCAGGTCGCCCGCGCCCCGGAGGCGGTAGCCGTAACCTTCGAGGGCCGGTCGATGACCTACCTCGAGGTCGACGCGGCCGCCAACCGGTTGGCACACCTACTGTGCTCCGCAGGAGCTGCCCCGGGACAGTCTGTGGCGCTGTTGTTTTCGCGATCCGCCGAAGCGATCATCGCGATCCTGGCGGTACTCAAATCCGGGGCGGCCTACCTGCCGATCGATCCCGCCCACCCGTCGGCGCGAATCGCGTTCATGGTGGCCGACGCCGAGCCGATCGCCGCGATCACCACCGCCGAGCTGCGGCCGCGGCTGCAGAAATGCGAGCTACGGATCATCGATGTGGACGACCCACGCATCGACGCTCAGCCCGCGACCGCGCCGCCCGGGCCGGCGCCAGACGACATCGCCCACATCATCTACACCTCGGGCACGACCGGTATGCCCAAAGGCGTTGCGGTCACTCAGCACAACGTCATTCAACTCTTCGACTCACTCGACACCGGCCTGGAACTGTCACCCGAACAAGTGTGGACCCAATGCCACTCGTACGCCTTCGACTTCTCGGTGTGGGAGATCTGGGGCGCGCTGCTACACGGCGGCCGATTGGTGGTGGTGCACGAAGCGGTGGCCGGCTCACCGGAAGACTTCCACGCCCTGCTGGTCGCCGAACACGTCACCGTTCTCACTCAGACCCCGTCCGCGGTCGGGATGCTCTCCCCGCAGGGGTTGGAATCGACCGCGCTGGTGATCGGCGCCGAACCCTGCCCGGCCGACCTGGTGGATCGGTGGGCGGGTGGTCGACTGATGATCAACGTCTACGGCCCGACCGAGACGACGATGTGGGCAGCCAAGAGCGCGCCGCTCACAACGGGTTCGGGCGTTCCGCCGATCGGCTCGCCGGTATCGGGGGCAGCGTTCTTCGTGCTCGACGAGTGGTTGCGCCCGGTGCCCGTCGGCGTGGTCGGCGAGTTGTACCTGGCCGGTCGCGGCGTCGGATGCGGGTATTGGCGCCGAGGTGGGTTGACCGCGTCTCGTTTCATGGCCTGCCCGTTCGCGGGACCCGGCGCCCGGATGTACCGCACCGGTGACCTGGTGCGGTGGCGTCCCGACGGGCAACTCGACTACCTGGGCCGCGCCGACGAACAGGTCAAGATTCGCGGCTACCGCATCGAGCTCGGCGAAATACGGTCGGCCCTAGCATGTTTGGAAGGCGTGGAGCAGGCCGTCGTCGTCGCCCGCGAAGACCAGCCCGGCGTCAAACGCCTCGTCGGCTACATCACCGGAACCGCCGACCCCAACCACGCCCGCGCCGCGCTTGCCGACGGCCTCCCCCCCTATATGGTTCCGTCGGCGGTCGTAGTGCTCGACGCGGTGCCGATGACGATCAACGGCAAACTCGACACCCGCGCGTTGCCCGCGCCCGAATACCACGATGCCGGTCACTACCGCGCCCCCACCGATGCCGTCGAGGAGATCCTGGCCGGGATCTACGCCCAGGTACTGGGGTTGAAGCGGGTGGGGGTCGATGAGTCGTTCTTCGACCTGGGTGGGGACAGCATCCTGTCGATGCAGGTGGTGTCCCGGGCTCGCGCGGCCGGGGTGGTGTGCCGCCCTCGCGACATTTTCGTCGAGCAGACCGTGGCCCGGCTGGCCCGGGTAGCCAGTGTCGCAACGGATGACGCCGGCGTCGTCGATGAAGGCGTGGGCGAGGTGTCGGCCACCCCGATCATCCGCTGGCTGGAGGGCGTCGCGGGTCGCGTCGAGGAGTTCAACCAGACCGTCGCCATTCAGGCCCCCGTCACGGTGACCGAAGCCGACGTGGTGCTGGTGCTGCAGGCGTTGCTGGACCGGCACGCGATGCTGCGGCTGCGGGTCGACGACGACTTCGCCGGCGGCTGGTCGTTGTGGGTGCCCGAGCCCGGTTCGGTGGACGCGCGCGGTTGCCTGCGCGTCGTCGAAGAGCTCTCCGATGAGGTACTGGTCCAAGCGCGGGCCCGGCTGGATCCGGTCACCGGAAAGATGCTGAGCGCATTGTGGGTAGCGCCGATCGGTGAGCTCGTGCTGATCATCCACCATCTGTCCGTCGACGGGGTGTCGTGGCGAATTCTGTTGGAAGACATCAACCTTGCCTGGACACAGCATTGCGGCGAGCAAGAGGTGGCCTTGCCGGCACCGGGGACGTCGTTCGCCCGGTGGGCGTCGTGGCTCGATCAGCACGCCCGTGATCCCGACGTCGTCGCACAGACGCAGGTGTGGCGGCAGATCGCCGCGGTCCCGGCCGCACTGCCGGCACCCCGGCCCGAGCTGGACACCTACGCCAGTGCGGGACGGTTGTCGGTGGATCTCGACGTCGATACCACCCGGATGTTGTTGGGCGAAGTGCCCGCGGCGTTTCACGCCGGCGTGCAAGACATCCTGCTGATCGCTTTCGGGTTGGCCTGTACGGAGTTTCTGGGCACCGCAGACGCGCCGATCGGCATCGACGTGGAGGGCCATGGGCGCCACGACGAACTGGCCGGTGACATGGACCTGTCACGGACGGTGGGATGGTTCACCACCAAATATCCGGTGGCCCTGGATGGCGGTGGAGTGTCCTGGGCACAGGTGCTCGCCGGCGCGCCCGCGCTGGGCGCGGTTATCAAGGACGCCAAGGAACAACTGCGTGCGCTGCCCGACGGCCTGACCTACGGGCTGCTGCGCTACCTGAACCCCGAAGTGGATCTGGACTCGGCCGAACCGGTGATCGGATTCAACTACTTCGGGCGTCTGGGCGCCGGCGCCGTTGAGTTCTCCGACGACCTGTGGCTGATCGGCGAGGACGGTGTGACGGTGGCCGCCGTGGCCTCGGCAATCCCAATGCCGTTGGGGCACACCGTGGAACTCAACGCCGGCACCCTCGACACGGACATCGGCCCGCGCTTGCACGCGACCTGGACCTGGGCCACTTCAGCGCTCAGCAGTGAGCAAGTCGGCCGGCTCAACCAATTGTGGTTCGACGCCCTGACCGGGATCTGCGCTCACGTCCGCGCCGGCGGAGGCGGCCTGACACCGTCGGATATCGTCCCGGCCCGGCTCAGCCAGCAGCAGATCGACGAGCTGTGCCGGCGCGACCACATCGCCGACATCTTGCCGCTGACGCCGCTGCAGCAGGGTCTGCTGTTCCACGCTAATGCCCATGGCACAAGCGATTTGGGCGAGCTGTACGCGGTCCAGCTGGATATCACCATCACCGGCCCACTGGAGCACGACCGGTTGCGCGCGGCGGTCGACACGGTGGTCGGCCGCCATCCCAACCTGGCTGCCCGGTTCTGCCCGGAGTTCGACGACCCGATCCAGGTCATCCCGGTCGATCCCGAATTATCCTGGCAATACCTGGAACTCGATGGTGCCGTCGATGCCGAGGAACACCTCGCCCGGCTGTGCGCCGCCGAACGCACGGCTGTCGTCGACCTGACCGACCCGCCCGCGTTCCGGGTCGCGCTGATCCGCATCGGCAGCGACCTGCACCGGTTGGTGTTGACGAACCACCACATCGTGCTCGATGGCTGGTCACTGCCAATCGTGTTGCAAGAGATCTTCACTACCTACTACGGCCAGCGACTCCCGGCACCCGCGCCGTATCGCCGGTTCGTGTCCTGGCTGACCGACCAGGACCGCGGCAGCGCCGAGACGGCCTGGCGTCAAATGTTCGCCGGCTTCGAGGCTCCCACCCTGGTGGGCCCGCCGGGCCGGGCCGGGCTCGGGCGGCGAGCGGTGGTGACGTCGCGAGTACCGGCCGACACAACACTGGCCGTCAGTGAGCTGGCGCGGCTGAACCACACCACCGTCAACACCGTCCTGCAGGCCGGCTGGGCCCAGCTGCTGATGTGGCTGACCGGCCAGCGCGACGTCGCCTTCGGGACCGCCGTCTCGGGCCGCCCGCCCGAGTTGACCGGGTCCGATTCGATGGTCGGCCTGCTGATCAACACCATTCCGGTGCGCGCCACCATCACCACGGCCACCACCACCTCCGACCTACTCGACCAACTGCACCGCGCCAACAACCACACCCTCGAACACCAGCACCTGGCACTGCCCGAGATTCACCGCGCCGCCGGCCACGACCAACTCTTCGACACCCTGTTCGTCTACGAGAACTACCCCGTTGATCCCGCATTGTTCGGCGTCAACGGCTTGGCGGTCACCGGGTACACCGCGCGCGAAAACAACCACTACCCAATGACTTTGCAGGCCATGCCCGGCGAAGAACTCGGCCTGCGGATCGAGTACGACACCGACGTCTTCACCGCCGACAGCGTCCAAACGCTGCTCCGGCAGTTGCAGCGAGTCCTGGTGGCCGTCACCAGCGACCCCACCAGCCGGTTGTCGTTGATGGATCTACTCGACGCCAACGAACACAGCCGCCTCGATGAGATCGGGAACCGAGCGGTGCTGACCCGGCCAACGACCGGGATATCAGTGCCGGCATTGTTCGCCGCGCAAGCCGTACGCACCCCCGACGCGATCGCGATCACGTTCGATGGCCGCTCGATCACCTACCGCGAACTCGACGAAGAGTCCAACCGGGTGGCACACCTGCTGACCTTGCACGGGGCGGCCCCGGGCCAGTCTGTGGCACTGCTGTTTCCGCGCTCGGCCGAGGCCATCGTGGCGATCTTGGCGGTGTTGAAATCCGGGGCGGCATACCTGCCGATCGATCCGGCGCACCCCGCGGCACGGATCGAATTCATGGTGACCGACGCCGCGCCGATCGCCGCGCTCACCACCACCGAGCTGCGCGCGCGAATCGACGGGTACGACCTCACGACCATCGATATCCGCGATCCCGCGCTCGCCGCGCAACCCGCCACCGCGCTACCGATGCCCGAGCCCGACGATGTCGCCCACATCATCTACACCTCGGGCACGACCGGGGTGCCCAAAGGCGTTGCGGTCAACCACTCCAACGTCACCCAGCTCTTCGACTCCCTGGAGGCCGGGCTGGAGCTGACCGCGGAGCAGGTGTGGACGCAGTTCCATTCCTACGCGTTCGACTTCTCGGTGTGGGAGATCTGGGGCGCGCTGCTGCACGGCGGTCGGCTGGTGGTGGTGCCCGAACCGATGACCCGCTCACCCGAAGACTTCCACGAGCTACTCGTCAACGAACGCGTCACGGTTCTCACCCAAACCCCGTCCGCGGTGGCAGCCCTGTCCGTCGATGGTTTGGAATCGGCTGCGTTGGTGATCGGCGCCGAACCGTGCCCACCCGAGGTGGTCGATCGATGGGCACCCGGGCGGACGATGGTCAACGTCTACGGGCCCACCGAGACGACGATGTGGCTATCCAAGAGTGCGCCTCTTGTCGCGAAATCCGGTGTGGTGCCGATCGGTTCGCCGGTATCGGGGGCGGCGTTCTTCGTGCTCGATGGCTGGTTGCGCCCGGTGCCCGTCGGCGTGGTCGGCGAGTTGTACCTGGCCGGACGCGGCGTGGGATGCGGGTATTGGCGCCGGGCCGGGCTGACCGCGTCGCGTTTCATGGCGTGTCCGTTCGGAGGCCCCGGTGCCCGGATGTATCGGACCGGCGACCTGGTGCGGTGGGACGCCGACGGGCAGTTGCAATATGTCGGGCGCGCCGATGAGCAGGTGAAGATTCGCGGCTACCGCATCGAACTCGGCGAAATACGCGCGGCCCTGGCCAGTTTGGAAGGCGTCGAGCAGGCCGCGGTGATCGCCCGCGAGGACCGCAGCGGCACCAAGCGCCTCGTCGGGTACGTCACCGGGACCGCCGACCCGGCCCTGGTCCGTGCCCAGCTGGCCGAGCTGCTCCCGGCGTACATGGTGCCGTCGGCGGTACTGCTGGTCGACGCGTTGCCGATGACGGTGAACGGGAAGCTCGACACCCGGGCCCTGCCGGCACCGGACTACGGCAATGCCGATCGGTACCGGGCGCCGGCCAGCGCCGTCGAGGAGATCCTGGCCGGGGTCTACGCCCAAGTGCTCAACGTGGAACGGGTCGGAGTCGACGATTCCTTCTTCGATCTCGGCGGAGACTCGCTATCGGCGATGCGGGTGGTCGCCGCGATCAACACTGTTCTGGACGCAGACCTGAAGGTAGGCAGGCTTTTCGACGCACCCACGGTTGCCCAGCTGGCACCCCATCTCGGCGCGAACACGAGCCACCGTGAGCCGCTGATCGCCCTCGAGCGACCCGCGGTGGTGCCGCTGTCGTATGCCCAATCTCGGTTGTGGTTCCTGGACCAGTTGCAAGGACCGTCCGCCGTGTACAACATGGCGGTGGCGTTGCGGCTATCCGGGAGCCTCGATGTCGACGCGCTGGCTGCCGCGCTGGGCGACGTGGTGGCACGCCATGAAAGTCTGCGAACGGTGTTTTCGGCACCGGACGGCATCCCGCGACAAGTAGTGATGGAATCCGATCGGGCCGGATTCGGCTGGCGGTTCGTCGATTCCGCCCGATGGTCCGCGACTCTTTTCGACGACGCCATCGACGCCGCGGTCGGTCACCGGTTCGACCTGTCTGCCGAACTCCCTATTCGCGCCACCCTCTTCAGGCGCAGCAATCACGAGCATGTGCTGGTTGGTGTCGTGCACCATATCGCCGCCGACGGCTGGTCGATCGCTCCGCTGGTGCGCGATCTGGCCGAGGCGTACGCTGCCCGATGCCGAGGACAAGCGCCCGCGTGGGCCGAATTGCCGGTACAGTACGCCGATTACGCGATATGGCAGCACACTCAGCTCGGCGATCTGGCCGATCCCGACAGTCCGATCGCCTCCCAGCTGGCGTTCTGGCGCGACGCCTTGGCCGGGATGCCCGAGCGCATTGCACTGCCGACCGATCGGCCTTACCCGCCGGCCGCCGATCAGCGCGGGGCCACGGTCGCGTTGGAGTGGCCGGCCGAGTTGCAGCGACGGGTACACCAATTGGCCCGCGAACACAACGCGACGAGCTTTATGGTGGCGCAGGCGGCGCTGGCGGTGTTGCTGTCGGCGGTCAGCGCGAGTTCGGATGTGGCCGTGGGCTTTCCGATTGCCGGGCGCCGCGACCCGGCCCTGGACGAGCTGGTGGGCTTCTTCGTCAACACGCTGGTGCTGCGGGTCGACGTGACCGGCGACCCGACCGTCGCCGAGCTGCTGGCGCAGGTGCGCCAGCGCAGCCTGGCCGCCTACGAACACCAAGACGTCCCGTTCGAGGTTCTGGTCGAACGGTTGAACCCGACCCGAAGCCTGGCACATCACCCGCTGATCCAGGTGATGTTGGGCTGGCAAAACGCCCAGGCCGCCGAGCTGGCATTGGGCGACGTGAAGGCCACGGCGCTGCCGATCGACACCCACACCGCACGCATGGACGTGTCGTTCTCCCTGACCGAACTCTTCACCGCGGCCGGTGAGCCCGCCGGGATTTCCGGAACAGTCGAATATCGCACCGACGTATTCGACGCCGACAGCATCGAGGAATTGGCCGAGCGGCTGCAGCGGGTGTTGACGGCCATGACATCCGGCGCGGCGCAACGCCTCTCATCGATCCAGCTACTGGGCGCCGACGAGCATGCCAGGCTCGACATCTTGGGCAACCGCGCGATGTTGGCCCTGCCCGCGCCGGTGACGGTGTCGGTGCCGGAATTCTTCGGCGAGCACGCGCGGCGCACCCCGGACGCGGTGGCCATTACCGACGCGGGCAACTCACTGAGCTACCGCGAACTCGATGAATCCGCGAGCCGGCTGGCACATCTGCTGGCCGCGCGGGGTGCTGGACCGGGACAGTCTGTGGCGCTGCTGTTTTCGCGGTCGGCCGACGCCGTTGTCGCTATGCTGGCGGTACTCAAGACGGGGGCAGCGTACCTGCCGATGGATCCGGACCATCCCGATCCGCGAATCGGGTTCATGCTCACCGACGCCGCCCCGGTCGCCGCGATAACCACCGCGGAGCTGGGGCCGCGGCTGCGCGATTACGACCTTGCGGTCATCGACATCAACGACCCCGCAGTGCAGTCCCAGCCGGCGATCGCGCTGCCGGCGCCGTCGCCCGATGACATCGCGTATCTGATCTACACCTCGGGCACCACCGGCGTACCCAAAGGCGTTGCGGTCAGCCACCGCAACCTGGCACACCTGGCGGTGTCCACGCCCAGCCAGCTGCCGGTGACGCAGGTATGGACGCAGTGCCACTCGTACGGGTTCGACTTCTCGGTCTGGGAGATCTGGGCCGCCCTGCTCGGCGGCGGACGATTGGTCGTCGTCCCCGAAGAAGTGACGGCCTCGCCGCACGACTTCCACGCTTTGCTGGTGCGCGAACACGTCAACGTGCTCACGCAAACCCCTTCGGCTGCAGCGGCATTGAACCCGGACGGGCTGGAGTCCGTGTCGTTGCTCCTCGGCGGGGAGGCCTGCCCCGCCGAGGTGGTGGATCAGTGGGCCCCCGGCCGGATGCTGATCAACGCCTACGGCCCGACCGAAGCCACGGTGTACGCCTCGATGAGCAACCCCCTCGTCGCGGGATCGGGCGCCGCACCCATCGGCGTGCCGGTGGCCACTTCGGCGCTGTTCGTATTGGATCCCTGGCTACGCCCGGTACCGGCCGGGGTGGTCGGCGAGTTGTACGTCGCCGGCACGGGGGTGGCGTGTGGATACCTCGGCCGGGCCGAGTTGACGGCCTCGCGATTTATCGCCTGCCCGTACGGCGAACGCGGCACCCGGATGTACCGCACCGGTGACCTGGTGCGCTGGCGCGCCGACGGGCAACTCGACTACCTCGGTCGCGCCGACGAGCAGGTCAAAATCCGTGGCTACCGAATCGAACTCGGCGAAATTCAAACGGCCCTCGCCGCCCTCGACGGCGTGGATCAGGCCGTCGTGGTCACCCGTGACGAGCGCGCCGCCACCCGGCTCGTCGCCTACGTCACCGGCACCGCCGACCCGGCCGCGCTGCGCGCCGCGCTGGCCGAGCAGCTTCCGGCCTACATGGTCCCGTCGGCGATCGTCGTGCTGGAAGCGCTGCCGCTGACCGTCAACGGAAAACTCGACACCCGCGCGCTACCGGCACCCGATTACGACGATGCCGGCCACTACCGCGCCCCCACCGACGCCATCGAAGAAATCCTGGCCGGTATCTACGCCCAAGTGCTTGGCCTCGAACGAGTCGGCATCGACGACTCGTTCTTCGACCTGGGCGGCGACAGCATCTTGTCGATGCAAGTGGTCGCCCGATCGCGCGCGGCCGGTGTGTTGTGCCGTCCGCGTGACATTTTCGTCGAGCAGACCGTGGCTCGGCTGGCCCGAGTGGCCAGCGTGGTCGATGAGGAAGCCGTCGTGGTCGATGAGGGCATCGGACCGGTGTCGGCCACCCCGATCATGCGATGGCTGCAAGACGTCCCCGGCCCGGTCGAGCACTTCAACCAGACGGTCGTCGTGCGGGCGCCCGCCGGCGTAACCGAGGCCGACGTTGCAATGGTGTTGCAGGCCCTGTTGGATCGGCACGCGATGCTGCGGCTGCGGGTCGACGATGCGTGGTCGCTGCAGGTGCGCGAGGCCGGGTCGGTCGACGCGCGGAGCTGCCTGCAATCCGTGGAAGTGCTGTCCGATGAGGCGCTAGCGCGGGCGCGGGAGCGGTTGAATCCGGGCACCGGGACGATGGTGAGCGCGCTGTGGATTACCTCGACGTCGCAGTTGGTACTGATCGCTCATCATCTGACCGTCGACGGGGTGTCGTGGCGGATCCTGCTGGAAGACCTCAACATCGCGTGGGCTCAGCACCGAAGCGGGCAGCCGATAGCACTGCCGGCGCCGGGGACCTCGTTCGCCCGGTGGGCTGCGCTGCTCGATGAGCACGCCCGCTCCGCGGCGGTGCTTGCGCACGCGGACGCGTGGCGGCAGGTCGCGGCGGTACCGAACGCATTGCCCGCACCCCGGCCCGAACTGGACACCTACGCCAGCGCGGGACAGTTGTCGGCCGAACTCGATACCGAGACGACCCGCATGCTGCTGGGTGAGGTGCCCGCAGCATTTCACGCCGGCGTACAAGACATTCTGCTGATCGCGTTCGGCTTGGCCTGGGCGGAGTTCTTGGACACCGGCGCGGCCATCGGTATCGATGTCGAAGGCCACGGCCGCCACGACGAATTGGCCACCAATGTCGACTTGTCACGCACGGTGGGATGGTTCACCACGAAATACCCGGTGGCGCTGAGCATCGGCGAGCTAGATTGGGCGCAGCTACTCGCCGATGAGTCCACGCTGGGTGCGGCGGTCAAGCAAGTCAAGGAACAGCTGCGGGCGCTGCCCGATCCACTCAGCTATGGGCTGCTGCGTTATCTCAATCCGGACGCCGAGCTGACCGGAGCCGACCCGGCGATCGGGTTCAACTACCTTGGACGACTCGGCGGTGGTGCCGCCGAGCTGTCCGACGATCTGTGGCTGATCAGCCAGGACGGCGGGGCGGCGGCGACCACGGTCTCGGCAATCCCAATGCCGTTGGGCCACACCGTGGAACTCAACGCGGTCACCATCGACACCGACACCGGTCCACGCCTGCAGGCGACGTGGACATGGGCGCCGTCGGTGCTCGATGGCGAGCAGGTCGACCGCCTCAGCGAGTTGTGGTTCGAAGCGCTGACGGGGATCTGCGCACACGTTCGCCGAGGCGCAGGCGGGCTGACACCGTCGGACATCCTCCCGGCCCGCCTGACCCAGCAGCAGATTGACGAGCTGTGCCGGGATGACCACGTCGCCGATATCTTGCCGCTCACCCCGCTGCAGCAGGGGCTGCTCTTCCACGCCAGCGCCGCGAACGGCAACGCCGACGACCTGTACGCGATGCAGCTGGACCTCACTATCACGGGCCCGCTCGATGCCGACCGACTACACGAGGCCGTGCGTACGGTCGTCGACCGTCACCCCAACCTGGCCGCCCGATTCTGTCGGCAGTTCGACGAGCCCGTGCAGGTCATGCTCGTCAATCCCGTTGTGCCCTGGCGGTATTACGTCCTGAGCTCCGAGGAGCGAATCCAGCAGGTCTGCGCCGCCGAACGCACCGCGGTCTGCGATCTGACCGAATCGCCGGCATTCCGGGTTGCGTTGATCCGCACCGGCGACGACGTGCACCGCTGTGTGCTGACGAATCACCACATCGTGTTGGATGGCTGGTCATTGCCGATCCTGGCGCAGGAGATCTTCGCCAGCTACCACGGGCAGCGTTTACCCGCGGCCGGGTCGTATCGGCGGTTCGTCGCCTGGTTGGCCGAACGAGACGTCGACGCCGCGGAGCAGGCCTGGCGAGAAGCGTTGGCCGGCTTCGACTCCCCCACGCTGGTGGGGCCGCCGGGTCGCGTGCGGCCCGGGCGCCGCGGTGTCGCCGGGTCGGCCTTGTCGGAGCAGACCACCCACGCACTGGGCGCGCTCGCCCGCGCGCATCACACCACCGTCAACACCGTGCTGCAGGCGGGCTGGGCGCAGCTGCTGATGTGGCTGACCGGCCAGCGCGATGTCGTCTTCGGCACCGCTGTCTCGGGCCGACCGCCCGAGCTGGCCGGGTCCGATTCGATGGTCGGTCTGCTGATCAACACCGTGCCGGTGCGGGCCACCAGCACCGCGGCCACCACGACGGCCGATTTACTGGACCAGCTGCACCGCGCCAACAACCACACCTTCGACCACCAGCACCTGGCGCTGTCCGAGATCCACCGCGCCGCAGGCCAAGACCAACTCTTCGACACCCTGTTCGTCTACGAGAACTACCCCATCGACACGTCCACCGCGCTCGGCAACGGGTTGGCCATCACCGCGATGACCGCCCGCGAATTCAACCACTACCCGCTGACCCTGCAGGCGATGCCCGCCGACGAACTCGGTTTGCGCGTGGAATACGACACCGAGCTGTTCGACGCGAAAACCATTGAGGCGCTGATCGGACGGCTGCACCGGGTACTGACGGCAATGACCGCCGACGCGGAACAACGACTGTCCTCGATCCAGCTGCTCGATGACGACGAGCACGCCCGACTCGACGAGTTCGGCAACCGGGAGATGCTGACGCGACCCGTTGCCGCGGCCAAGTCGATTCCGCAGCTGTTCGCCGCGCAAGCCGCGCGCACCCCCGATGCGGTCGCGATCAGCTTCGAGGGCCGGTCGATCAGCTACCGCGAACTGGACGAGTCCGCCAACCGGATGGCACATCTGCTGGCCGACCAAGGTGCCCGCCCGGGACATTCGGTGGCACTGCTCTTTTCACGCTCTGCCGAGGCGGTCGTCGCGATGCTGGCGGTGCTCAAGACCGGAGCGGCATACCTGGCGATCGACCCCGCACATCCCGACAGCCGCATCGGGTTCATGCTCACCGATGCCGCGCCCGTCGCCGCGCTCACCACCGCGGCCCTGCGGCCGCGGCTGCGCGGGCACGACCTACCGATCATCGACGTCGACGACCCCGCCGTCGATCTCCAACCCACCAGTCCACCAGAAGCGACACCGTCGCCGGAGGATGTCGCTTATCTGATCTACACCTCCGGCACCACCGGCGTCCCGAAAGGTGTTGCGGTCACTCATCGCAACCTGGCCCACCTGGGCGAGTCGACACCCGCTGCGCTGCCCGTGCCACAGGTGTGGACGCAGTGTCACTCCTACGGCTTCGACTTCTCGGTATGGGAGATTTGGGCCGCCCTGCTCGGCGGTGCACGCCTGGTGGTGGTACCCGAGGCGGTGACCAGCTCGCCACCGGACTTCCACGCGCTACTGGTGCGCGAGCACGTCAACGTGCTCACCCAAACCCCTTCGGCCGCAGCGGCATTGACTCCGCAAGGGCTGGATTCGGTCGCGGTGCTGCTGGGTGGGGAAGCATGCCCCACCGAGGTGGTGGATCAGTGGGCGCCCGGCCGCGTGGTGATCAATGCCTACGGTCCCACCGAAGCCACCGTGTACGCCTCGATGAGCGCCCCGCTGACACCGGGCACCGCCGTCGTGCCGATCGGAGCGCCGGTATCGACCGCGGCCCTCTTCGTCCTCGACGGCTGGTTGCGCCCGGTATCGCCCGGTGTGGTCGGCGAATTGTATGTGGCCGGTGCGGGCGTGGCATGTGGATATCTCGGCCGCACCGAATTGACCGCATCCCGATTTGTCGCCTGCCCTTACGGACAACCGGGCAATCGGATGTATCGCACCGGAGACTTGGTGCGCTGGCGCGCCGATGGCCAACTCGACTACCTGGGCCGTGCTGACGATCAGGTCAAGATCCGCGGCTACCGCATCGAACTCGGCGAAATCCAAACGGCCCTGGTCAGTCTCGACGGCGTCGAACAGGCCGTAGTGATCACCCGCGAGGACCGCCTCGGCGCCAAACGGCTCGTCGGCTACGTCACCGGATCCGCGGACACGGCCGCGCTGCGCAGCGCACTGGTCGAGCGGCTGCCGTCTTACATGGTGCCGTCCGCGTTGGTCGCGCTGCAGACACTGCCGCTGACACCCAATGGCAAGCTCGACATCCGCGCCCTGCCCGCACCCGAATATCAAGGCATCGGTGGCGATTACCGCGCCCCATCCACCGCGATCGAGGAGATCCTGGCCGGCATCTATGCGCAAGTCCTCGGCGTCGAACAGGTCGGTGTCGACGATTCCTTCTTCGACCTCGGCGGCGATTCGCTGTCGGCGATGCGCCTGATCACCACGATCAACTCCGGCCTTGACGCGGGCCTACAGGTGCACACCCTGTTCGACGCCCCGACGATCTCCCGGCTGGCACCGCGCATCGGAACCGGCCGAGGATGGCTGGAGCCATTGGCGGCGGGGCGGCGACCCGCGTTGGTGCCGTTGTCCTTTGCCCAATCCCGCTTGTGGTTCCTGGATCAGCTGCAGGGGCCGTCCCCGGTCTACAACATGGCGGTCGCATTGCGGCTGTCCGGTGGCCTTGATGTCGACGCGCTGGGAGCCGCGCTCGGCGATGTGGTGACCCGGCACGAGAGCTTGCGGACGCTGTTTGTGGCGCCGGACGGCGTCCCCCAGCAGGTGGTGGTGCCCGCGGAGCGCGCCGAGTTCGCCTGGCAGGTAGTCGATGCCCGTGACTGGACCACGACGAAACGGGAGGCGGCGTTCGAGGCCGCGGCGGGCTATACATTCGACTTGACGAACGAGATCCCGTTACGGGCAACTCTTTTCCACCTCGCCACCGACGAGCACGTACTCGTCGGCGTTGTGCACCACATCGCTGCCGACGGCTCTTCAGTCGCCCCACTGGTACGTGATCTGGGCGCGGCGTACGCCGCGCGGTGTGCCGGACAAGAGCCGGCCTGGATGCAATTGCCGGTGCAATACGCCGATTACACGCTGTGGCAGCACGCGCAGTTCGGTCGTCTGGACGACCCCGCCAGCCCCATCGCGACCCAGCTGTCCTACTGGGAAGGCGCCCTCGCCGGAATACCCGAACGCTTGACGCTTCCCACCGATCGGCCCTACCCGGCGGTGGCCGACCAGCGCGGCGCGACCATGGACGTCGAGTGGCCGGCCGAATTGCAGCAGCAGGTGCGCACGCTGGCGCGCGAGCACAACGCGACCAGCTTCATGGTGGTGCAAGCCGCCCTCGCCGTACTATTGGCCTCCGTCAGCTCGAGTTCCGATGTGGCCGTGGGCTTCCCGATTGCCGGACGCCGGGAGGCGGCGCTCGACGAGCTGGTAGGGTTCTTCGTCAACACCCTAGTGCTGCGCGTCGAGGTCGACGGCGATCCCACCATCGCCGAGCTGCTGGCCCAGGTACGCCTGCGCAGCCTGACCGCCTACGAACACCAAGACGTACCCTTCGAAGTTCTCGTCGAACGCCTCAACCCCACCCGCAGCCTCACGCATCACCCGCTGGTCCAGGTGATGCTGGGCTGGCAGAACCTGTACGGTGACGATCCCGCCGCCGCGCTGGCGTTGGGTGATGTCCGGGCCACCCCGCTGCCGATCGACACCCACACCGCGCGAATGGATTTGGCGTTCTCGCTAGTTGAACGTTGGACCCGCGCCGGTGAGCCGGCCGGTATCCGCGGAACGGTGGAGTATCGCACCGACGTATTCGACGCCGACAGTATCCACACCTTGATCCGGCGATTCGAGCGGGTGCTGGAAGCCGTCACCGCCGACCCAACCCGGCGGTTCTCCTCGATCCGGTTGCTGGACGTTGGCGAGCGCGCCCGCCTCGACGAGATCGGCAACCGCGCGGCATTGACCCGGCCTACCGCGGCCGCGAAGTCCATCCCGGCACTGTTCGCCGCACACGTGGCCCGCGCACCCGAAGCGGTGGCAATCACCTTCGACGGCGACTCGTTGACGTACCGCGGTCTCGACGAGGACTCGAACCGGTTGGCGCACTTGCTGACTGCAAACGGTGTGCGGGCCGGACAGTGTGTGGCGCTCGTGCTGGAGCGGTCGGCCGAGGCGATCGTCGCGATGCTATCGGTGCTGAAGACGGGTGCTGCTTACCTGGCGATCGACCCGGCGCTGCCCGACGCTCGAATCAGCTTCATGCTCAGCGATTCCGCGCCGTCGGCCGTGATCACCACCCGGCAACTGCTGCACCGGTTGGACGGTCACGACCTCGCAGTGATCAGCATCGACGACCCCGCCGTGGGCATTCAGCCCGGCACCGCGCTACCGGCGCCGTCGGCCGACGAGATCGCGTATCTCGTCTACACCTCGGGTACCACCGGTACTCCCAAGGGGGTGGCGGTCACGCACCGCAACCTCGCGCACTTGGCGGAGTCGACGCCGCGAGAGCTGCCGCGCGACCAGGTGTGGACGCAGTGCCACTCGTATGCGTTCGACTTCTCGGTGTGGGAGATCTGGGCGGCCCTGCTCGGCGGAGCCCGGCTGGTGGTGGTGCCCGAGGCGGTGACGACCTCACCGGACGACTTCCACGCCCTGCTCGTCACCGAGCGAGTCAATGTTCTGACCCAAACTCCCTCTGCGGTAGCGGCATTGGCGTCACATCAGTTGGAGTCGACGGCGCTGTTGCTCGGCGGGGAGCCGTGCCCGGCCGAGGTGGTGCGGCAATGGGCGCCCGGCCGCGTGGTGATCAACGCGTACGGCCCCAGCGAGGCCACCGTGTACGCGTCGATGAGCGCGCCGTTGACGCCGGATACGGCGGTGGTGCCAATCGGTGCGCCGGTGTCCACGGCGGCGCTGTTTGTCCTCGACGGTTGGTTGCGCCCGGTGCCCATTGGCGTGGTCGGCGAGTTGTACATCGGCGGTGACGGCGTGGCGTGCGGATATCTCGGACGAGCCGGGCTGACGGCATCACGGTTCATTGCCTGCCCGTTCGGTGGACCGGGATCGCGGCTGTATCGCACCGGAGACCTGGTGCGCTGGCGGGCCGACGGACAGCTGGACTACCTCGGGCGGGCCGACGAGCAGGTCAAGATCCGCGGCTACCGGATCGAACTCGGCGAAATCCGTTCAGCGCTGGCCAGTTTGGAGGGCGTGGAGCAGGCGGTCGTGGTCATCCGCGAAGACCGACCCGGCACTGCCCGCCTGGTCGGCTACGTCACCGGCACCGCCGACCCGGCTCGGATACGCGCGGCGCTGGCCGATCGGCTGCCGCCGTACATGGTCCCGTCGGCACTGGTGCTGATCGACGCCCTGCCGCTGACGGTCAACGGGAAACTCGACACCCGCGCCCTGCCCGCGCCGGAGTACCGCGATGTCGATCGCTACCGCGCCCCTGGCAGCGCGACCGAGGAGATCCTGGCCGCCATCTACGCCCAAGTCCTCGGCGTCGAGCGGGTCGGCGTCGACGACTCCTTCTTCGATCTGGGCGGCGACAGCATCTTGTCGATGCAGGTGGTTGCACAGGCCCGGGCAGCCGGTGTGCTGTGCCGTCCGCGTGACATTTTCGTCGAGCAGACGGTCGCACGGCTGGCCCAGGTTGCCAGTGTGGCCGGCGAAAATGCCATCGCCGATGACGGCACCGGGCCCGCGGTGGCCACCCCGATCATGCGCTGGCTGCTGAACATCGACGGTCCGGTCGAGGATTTCAATCAGGCATTGGTGGTGCAGGCACCCGCCGCGGTGACCGAGGACGACGTGGTGGTGGTGCTACAGGCGTTGCTCGATCGGCACGCCATGTTGCGGTTGCGCGTCGATAGCAACGGGTCCCTGGAAGTACCCGAGGTCGGATCGGTGAATGCCCGCGCGTGCCTGGACACCGTCGGCGAACTGTCCGAAACGGCGCTGGCCGACGCACGAGCGCGGTTGAACCCGGCCACCGGGACCATGCTGAGCGCGGTGTGGGCGACCTCCACCGGTCAGCTGATGCTGATCATTCACCACCTTGCCGTCGACGCGGTGTCGTGGCGAATCCTGTTGGAGGACATCAATATCGCTTGGGGTCAGCGGCACAACGGGCAACCGATCACACTACCCGCGGGCGGAACGTCGTTCGCCCGGTGGTCGTCGCTGTTGGCCGAATACGCCCGTACCACGGAGGTCGTCGAGCAAGCCGACGCCTGGGCACGTGCGCTGGCAACCCCGGCCGCAATTCCCACGCCCGACCCCGGGCTCGACACGTATGCCAGTGCCGGCCAGATGGGGGTGGAGCTGGACACCGATACCACCCGGATGCTGCTGGGGGAGGCGCCCGCGGCGTTTCACGCCGGCGTGCAAGACGTTCTGTTGATCGCGTTCGCAATGGCCTGGGCGGAGTTCCTGAACACCGGCTCGCCGATCGGCATCGACGTCGAAGGCCACGGCCGCCACGAGGAACTGGCCGATGATGTGGACCTGTCGCGCATCGTGGGCTGGTTCACCACCAAATACCCGGTGGCACTGAGCGTTGGCAGCCTCAACTGGGCGCAGGTGCGCGCCGGCGACCCACCGCTGGGTGCGCTGATCAAGGACGCCAAAGAACAGCTACGCGCGCTGCCCGACGGGCTCACCTACGGGCTGCTGCGCTATCTCAATCCCGAGGTAGACCTGACCGGGGCCGACCCGGCGATCGGGTTCAACTATCTTGGGCGACTCGGCGGCGCGACCGAGCTCTCCGACGACTTGTGGCAGATCAGCCAAGACGGACTCGCAATGGCCGCGGCGTCCTCCGCGATTCCAATGCCGTTGGGGCACACCGTCGAACTCAACGCCAGCACGCTGGACACCGACGCCGGACCACAGCTGCACGCCACTTGGACCTGGGCGCCCTCGGCAATCGATGAGTCGCAGATCAGGCGGCTCAGCCAGCTGTGGTTCGACGCCCTGGCGGGAATCTGCGCTCACGTCCAACGCGGCGGAGGCGGACTGACGCCGTCCGATATCGTCCCGGCGCGATTGAATCAGCAGCAGATCGACGAGTTGTGCCAGCAGGACCGCACCGCAGATATCCTGCCGCTCACCCCGCTGCAGCAAGGACTGCTGTTCCACGCCAACACAATTCACGGCAACGCCGACGATGTCTACGCAATGCAGCTGGCCATCACCATCACCGGGCCGCTGGACCCCGACCGGCTGAGCCGCGCCGTACACACCGTGGTCGGCCGGCACCCAAACCTGGCCGCCCGCTTCTGCCGCCAGTTCGACGAACCGGTCCAGGTCATCCCGGCCGATCCGGTGCCGGCGTGGCAATACATCGAACTCGGCGACGATGCGCAGTCCGTCGAGCGAGTGTCTGCGGCCGAACGTAGCGCGGTCTGCAATCTGACTGAGCCGCCGGCATTCCGGGTGGCATTGATCCACACCGCCAAGGATCGCCATCGACTGGTGCTCACCAACCACCACATCGTGCTCGATGGCTGGTCGCTACCGATCCTCGCGCAGGAGATCTTCGCCAGCTATTTCGGGCATCGGCTCCCCGCACCCACGCCCTACCGCCGGTTCGTCACCTGGCTGACCGAGCGAGACGTCGGTGCCGCGCAGGCGGCCTGGCGAGAGGCGTTCGCGGACTTTGAGATTCCCACCCTGGTGGGACCACCGGCGCGAATCGGGCCGGGGCGCAGAGCGGTACAAACATCTCGGGTCGGCGAGCAGATGACCCAGTCGCTGAGTGACCTGGCTCGCGCACATCACACCACGCTCAATACGGTGTTGCAGGTCGGCTGGGCACAGCTGCTGATGTGGCTGACCGGCCAGCACGACGTCGCGTTCGGCACCGCGGTCTCCGGCCGTCCCACCGAGCTCCCCGGCGCGGACTCGATGGTGGGCCTGCTGATCAACACGGTCCCGGTGCGGGCCAACTGCACGCCGCTGACCACCACCGCCGATCTTCTCAACCAACTGCATCGCGCCAACAACGACACCCTCGAGCACCAGCACCTGGCGTTGTCTGAGATCCACCGCGTCACGGGTCACGACCAACTCTTCGACACCCTGTTCGTGTTCGAGAACTACCCCGTCGATGCGGCCACCCTTGCCGGTGTCGACGGGCTGGCCATCACCGAGATGACCGCGCGCGAATACAACCACTACCCCCTGACGCTGCAAGCCATGCCCGGCAAGGAACTCGGGCTGCGCGTCGAGTACAACACCGACGTCTTCCCCGCGGACAGCATCGGCACCCTCATCCTGCAACTGCACGACGTACTCCTGGCCATGACCACCGAACCCACCCGCAGGTTGTCGTCGGTTCAGCTTTTGGACTTCGACGAGCAGGCCCTGATGGACGAGGTCGGCAACCGGGCGATGTTGGCCCGACGCGCGGCCGCGCCGGCGTCGATTCCCGAGTTGTTCGCCGAGAACGTGCAACGCGACCCGGACGCGGTGGCGGTGAGCTTCCAGGGACGCTCACACAGCTATCGGGAGCTCGATGAGGCCGCTAACCGGCTAGCCCACCTGGTGGCCGGCCACGGCGCCGGCCCGGGACAGTCTGTGGCACTGCTGTTTACCCGCTCACCCGAAGCCATTGTCGCGATGCTCGCGGTGCTCAAGACCGGAGCGGCCTATCTGGCGATCGACCCGGCCCTCCCTGACGCGCGGATCGGGTTCATGCTCGCCGACGCCGCCCCGGTCGCCGCGCTCACCACCGACGATCTGCGCCCGCGACTGGACGGCTACGACGTATCGGTCGTCGACGTCAACGACCCCGTCGTGCACACCCAGCCCGCCACCGCGCCGGCGACACCCTCGCCCGACGATATCGCGTACCTGATTTACACGTCCGGCACCACCGGCGTTCCCAAAGGTGTTGCGGTCAGTCATCGCAACCTGGCCCACCTGGCCAGCTCGACGCCCGCACACCTGCCGCTGGCACAGGTGTGGACGCAATGTCACTCCTATGGTTTCGACTTCTCGGTGTGGGAGATCTGGGCCGCCCTGCTCGGCGGCGGACGACTCGTCGTGGTGCCGGAGGCGGTGGCCGCCTCACCCGAGGACTTCCACGACCTACTCGTCAACGAACATGTCACGGTGCTCACCCAAACCCCCTCAGCCGCAGCGGCATTGACGCCAGGCCGATTGGGTTCGGTGGCGGTACTGTTGGGCGGGGAAGCCTGCCCCGCCGACGTCGTGGACCAATGGGCGGACGGCCGCGTGGTGATCAACGCCTACGGCCCCACCGAAGTCACCGTCTACGCCTCGATGAGTGCGCCGCTGACGGCGGGTTCGGGGGCGGCGCCCATCGGCGGACCGGTTTCGACCGCGGCGCTGTTCGTGCTTGACGACTGGCTACGCCCGGTCCCCATCGGCGTGGTCGGCGAGTTGTATGTCGCCGGCGACGGCGTGGCATGCGGATACCTGCACCGGCCGGGATTGACGGCATCCCGATTTGTGGCCTGCCCCTTCGGCGAACGCGGGGCACGGATGTATCGCACCGGCGACCTGGTCCGTTGGCATCCCGACGGACAGCTGGACTACGTCGGGCGCGCCGACGAGCAGGTCAAGATCCGCGGCTACCGTATCGAGCTCGGTGAAATCCAAACTGCGCTGGCCAGTTTGGACGGCGTCGAACAAGCCGCCGCGATCACCCGCGAGGACGCGCCCGGTGCCACCCGCGTGGTCGGGTATGTCACCGGAACCGCCGACCCCGCCGTGCTGCGAAATGCGTTGGCCGACAAGCTGCCTGCCTACATGATCCCCACCGCCATCGTGACAGTCGAGACATTGCCGTTGACCACAAACGGCAAACTCGATATCCGCGCCCTACCGGCGCCGGACTACCACGACCCCGGCAGCTACCGCGCCCCCACCAACGCCGTCGAGGAAATCCTGACCGGCATCTACGCCCAAGTCCTGGGACTCGAGCGCGTCGGCACCGACGACTCCTTCTTCGACCTCGGTGGCGACTCCCTCTCGGCGATGCGCCTGATCACCGCCATCAACTCCGCTCTCGACGCCGGCCTCGAAGTCCACACCCTGTTCGATGCACCCACCATCGCCCGGTTGGCGCCCCGCATCGGCACCGACCAAACCGGCCGGCGTAAGCCGCTCATCGCAGGCCAGCGGCCGGCTCTGGTTCCGCTGTCATTCGCGCAATCCCGGTTGTGGTTCCTCTACCAGTTCGAGGGCGGGGTCGCGACCTACAACATGCCGACCGCGTTCCGGATCAGCGGGCCACTGGACATCGAGGCCCTGGATGCGGCCCTCGACGACGTGATCGCGCGCCATGAATCGCTGCGCACCATCTTCGTCGAAATCGACGGCGTGCCATACCAGGAGGTACTACCGGCCACCGCGGGAATGTGGCGGCGCGGCCGCGACGCGGTGGTACCGCTGGCGCGACACCACATGGTCTCCGAAATGGTGGCACTGGCGAAGTACCGGTTCGATTTGTCGGCCGAGATCCCGATTCGTGCGCAGATCTATTCGGTGACAGCCGAGGAATACTACGTCGGGATTGTGGTGCACCACATCGCCTTTGACGGATGGTCGCTGGCGCCGATGGTAAGGGACATCGGCGAAGCCTATCGGGCGCGACGCCAGCACCGGAACCCGCAGCGAGCGCCGTTGTCGGTGCAGTACGTCGACTACACACTTTGGCAGCGCGAGCAATTCGGTGATCTGGCCGACGCCGACAGCCCGATCGCCGCCCAGCTGGCCCACTGGGAACAGGCGCTGGCCGGCATGCCCGAGCGGTTGCAGCTGCCCACCGATCGGCCCTACCCGCTGGTCGCCGACTACCGCGGCTCCCACGTGGCGTTGGAGTGGCCGGCCGAGCTGCAACACCGTATCCGCCAGATCGCCCGCGAGCACAACGCGACCAGCTTCATGGTGATCCAGGCCGCCCTGGCGGTGCTGCTGTCGGCGGTCAGTGCCAGTTCCGATGTGGCGGTAGGCTTTCCGATCGCCGGGCGACGTGACCCCGCGCTCGACGAACTGGTCGGCTTCTTCGTCAACACCCTGGTGTTGCGCGTCGAGGTGACCGGGGACCCGACCTATGCCGAGCTGCTGGCACAGGTACGTCGACGCAGCCTTTCCGCCTACGAGCACCAAGACGTACCCTTCGAGGTCCTCGTCGAGCGCATCAATCCCACCCGCTCCCTGACTCATCACCCGCTGATCCAGGTGATGCTGGCCTGGCAGAGCGCCCCGGGACACCAGGTCGACTCCCCCACCGGATTGGCCCTCGACGATCTGCAGGTCGCCCAGCTGCCGATGGACACCCAAACCGCCCGAATGGATTTGGTGTTCCACCTCGCCGAACACTGGGACGACGCCGGCGACCCGGCCGGGATCGGCGGGACGGTCGAGTATCGCACCGACGTGTTCGACGCGGCCACCATCAGCTCGCTGATCGAGCGACTGCAACGGGTGTTGGTGGCCATCACCACCGACCCGACCCAGCGGTTGTCATCGGCGGATCTCCTTGAGCCCGAAGAGTATGCCCGCCTTGACCATTGGGGCAACCGGGCGGTGCTGAGCCAGCCCGCCTCGGCAGCCGCGTCGATTCCGCTGCGCTGGGCCGAGCAAGTCGCGCGCACGCCCGGCGCGCTGGCCGTCACCTTCGCCGGCCTGTCGATGACCTATCGGGAGCTCGAGGAGGACGCGAACCGGTTGGCGCATCTGCTAACCGCGCACGGGGCAGCCCCGGGACAGACTGTGGCGCTGCTGTTTACCCGGTCCGCCGAGGCGATCATCGCGATCCTGGCGGTGCTGAAAACCGGGGCGGCTTACCTGGCGATCGATCCGGCTCACCCCGACGCCCGGATCGGATTCATGGTCGCCGACGCCAAGCCGGTCGCCGCGATCACCACCGCCGCGCTCTCCGGCCGCCTGGACGGGCACGACCTGGCGGTCGTTTCGGTCGACGATCCCCGCATCTCCGGCTACCCCGCTACCCCACTGCCGACGCCGGACCCCGATGACATCGCCTACATCATCTACACGTCGGGCACCACCGGCACTCCCAAGGGTGTCGCCGTCCCGCACCGCAACGTGACCCGGCTGCTGTCCTCGCTGGAGGGGGAGCTGGAGATGAAACAGGCTTGGACACAATGTCATTCGCTGGCTTTCGACTTCTCGGTGTGGGAGATCTGGGGGGCGCTGCTCTATGGCGGCCGGCTGGTGGTGGTGCCCGAATCGGTGGCCCGCTCGCCGGAGGACTTTCACGCGCTGCTGGTCGCCGAACGTGTCGGCGTGCTGAGCCGAACCCCGACGGCGTTCTATGCGCTGCAAACCGCCGATACGCTCTCCCCCGACCTCGCCAAACAGCTGGAGCTTCAGACCGTGGTGTTCGGCGGTGAAGCCCTTGAGCCACAACGTCTTCGGACGTGGTTGCAGAAGCATCCGCGCTCGCCACGACTGATCAATATGTACGGAATCACCGAGACGACGGTGCACGCCTCGTTCCGGGAGCTCGTCGACGGCGACGTCGACAGCCCGGCCAGCCCCATCGGCGGGCCGTTGGCGCATCTGGCGTTTTTCGCGCTGGACAACTGGTTACGCCAGGTTCCGGTCGGCGTGGTCGGTGAGTTGTACGTGGCCGGTGCCGGGCTGGCCGACGGATATGTGCGCCGGCCGGACTTGACGGCGTCGCGGTTCCTGGCGTGCCCCTTCGGTGGGCCGGGAACACGGATGTATCGCACCGGCGACCTGGTGTCCTGGAGCGCCGACGGGCAGTTGCGGTATGTCGGGCGCGCCGACGAGCAGGTCAAGATCCGCGGCTATCGCATCGAACTCGGCGAGATCGAGAATGCCTTGCTGGACTGCCCGCAGGTCACCCAGGCCGTCACCACGGTGCACCACGGCAACGCCGGTGAAAACCTCGTCGCTTACCTCACTCTGCGGCGCACCAGCAGCGCCGACCACGACGCCGAAATCGTCGGCCAGTGGCAAGACGTGTACGACGACCTTTACGAAGGCCAAGACGCGGTGCCGCAATTCGGCATGGATTTCCGCGGCTGGAACAGCAGCTACACCGGTGAACCGATTCCACTCGAGGAGATGCACGAGTGGCGTGCGGCCACCGTGCACCGGATCATGGGCCTGCGGCCGCGCCGGGTACTGGAGATCGGCGCCGGTTCCGGGTTGCTGCTGTCGCAGATCGCCCCGCACTGTGAGCGCTATGTCGCGACCGATATGTCGGCGGTGGCCATCGAGAACCTCACCCGTTCGCTGGAGCGGCTGCAGATCCCGTGGCGTGATCGGGTTCAGCTGCTGGCCCGGCCCGCCCACGTCACCGAGGGATTGCCCCCCGGCTACTTCGACACGATCGTCGTCAACTCGGTCGTCCAATACTTCCCGAACGCGGCATATTTGGCCGACCTGATCGACAACGCCATGGAGCTGCTCGCGCCGGGCGGCGCACTCTTCCTCGGCGACATCCGTAACCACGCCCTGCAAGACGCCTTCCAAACCGGGGTCGCCCTCGCCCGCACCACCACCGCCGACGTCGCCGAGATCCGCCAGCGGGTCCACCGCGCCGTGGTCAGTGAACCTGAATTACTCTTGGCCCCAGACTTTTTCACCACCTGGGCCGCCGACCACCCGTGCGCTGCCGGACTCGACATCCAAGTCAAGCGCGGGATGGCCGACAACGAACTCAACCGGTACCGCTACGACGTCGTCATCCGCAAGACCCCCGGACCGGTACTTTCCATGGCCACCGTGCCCACCTGGACGTGGACCGAATGCGTGGGCCTGCTCGGCCTGCATACCCGGCTGGCCTCGCAACGGCCCGCCGCGGTGCGCGTCACCGGGATCCCGCGGGCGGGACTGGCCGGCGACGTACGCATCGAACGCGCGCTGGCCGACGGGCTCCCGTTGTCCGATGCGCTCACCCCGCCCACGCCTGCCCCCGACAGCGTCACTCCCGAACAGCTGCACCGCCTCGGCGAAAACGCCGGCTACCACGTCGCGGTCACCTGGGGCGGCGAGCCGGGCACCATTGACGCCGTCTTCCTCGTCCCCGCCGGCTCCGGGCTGACCGACCTCTACCTGCCCCGCGCCGGGGCCCACCAGCGCAGCGCGCACGCCAACAACCCGAACACCAACATGGAGATCAGCGCGGTGCGCCAGCGGTTGAGCGCGCGGTTGCCCGAGTACATGGTGCCGGCGCAGATCGTGGTGCTCGACGAGTTCCCGTTGACCTCGTCGGGCAAGATCGACAGCAAGGCGCTTCCGGCGCCGGTGTTCGCCGCCACGCCATTCCAGGCCCCGCAAACCGAGACGGAGCAGGTCATCGCGGGGATCTACGCGCAGGTCCTGGGGATCGAGCGGGTCGGAGTCGACGACTCGTTCTTCGACCTCGGGGGCGATTCGCTATCCGCGATGCGGGTGATCGCCGCGATCAACGCCGCCCTCGACGTTCACCTTCCGGTGCGCACCATGTTCTACGCCCCGTCGGTGCGAAATCTCAGTGAGCAGCTCGGCGCGCAGGACAGCGCCGCGGAGGTGGTCGGAGTCGAGGTCTTCCAGGAGGGCAGCGGCGCACCGCTGTGCTGCATTCACGACGGCCTCGGACTGAGTTGGGCGTATCGCGCGCTGGGCGAGTACGTGGATTGCCCAATCGTCGGGATCAACCAGATCTCGGACGACGGCGAAGCCGAGCCGGCTTCGATTCGCGGCATTGCGGCAAACTACGCCGACCGAATCCAAGCCCGCTACCCCGACGGGCCCTACAAGCTTCTCGGCTGGTCGTTCGGCGGCGTCGTCGCCCACGAACTCGCGATCGAACTGCAGCGACGCGGACGCGTCGTCGAGAGCCTGGTGCTGATCGACCCGGTGTTCAGCGCCAACAAGCTCGTCGCGAGACTCACCGCCAACCGGGCCATCGCAAAGAATCAGACGCTGGATGAAAGCCAAATCCTGGAACACATCTTGCGGACCAATCGGATCGACGTTCCCGTGCAGTCCGGGCCGCTGGGCTACCGGCAGGCCGAGGAATTGGTCCATCAGCACGGGGCTGAGATCCCACTGCCGCCCCAGCAGCTGCTGGAGTTCATGGTGCACAGCGTCCAGACCAACCAGCGACACCTACTGGAGCACGTGCCCGGTGTGTTCGACGGCGACATGGTCATCTTCTGCGCCGCCCGGGCCAGAACCGACGACGGGCAGGCAAGGTCACGGTGGCGCGGCCTGCGAACCGGGCGAGCCGCGCGGTCCCAGCAGCGGCTTTGGCGACCCTATGTCGCCGGAGAAATCGCCATCTACTCGGTCGACAGCACACATCTTGAGATGCTGACCGCCGATGCGCTGAGCACGTACGGCGAACAACTCGGGCTCTATCTGCACACCAGGGTGACGCAGCGCTGAGGCCTAGCCTTCGAGCTCCTTCTTCAAGTTCGCCAGTACCTCACCCTGAATTTTCTTCAGTCCCAAGGGTGCAAACGTCTTTTCGAAAAAGCCCTTGACGCCGCCCGCGCCCGTCCAGCTGGTTTTGACGGTCACGCTAGATCCGGGTCCCGCCGGAGCCACCGTCCAGTTGGTGATCATCGACGAGTTCGCGTCCTTCTCGATGACGCTGTGGCCGGCGACATCGACCGTTGCCTGCACGTCGCGACTCCGGGATTTGGTGGCCTGAAGCTTCCACTTGACGACGGTGCCCTGTCCCTGGCCGCCCTGCAGCACCTGGTATTCGCTGTAGTGCGGGGACAGGATCTTCGGGCGGACGGTCTGGTAATCCGCCACCGCGGCGAGCGTGGCCCCGGGCTCGACGTCGATCAAGATGGTGCTGGCTGCGCTGACCTGTGCCATCAGGCGCGACTCCTCTGCTGTGATGCCGCTCGCGAGCGGGTGCACGGGGTGTGGTCGAAGACTAGGGTATATGTGGTGCCAGGCTCAGGATCTGCACACTCGGCTCACACGTCGGGCGTCGATCGGTTGATGGCGAGTTATCGCTCCATCCCCGTGACGTCCGCGGTCCGGCTCGCCAAGCCCACGTCAAACCTGTTCCGCGCCCGCACTAAACGCGATGCCCGCGGCCTGGACACCTCGGGACTGACCGGCGTCCTGAGTGTCGATCCCGAAGCCCGCACCGCCGATGTCGCCGGCATGTGCACCTATCAGGATTTGGTGGCGGCGACCCTGCCCTATGGCCTGTCGCCACTGGTCGTTCCGCAGCTCAAGACCATTACGCTCGGCGGCGCGGTCAGCGGCCTGGGCATCGAATCGGCGTCGTTCCGCAACGGTTTGCCACACGAATCGGTGCTGGAAATGGATATCCTCACCGGCGCCGGCGAATTACTCACCGCATCGCGCGATCAGCACTGCGACCTATTCCGGGCTTTTCCCAATTCCTATGGAACATTGGGTTATTCGACGAGGCTGCGGATCGAGCTCGAACCGATCGCGCCGTTTGTGGCGTTGCGGCACATCCGATTCCACTCATTGCCCGAACTGGTCGCGGCCGCCGAACGCATCATCGACACCGGCGGGCATGACGGAACCCCGGTCGATTATCTGGACGGCGTGGTCTTCGGTCCCGACGAGAGCTACCTGTGCGTTGCCCGGCGCACCACCACCCCGGGACCGGTCAGCGACTACACCGGAAAAAACATCTACTACCAGTCGATGCAGCACGACGCCGCGGGCCCGGCGGACACCAAAGACGACCGGCTGACGATGCACGACTATTTCTGGCGCTGGGACACCGACTGGTTCTGGTGCTCAGGCGCATTCGGCGTCCAGAACCCTGCGCTGCGCCGCTGGTGGCCGCGCCGCTACCGGCGTAGCAGCGTTTACTCCAAGCTCGTGGCGATGGATCGCCGGTTCGGGATTTCCGACCGGATCGAGGCCCACCATGGGCGTCCGGCCCGGGAGCGGGTAGTCCAGGACGTCGAGGTGCCGATCGGGCGCTGCTGCGAATTCCTGGAGTGGTTTCTGGACAACGTCCCGATCACGCCGATCTGGTTGTGCCCGTTAAGGCTTCGTGATCACGACGGCTGGCCGCTGTATCCGATGCCGGCGGAGGTCAGCTACGTCAACATCGGATTTTGGTCCTCGGTGCCTGCCGGTGACGGTGTGGGGATTACCAACCGCGCGATCGAGGCTAAGGTCAGTGAGCTCGACGGGCACAAGTCGTTGTACTCCGACTCCTTCTACACCCGTGAGGAATTCGACCAGCTGTACGGCGGCGAGGCCTACAAGACGGTCAAAAAGTCCTACGATCCCGACTCTCGTCTGCTCGATCTCTATGCAAAGGCGGTGCAACGGCGATGACGACGACCAAGGAGCCCGACCACTCCATTACGGGCAAGCTGAACCTGGCCGAGGTGCTGGCCATCTTCACCGCGAGCGGCGGGCACCCACTCAAGTTCACCGCGTACGACGGCAGCACAGCCGGCAGCGCCGACGCCACGCTGGGACTGGACCTTTGCTCACCGCGTGGCACTACCTACCTGGCGACGGCGCCCGGCGAGCTCGGCATCGCCCGCGCGTACATCTCGGGCGACCTGCAGCCCATCGGCGTGCATCCGGGCGATCCCTACGAGCTGCTCCGAATGCTGGCCGACCGCGTGGATTTCAAGCGGCCGTCGGCGTGGACCCTGGCTCAGTTGATCCGCTCGATCGGCATCGAGCATCTGGTGCCGATTGCTCCGCCGGCGCTGGAAACGCCGCCGCGGTGGCGCCGGTTCGCAGAAGGCGTGCTGCACAGCAAGTCCCGCGACGCGGGAGCCATCCATCACCACTACGACGTATCCAACAGGTTCTACGAATGGGTGCTGGGGCCGTCGATGACCTACACCTGCGCGGTGTATGCGAACGCCGACGCGACTCTGGAAGAGGCGCAAGACAACAAGTACCGGCTGATCTTCGAGAAGCTCAACCTGCAACCGGGCGACCGGTTGCTCGACGTGGGATGCGGCTGGGGCGGAATGGTGCGGTACGCCGCTCGCCACGGCGTGCGGGCCATCGGCGCGACGCTGTCGGCCGAACAGGCGAAGTGGGCGCAAAAAGCGATCGAGGACGAAGGCCTCGCCGACTTGGCCGAGGTGCGCCACTGCGACTACCGCGACGTGCTGGAGTCGGGCTTTGACGCCGTTTCGTCGATCGGGCTAACCGAGCACATCGGGGTGAAGAATTACCCGAGCTATTTCGCTTTCCTCAAGTCGAAGCTGCGCACCGGTGGTCTGCTGCTCAACCACTGCATCACCCGTCACGACAACGAGCAGCACACGTTTGCGGGCGGTTTCACCGACCGCTACGTCTTCCCCGACGGCGAGCTGACCGGTTCGGGACGCATCATGACCGACATTCAGGACTCGGGTTTCGAGGTGCTGCACACGGAGAACTTCCGACACCACTACGCGATGACGTTGCGCGACTGGTGCCGCAACCTCGTCGAGCACTGGGACGAGGCGGTTGAGGAAGTGGGTCTTGCCGTCGCCAAGGTGTGGGGACTTTATATGGCGGCGTCACGAGTTGCGTTCGACGAGAACAACCTTCAGCTCCATCACGTCCTGGCCGCCAACGTGGAGCGCCGCGGCGCCGACAATCTGCCGCTGCGCCCGTGGTGGCGACCTTAGCGGGGCTCAGTCCCCGTCGATCCGGCGCGCGCCCAGTTCGTTCTGCAGTAGTTCGAGTGCGGCCTCTTCGGGGTCGCGGCGCGGTGCCGACGGGTCGCTGCGACCGGCTTCGGCAAGCATGTGTTCTTCTTCGTCACGTTGCACGGATTCCGCAGCGGCAGCGTCGCTTACGGGTGCCTCGTCCTCGGCGGGTGGCGGCACGACTCTCCGGCGAGGGGGTGCGGGCGCAACCGCGTTGCTGGGAGGCGGCGCCGCGGCCGGTGCCGACCCCGGGGAGCCGGCGTCGCAACGGACCCGCCAGTTCACGCCCAGCGCGTCCTTGAGTGCGTCGGCGATGACGTCGGCGTTGCGCTGTTCGGACAGTCGCTTGGCCAACGGCGCCGACTCGTGCGTGAGCACCAGGGTGTCGCCCTCCACGGCACGTACGGTGGCGCCGGCCAGCATCACCTCGGTGGTGCGGCTACGCTCGCGCACCTTGTCGCGTACCGTCGGCCACATCGTTCGCACCGCGGCGGCATTGGGTTCGCCCGGGGCAGAAGGTGATTCGGGTTCCGGTGCCGGAGCGTGTTCGGGATTCGGCACCGGATCGGGCGGCGGCGCGGGTTCGGGGGGCGGTGCCGCGTCCGGTTCGGGGGCCGGCTCGCGCTTCGGCTCGCCGGGCTTGGCTTCGACCGTTCGGCGTGCGGCCGGCCGGGCAACCGACTCGGCCCGCCTGGCGGGTGCGTCGGCGGGGGGCGCCTCGCCGGCGGGTATGGACATGGCCAGCCGGGTCTCGATCCGCTCGACACGATGCAGCAGAGCCGATTCCGCGTCGCTGGCCGAGGGCAGCAGTAAGCGGGCGCAGACGACCTCGAGCAGCAGGCGCGGCGCCGTCGCGCCGCGCATCTCGCCCAGGCCGGCCTGCACCACCTCGGCGTAGCGGGTCAGCGTCGCCGGGCCGATGCGCGCCGCCTGCTCACGCATCCGGTCCAACACATCCTCGGGCGCGTCCACCACACCGCGGCTCGCCGCATCCGGAACCGCTTGCAGCACAATCAGATCGCGGAATCGCTCCAACAGGTCGACGGCGAAACGTCGCGGGTCGTGGCCCGCGTCGATCACCGCTTCGACCGCGCCGAACATCGCCGCGGCATCCCCTGCGGCCAACGCGTCGACGGCGTCGTCGATCAGCGCCACGTCGGTGGCGCCCAGCAGCCCCAGCGCCCGCGGGTACGTCAGGTGATCGTTGTCGGAGCCGGCCACCAACTGATCGAGCACGGAGAGGGTGTCGCGCGGTGAGCCGCCGCCCGCGCGGATGACCAACGGGTACACCGCGTCGTCGACGACGACGCCCTCTTGCTCGCAGATCCGCCCGATAAGCGACCGCATGGTTTTCGGCGGCAGTAGCCGGAACGGGTAGTGATGGGTCCGCGAGCGAATCGTCGGGAGCACCTTCTCCGGTTCGGTGGTGGCGAAGATGAAGATGAGGTGCTCGGGCGGCTCCTCGACGATCTTGAGCAGCGCGTTGAACCCCGCCGTCGTCACCATGTGCGCCTCGTCGACGATGAACACGCGGTAGCGCGACTGCGCCGGCGCATAGAAGGCGCGGTCGCGCAGTTCGCGGGTGTCGTCCACGCCGCCGTGGCTGGCGGCGTCGAGTTCCACCACGTCGATGCTGCCGGGCGCGTTGGGCGCCAGCGCCTGGCACGAGTCGCACACCCCGCACGGGGTGGCCGTCGGTCCCTGCGCGCAGTTCAGCGACCGGGCCAGGATGCGGGCCGACGAGGTCTTTCCGCATCCCCGCGGCCCGGAGAACAGGTACGCGTGGTTGATCCGGCCGGCTTCCAACGCGATGGACAGCGGTTCGGTGACGTGCTCCTGCCCCACCACTTCGGCGAAGGTTGCCGGTCGGTACTTGCGGTAGAGAGCCACGGTCAGCAGGCTACCGGCGCCGTGCGACGACGATGCGGGCACCGCAGGTCCCGCTGAGGAGTCGGACCATCAGAAACCGTGTCCTGCGTCCGGCCAGTCGTCGGCAGTCAGTTCACGCTCGGCGCCGGGGCGCCCTGCCGGGCCTCGGAAGCCGCCAGCAGCGCGCAGGTCGCCAGCCCGTCGACGGCGTCGCGCAGGTCCGGCAGCGACGGGAAGGTGGGCGCGATGCGGATGTTCTTGTCCTCCGGATCCTTGCGGTACGGGAACGTCGCACCCGCCTCGGTGACGGCGATACCGGCGTCCTTGGCCAGCGCAACGGTCCGGCGCGCGGTCCCGGGCCACACGTCGAGGCTGATGAAGTAGCCGCCCTTGGGCTCGGTCCAGGACGCGATCTTGGAGTCGCCGAGCCGCTGCTCGAGGATCTCCAGCGTCAGGGCGAACTTCGGCGCCAGGATCTGCTGGTGGCGCTGCATCTGCAGGCGGACCCCGTCGGCGTCGCCGAAGAAGCGCAGGTGCCGCAGCTGGTTGATCTTGTCCGGGCCGATCGACTTCTTCCCCGCGTACTGCAGGTACCAGGCGATGTTGCCCAGCGATCCGCCCAAGAAGCTGACGCCCGCGCCGGCGAAGGTGATCTTCGAGGTCGACGCGAAGACGTAGGGACGGTTCGGGTTGCCGGCCGCGGCGGCCAGCCCGAGGATGTCGATCTGGCTCAGGAAGTCGTGCGTCAGGGTGTGCACCGCGTAGGCGTTGTCCCAGAAGATCCGGAAGTCGGGGGCCGCCGTCCGCATCTGCACCAGCCGCCGAACGGTTTCCCAGGAGTAGGTCACGCCGGTGGGGTTGCCGAACACCGGCACCGTCCACATCCCTTTGATCGCGGGGTCGACGGCGACCAGCTCCTCGATCATGTCGACGTCCGGGCCGTCGTCGCGCATGGGGATCAGGATCATCTCGATGCCCATGGTCTCGGTGATGGCGAAGTGCCGGTCGTAGCCGGGCGCCGGGCACAGGAACTTGATGCCCGGCTCGTCCTTCCAGGGCCGCTGCGAGTCCACGCCTCCGTAGAGCATCGAGAAGGCGACGAGATCGTGCATCAGCTCCAGGCTGGAGTTGTTCCCGGCGATCAGGTTGGGCACCGGGATGCCCAGCAACTCGCCGAAGATGGATCGCAGTCCGGGCAGGCCGTGCAGGCCGCCGTAGTTGCGGGTGTCGGTCCCCTCGGCGTCGCGGAAGTCGTCGCCGGGCAGGCTCAGCAGCCGGTTGGACAGATCGAGCTGCTCGGGGGCGGGTTTCCCACGCGTCAGATCCAAGTGCAGCTTCTTGGCCTGCAGTTCCGCGTAGTCCTGCTGGTTGCGGGAGTGCAGTGCGGTGAGCTCTTCGGGGCTGAGGGAGTCGAACGCCACCATTAGCTTTCTTCGGGGCCCTTTCGCTGTCGAACGCCGGAGGGTGACGGGCCGGCTTGCGGCGTAAGCGCTGGTCGCACGGCCCCACACATAGGGGACCCCGCGCACCCGACAGAGCCCATTGACCCTTGCTGCCTTCCGGCCCTGGGGGAGTTCACAGGATAGACGCCGCGCGGGGTCCATGGCGAGTGTAGTACCTGGCTCGGGGCAGCCGATGACGGCCGACCGACATTCCGCATTGACCCAGCCGCTACCATTGCCACGGAGGATTCGCCTAGTGGCCTATGGCGCTCGCCTGGAACGCGGGTTGGGTTAACAGCCCTCGCGGGTTCAAATCCCGCATCCTCCGCAAATCGGGTTCACTCGGTTTCCAGACGCGGCCCAACGGTTGTTCGGAATCTGTTTGGCTGCCTTTAGGCTGACGTGGGCTCACCAGTATGAGGGAGGCGTATGGGCCGCAAGGTCGCCATACCGTGGCACTTGGTGTTTTCGATCGGTGCCGGCGTCCTCTATTTCCTCTGCGTGTTGCCCCGCTGGTCCGAGTTGATGGGCGACACATCGCGCGGACTGGGAATGGCGGGCCGCATCGGCGCGGGCGCGCTGATCGCGCTGGCCGCGCTGCCCGTGGTGTTCACTCACCTGCGGACCCGCAAGCCGGAGCTCGGCACCCCGCAGATGGCCCTGACGCTCCGGGTCTGGTCGATCGTGGGCCACGTGCTGGCCGGGGTGCTGATCATCGGCACCGCGATCAGCGAGATCTGGCTCAGCCTGGACGCTGCCGGACAGTATCTTTTCGGGATCTACGGCGCCGCCGCCGCGATTGCCCTGCTCGGATTTTTCGCGTTCTATCTGTCGTTTGTCGCCGAGTTGCCGCCTCCTGCGCCGAAGCCGATCAAGGCGAAGGAGCCCAAGAAGCGTCGGCTGCGCCGTAAGAAGGACGCCGAGGAAGCCGCCGAAGCCGACGAGGCGGACGCCGAGGAAGCCGCCGAAGCCGACGACACGGAATCCGACGAAGCCGAGCCGGCACCGGCCGCAGGGCCCGCAGCAGAACCCGCCGACCCCACCGCGAAAGCTGTCGACGCCGTCAAAGCCGAGAAGCCGGCGACCGACGACGACGCGGAATCCGAGGAAGCCGAGGAAGCCGACGACGCCGAGCCGTCCGACGAGGCCAGCGAGGACACCGAGGAAACTCGCCCCGGGCTGCGCAACCGTCGCCCGGAGGGCAAGGGCTCGCATCGCATGCGGCGCAGGCGCACCCGCGGCGGCGTCGCGCTCGACGAGTGATCAGTCGCGGCGTTTAAGGCCTTCCACGTAGGCGGCCAGGCGCTGCTGCGTCTCGTCTGAACCCCACAGCTGGCGCACGTCGGCGTCGGTAGCGGCGCCTTGACGAATCCGCGCCACGGCCGGGGCGCGCAGCTGAGCCTTCGTATCGCGATAGGCCTCGACCGGCAGCTCGCCAAGCTCGGCGGCCTCGCCGACCGCAGCCTCGATCAGGTCGTCGGTGACGATGCGGTGGGCCAGCCCACGGGCGATCGCGTCGGGCCCCTTGTAGGTGCGGGCGCCGAGCAGCACTTCCTCGGTGCGGTCCCCGCAGGCATAACGCATCACTTCCAGCGCGGCGACCGGGAATGAGACACCGACGCGAACCTCGGCCGCACCGATACCGGCTTCGAGTCCGATCAGCCGGCGATCGCAGGCACACGCCAGCACACACCCGCCGGCGATCGCGGCGCCGTTGATGGCGGCCACGGTCGGCCACGGAAAGTTGAACAGCGCGTCGAACGCGTCAGACAGCGCCGGAACCAGCCGATCGGTGTAGTCACGGCCGCCCTCGACCACGCGGTTCAGGTCGACCCCGGCGGAAAACACCCGGCCGGCGCCGGTGACGACCAGCGGACCGTTGCCCGACTCCTGCACTTCGCGAAAGGTTCGGGTCAGCTCTTCGAGCACGTCCACATCGAGGGCGTTGACGCGCCCCGACGACAGGGTCAACACCCGCACCGAACCAACAGTCTGGATCTCTATCACAAGGACACTCAAGCACTCGCCGGAAGCGCTACTGCTGGTGGGTCAGTCGGGCCAGGATCACCGGAATATCGGTGTTCTCATCGGAGTGATAGCTCGCGCAGACGCGGTGATAGCCGTCGGCGATCTGCAGCGGAACACCCGACACGATGTCACCGCGCACCAGCAGGATCGGCGACAGCGCAATGCCTTTCTCGATCTTGCTGAGGTCGGCGGCGACATGTGGGTTATCGACGGGTAACAGGCTCAGCTGCGCGGCCCGCAGGATGTCCTTGGCCTTCTTATGCGTCACCGATCCGGTCTGCAGCCGTTTCGCCAGCTTCTTGACCGTCGGCGGGTCAGCGAGTAGGTCAAGGTAATCGCAAGCTGCCGGAAAGTCATGTGCCTCAGGCGTTTCCAACCACTTCACGCTGGCCATCGGATCTCTCCCTCCATCGGGTCCCCGCCGACGGAGCCTACCGGCTGCACCTGAAAATTGGGATCGGTAGCAACGCCGGAGTTCTGTACTTGCTGCATGACGACGCCAACGGGGCGACGCATGAAGGAAGGAACGACAGTGAAACGTCTTCTCGTGGGCGCAATCGGAACCCTCGGCGTGGCGGCGGCCGTGGTGGGCTGCTCGAGCGGCGGCCACACGGCCAGCCCGGCGTCGAGCACAGCCCCCAGCGTCGCCTCCGGGAGCGGTGCTCAGGTCAAGGTCGGCGGCGCCGACTTGGCGGGCGTCAACCCGGCGTCGGTGACCTGTGTGAAGCAGGGCGGCAAGATCGACATCGGTAGCGGCTCCACCGGCGGTGCGCAGCAGGCGCTGGCCGTCGTGATGACCGACGAAGCGACCCCCAAGGTCGAATCGTTGGCGCTGGTGGTGGACGGCAACGCCCTGTCGGTCGCCAACAACATGGGCGCGAAGGTCGGGTCGGCCAACGTGGCGGTCGACGGCAAGACCTACACCATCACCGGGCAGGCGCAGGGCGCCGACATGAAAAACCCGATGGCCGGGATGATCACCAAGGACTTCAGCATCAAGGTGACGTGCGGTTAATCGGTTCTACTCCGGGCGGCGGGCGTGCCTCACTCACACGTCCGCCGCACCGGGCTGTCCGGACTTATGATGCAGCCGTGTCGATCTCCGGCGAATTAGCGCGAGCCCGCCGCCTGACATTGGTTGCCGACGAGACCGGCGCCCGAGAACTGTTGCTGTCCCTGATGCCCGCGATCGAGCAAGAAGACCGAGACGACCTGATCCTGGAGGTCTTCGCGCAGCTGGGCGAGATCTACTTGGCGCGGGGCGCGAACGACGGAGTGCACGAGTGTATCCGGCGCATCCGCGACTGCCTGGCGATCTACTCCGCGATCATCGCCGGCACGATGCCGCAAGCCGCCGCTCAGGTGAGGATGCCGGCAGCCGACATACCGCGGATGATCCGTCGCTATTCGCGACGAGCGCAGTTCCTGCAGACCGGGGTGAGCGCCGTGCTGGGCGATCACGAAGGCGCCGCGACGGCCCTGGCCGAGTTGAGCCGCTCCGACGATACGTTTCCCGAGCTGGCCGACGAGCACGCCCGGCTGATCGTACAAGCGCAGGTGTTGTGCGCGACCGCGTTGTGTGACGACGACCTGCATGTGCGGTCGGTTCCACTGTGGGAGCACGTGGTTGATGCGATCGACCGCCTGGGCGACGACGAATTCGACGACCAGCTGCGGGTGGACGCATCCACCGCGTACGGCAGGTTCTGCGTCGAGACCGGCCGGCTGGCCGAAGCCGAACCATGGCTGCGTCGCGCCGGGGCCCGGGCAAAGTCTCGGGGATGGGAATTGGCCGAGGCCAGAACGCAATTGGAGCGCGCGGCGGCGCGTTGGCTGGTCAGTGATCACGCGGGGACCGAGCAGCTGGTCACCGAGGCGTATTCAGTCATCGCACGCTATGAGCGGGCACACGACGTTGCGCGGTGCTGGCTCTACATGGGACTCACCCGGCTGGCATCCGGCGCCCTGGAAGGCGCCGACGAATGCTGGGAGCATGCCGAGCGACACTGGCGCGAGCTGGGAAAGCCATTGCATCTGCACCGTATCCTGTTGCAGCGCAGCTGGATAGCGATCTTTTGGAGCAAATTCGCCGACGCTGTCGAGCTGATCGCCCAGGCCCGGGAACTGCTGGACTCGTCGCCGCGCAGCAGTTGGCTGCAGTACGCCCAACTCGACAGTCACCTCGGCACGGTGTGGCGCGCGGATGCGTTGGCGGACCTCGGCTTCGACAGCTCGGGCGATCCCGACGAAACACTGGAGGAAACCGAGGCGCGCCAAGCCGAGGGTCTCGGCATCCTGAAGGGCGAGGTCGGCACGCCCGAATACTGGCGTGGCATGACCAAACTCGAACAGGCCGCCGAGCTCAAGGTACCGGCCGCGCTCGCGGTCGACTCGGTGCGGTTTTCGATCGCCGACGCCGACGCGCGAGCGCGCTGGGCAACCAGCATTTCGGCCCCTATCCTGGCCGGGGCCTTCGCCGTCGCGTACGAATGGGAGAACACCCAGCTGATCAGTGAGCTCGTCGAATACCACAGCGCTCGAGGCACTTTCGATACCGACCCGCAGCGCCCGACGATCGGCGAATGGGCGTCGACGGGCACCGCTACCGTGCTGGTCGACGCCGACCTGGAACCGGCGCTGGCCGCGGCCGGACCACCGGCGGCCGGCCGTTCGCTCACCCGACTCGGCCCCCTGCCGCCGCTGCAGATGCAGCCCGACAGCCCGCCGATCATGAGCCATTACCGCGCCCTGGCGCTGCAGCGCTACGGCCGCGACGTCACCGCCACCGAACCCGCCTGGTCGACCTGGCCATGAGCGACCGGCTCACTCTCGTCCTGCGCTACGCCGACGTCGGGATCGCCACCTATGGCAGCTTGCGAATCATCGGACAGCCGTCGCGGACCGTCACCTGGGTAGTGGAGGAGCCGCTGCTACTGGCAGCCACCGAAGAGCTGACCGACGCCATCCCCGAGCCGCAGGGCAGCGAGAGCCGTCGCGACGCCATCGAGCGAGCTTTGGCCACTGGACCTTTCGCGAATCCGGGCACCGAGCTCACCGTCGCCTACATCCTGGGTGTGCTGCTGATTTCGACGCAGGGCTGGCAGCTGCTGAACGAGTGTGTGGCCTCGCCGCGCGCCGCGTTGTTCGTGGCCCCCAGCGCGCGGTTGGCCCGCGTCCCCTGGGGGCTGCTCGCGGTGCCGAAATCGGGCCCGAGCAAAGAGGAACTGGTGCGTGCCCGCCAGGACGCGATCACGTCGAGCGGTCGGGTGGCCGCCCGGATCCCTTGGCAGCTCGCGAATATCGGCGAACACACCGACGGCCATCGACTGATGGAGTTGGTCGACGTGCTGATGGCGGTGCCGGCCAACATCGTGCACGCGCCCCGCACACCGGCGCGATGGGACGCGCGACGCGACGGTCCGCCGGTACTGGTCCTCGACCCGCGGGTGCCCGGGCAACGGCCCGACTCCGCTCTCGGTTCGGTGCTCGGCAGGCCCTCAGCGGAAACGCCATTGGCGCGACACTTTGCCGAACTGATCGGCAACCGTGCGGTACTTCCCGAAGTCGACGGGGCGGTCGAACTATTCCGCCGTCAGGACGCCGACCGCGGCTGGCTGGCCGGCATGCTGGCGCGGGCCCCCAGCAGACTGCTCTACGTCGGCCACGCGAGTTCTGCTGACGCCCAGCATGATCACGCCGCCCAGGCCGACCGCGCGGCCCTGCATCTCGCTTGTACGGCGGCAGCCGAGGGTGATGCCGACACCATCGGGGACCATCGCCCGCTCACCGCGTCGGACCTGATGGCGCTGCGGCTGCCGATGCCGCCGCGGGTGGCCCTACTGGCCTGCGGGTCGGGCGGCGACTACCGATTCGATGAGGCGACCGGTCTGGTCGCGGCGATGATTCTGGGCGGCGCACAGCTGGTGACCGCCACACTGTGGTCGCTGCCCACCACCGCCGCTTACCGTCAATTCGCCGCCCACGACGGCGATGCGGCCGATCCGATGTCCGATGTGGTCGTCGCCGTGAACCACGCACACGAGGCCGATGACGCGGGATGCGCGGTCAATCGATGGCAACGCGAACAGATGCGGCGCTGGCGTGACGGAGACCGCTGCGCCAATCCGCTGTATTGGGCCGCGCTGGTCACTTTCGCGGTCGACGGCGCACGCTAGCACTCAGACTGCCGCCAGCCACGACGCATGAACAGCCAATACGTCGTCGGGCAGCGAAAGATCTTCGCGGGCAGCGGGATCGAACGCTACCAGGACGACGAGGCCGGGCCGCAGCACCGACACGTCCAGGTCATCCTCGCAGCGCGCCAATCGGCCGATGAACGTCTCGCCCGACACGGCGACCACTTCGATGAAAACCTGCCGCTCGTCGGCGACCTTGCGCACCGTGCCGACGCCGACGGTGCGGCCCTCGGCGTTGCCATGCCGCCAGAACGCCAACCGGTAAAGCAATGTCATCAGCTTCTTCATGCATCCAGGGTGTGGGTGCCGGGCGGCTACCGAACCCAACTTTTTGGCTAGGGGTATCTGTGAAATGCCCCTATCCTGTGCTGATGAGCGCGGACCCGCAGCTGGCCACGACCGTGGCCGCAGGCCATCCACGCCGGTCGGTGATCGACCAGGCGTGGCGGGCGATCGGGCTCGGCGTCGAGGTGCTCAGTAGCGACGACGGCGGACCATTGACCCGAACCGTCAAACGCATCCTCGACCCGCTGGTGCTGCGGCTGCGGTCCAACCCGCAGTATTCCGCCCCGGTGGTCGGCCCCGACACCGCCGCGGCAATGCACGAACTGATCGTGGGCAAAGCATCCGAATTGCGCGCCGCCGCAGCGTGGTTCGAGGTCCTCAAGCTCGAGCGCCGCAGGCAGCGGATCCGTTCCGGAAACGCCCAGGAGCTCTACTTTCCCGTCTGCTACGAGCTGGCGGTCACCAAAGGTGCACCGGCGCCGGAGGATCGCGCAACCGCGGCCACCGTGCTCGGCGAGATTCACCAGGGCCGCGACCGCACCGCGATCGAAGTCTTGCACCAGTACGTGGCCGGCCAGGATGTCGTTGCCTCGCTTACCGATCAACTGGAACACAGTTGGCGTGACGTGCGGGCGTCCGAAACATCACTGGCGACCGGGGCGGGTCGATTCCTGGCCGAGCTGGGTACGGTGCTCGGGCCGGCCCACGGCCACCGCGCCGCGACCGCACGCCAGCGGGTCTGGTCGGCCATGATCAGCGACACCACCCCGTACAACCTGGGCGCTCTGGTTCGTGTCGAATCGGCCGAGCTGCCCTGGTCGATCGTGAAGCTGGGCTTGAGTTCGGTTGTGCCGCAACGGCCGCCACGCATCGCGGGCGGCGGCGATGGCGATCGCCCGTTGGATCGCAGCGTGGTGGATCGGGTGCGCGCGACGCTGCGCCGCGCGCTGGACCGCGACGCCCTGCCCGACATCCCGTTGCTTTGCGAAGAAGAGGTCGACCGCGCCTGTGCTCCGTGGGGGCTGCTCGCGGAAGACAAGCAGGCCACCCTGGTGGCCGGCATCGAGGTCGCGGTCGAGCTGGCGCCGCTGGACCGCTCTGTCACGAGCCGCTACGCGCTTGCGGCGCAGATCCAGGCGCGGCTGCGTAAGGAGGCGTACGTGCTGCACGCCCGGCGCTATCTCGCCGAGGGCGGCCCGATGCATCCGCGGCAACGCCAGGTGGTCGACGACCTCGCGGCGTATGCGCCCCCCTATCTGAGCCGCCTGTGGGCCCGGCTGCACGGCCGTGACGTCTGGCAGGAGTCCTGCGAGGACGTCGACGAGATGCGGTCGCTGCTGGAGGGCGTCGCGCGATCGGTGAGCCTCGATCACCGCCAGCGGATCAAATCGATGCTGGAATTGCAGGTGGCCGGATGAAATTGGTTGCCGAGTCCGGCCTTTGGACCGTCGGGCCCGCGAGTGCGCAGACGCCGCTCGCCGCGGTGCTGGAAGTCAGCGGCGCCGTGCTGTCCTGGACGATCGACGATCCACCCGGCGACGAGCGAACCCAGATCACCTTCACCGATCTGTCGCGCGCGGACTGGCTGTGGCGCGTTTTCGGCGAGGCCGGCCACGTCGCGCTGGCCGCGGCGGCGGATGCGACGGGCGGCACCACCGAACTCGCCGGCGTCGACATCGCGCCCGGTTCGGTCGAACCGCTGCGCCGGCTGGCCATCGGGCATTGGCTGCGGCGCTGGTGGCCGGCAAGTCAGCGAGACGGCATCGCCGGCCTGGACCACGCCCTGCTCGACCTCGAGGTCGCCCTGCTGACCGCCGGCGCGCAGGACTTCTTCGCCGACGACACGCTGGATTCGGATGTGACCGGGCTGCTGATGCCGCATGCCGCGGCGTTGTTCACCCATGTCCGCAGTGACGATGCCCGGATCGCGAACCTGGTACGCGCGGGCGCCGAGCTGGCCGACGAGGTCGGGGTGGACGACGACGCTTGGGCGGAACTTATTGCCGCCCTTGATGATTCGAGTTTGGTGTTGGCTTCGGAACTGACCCAGCCCAGTGGACGCCGCGACGACTACGCGCTGGCCGCGGGTGCGGACGCGGGCCCCCGGCGCGGCTCCTCGATTGCCCGGGGCGTCGCCTCCATCAACTGGACCGCGGTACCCCCGGCCATCTTCGACGCGGGCGAGAACACCGTCGACTGGAACGTCGAGGCGTCGGGGGCTGTGGTGCGCGCGGCGATCATCGGGCCCGACCTGCCCTCCGGTATCGCGGTGCGATTGCAATCCGGCGCGATCAGCGGCGCCGGTGCCTTGGACGGCGAGGGCCGCGCGCTCCTCCCCCTGCTCGATGCCCGGGGCCGGCCGGTGACCGAGTCCGCCGCCTGGGATCACGATTGGACGGCGACCGCGGTGATCGTCGGGGCCGACACGACCGAGACCCGCGAGACCCGGGAACGGATCCGCCGTTGGGCACACGCCAGGCTGGACCAGCCGCCAGCGGACGCGTTTCTGGCCGAGATACTGGCTTCGGAGTCCGCCTATTAAGCGTGCGAACAATTCCCTATGCTGAGCGAGTGCCAAACAACTATCGAGTCGTTCAGTGGAACACCGGAAACGTGGGCAAGAGCTCGCTCAAGTCGATCGCCGACAACCCCATCCTGGAACTGGTCGGGTGCTTCGCCTGGTCTCCGGACAAGGTGGGCAAGGACGCCGGCGAACTGGTCGGCATCTCCCCGCTCGGGGTCGCGGCGACCAACGACATCGACGCGCTGCTCGCGTGCAAGCCGGACTGCGTGGTCTACAACCCCATGTGGATCAACGTCGACGAGCTGGTCGCCATCCTGTCCGCCGGTGTCAACGTGGTGACCACGGCGTCCTTCATCACGGGCCACAACCTGGGCGACGGCCGCGACCGGATCCTCGAGGCCGCCGAGAAGGGCGGCTCGACGATCTTCGGGTCCGGCGTGAGCCCGGGCTTCGCCGAGCTGCTGGCCATCGTCTCGGCGATGGTGTGCAACCGGGTTGACAAGGTCACCGTGAACGAGGCCGCCGACACGACTTTCTACGACTCCCCGGAGACCGAGAAGCCGGTGGGGTTCGGGCAGCCGATCGACCACCCGGACCTGCAGGCGATGGCTGCCAAGGGCACCGCCATCTTCGGCGAGGCCGTCCGGCTGGTCGGCGATGCGCTCGGCGTCGAGCTCGACGAGATCAAGTGCGTGGCCGAGTTCGCCCAAACCACCGCCGACCTCGAGATGGCATCGTGGACCATCCCGGCCGGACACGTCGCGGGCACCTACATCAGCTGGCAGGGCATCGTGAACGGCAAGACCCTGATCGACCTGAACGTCCGGTGGCGCAAGGGCCAGACGCTGGAACCCGACTGGAAGATCGAGCAGGACGGCTGGGTGATCCAGATCGACGGTCAGCCGACGGTGACGACCAAGGTCGGCTTCCTGCCGCCGCCGTACTTCGAGGCGACGACGCTCGAGGAATTCATGGACCTCGGCCACATCATGACCGCGGTGCCGGCGATCAACGCGATTCCCGCCGTGGTCGCCGCGGCTCCCGGGATCGCCACTTACGCCGATCTTCCGCTGACGCTGCCGCGCGGCTTCGCGAAGATCTAACCCTCGCCCGACGCGGCCCGGGCCGGCGCGGCCGTCCGCCGCCGGCCGGGCTTGGGATAGGTCGCGCCGAACTGGGGCACCTCCGTCGGTCCCTGGTGACGGGCGGCCTCCATCGCGGAGCGCAGCGGCCCGGCCAGCCCGGCGAACGAACCCATGTCGAACACCCGCGACGTCAGCAGCCGGTTGTGCACGTATCCGAACGAGCCGCCCACCTCGGGGTCGGCCCAGCCCAGCGTCCCGCCCAGACCCACATGCCCGAACCCGTGCAACAGGCCCGGCACCGGGGACTCGTGGTAGCCGAGGTGAAAAGGCATGGGCACCACCATGTTCGCGTCCGGCCATTTGATTCGCGCTTGCCCGGCGAGTCCGCGGGACAACTCCTTGGACAGGTACTTCTTGCCGTCGATGCGGCCCTCGTTGGCCAGCACCGCATACATTTTGGCCAGGCCGCGACCGGTCACCACGCCGTTGGCCGCGGGGATCTCGCCGTCCAGGAACGGGGTGTCCCCTTGCATCAGGGACATGATGCCGGGGAAGTACATCGCGCCCAGCGCTCCCGAGTAGCGCATGTTGGCCACCCGCGGGGCGATGAAGTTGAACACCGGGGTCCGCACAATTCGCTTCTGTGGCATCAGGATCTGCGCCGGCTGCGTCGGCGAACCCTGCGGTGGCCGGCCCAGATGCAGGCCGTCGGTGTTCAGCGGACGCGCGACTTCCTGGCGGATCAGCTCTCGCATGCCTTTGCCCGTGATCGCCCGCGCCAGCCCGGACAGCAACCAGCCGTAGGTCAGCGCGTGATAGGCCTGCACGCCCCGCAGGTGGTCGACCGGCGCGGCGGCCAGGCGCTGCTCCATCACCAGGTGATCCATCAAATCCGACTTGGTCACACCGCGCAGATGCGAAAGCCCGGCGCGATGCCGCAAGACGTCGCGCACCGTGATGTCACCCTTGCCGTTGGCCGAAAACTCGGGCCAGTACTCGGCGACCGGATCGTCATAGGACAACAAGCCCCGGTCGGCCAGCCGATGGATCACCGTCGAGGCGACGCCTTTGGTCGCCGAGAACACCATCGCGCCGGTGTCGGGGGTCCAGGGCTGGGTTCCGGCCCGGTCCGACCAACCCGTCCAGACGTCGACCACCGGAACGCCGTCGAGGTAGACGCTCAGGGCTCCCCCGCCGAGCCGCCGCCCCGGGAACTGCTCAGCGAATTTCTTGACGACGTTCGCGAAATGCGGATCGGCGGCCCCGGACACGCCACGGGGCAGACCGTCGTCAGTTACCAGCAGAGTCATCGTGCCCCCGAGCCTTGTGCGCATCGGGCAGCTACCGCCGCGGCGGCCCCTCCCCGATGAGGTGCGATTACGAGATCGAAGCTATCAGTCGAGCAGAGGCCTGAAAATCACCTGGGCGGCTCGCGCTCCGGGGGCTCGCCGTCTTGCGCACCGGGCAAATGCTCTGGTGGCGCATCCCCCAGGAACTTCCGCAGCCGGAGGAGCTGATTGGTCACGATGCCCAGGCCCAGCAGCATCAGCACTACGACTATCGCCACCACCGTTGCGGTGCTCATCGCACCATTGTGATCCATTCCATGGCCGCCGAATGATCTAGTCGTTTGCCAGCTAGACCGGGTAATCGCTCCCGCCGGGGCCGGGACGGACCCCGGTCCGGGTTTCGGAATCCCCCACCGGGGTAGCCGGACGAAGTACAGCATCGAGTCGATAGGAAGCGAAACGCATGAGCACCGAAGACAAGATCAAGAACAAAATCGAAGATCTCGGCGGCCAGGCCAAGGAAGCCGTCGGCAAGCTGACCGGCGACAGCGACACCAAGAACGAAGGTCGTGCGGACCAGGCCAAGTCCAGCCTGAAGGACGCCGGCGAGAAGGTGAAGGACGCCTTCAAGAAGTAGCTACAGTCTCGGCCAGCAGGTTTACTCAAGACACCGGTAAGCCTGCTGGTCGTTTTTTATGTCAGTCGACCTGTGCGTAGGCAATTAAGCCGGTGAGCCCGCCGAGTACGAGCGGCTCTACGGGCTCGCCGAGCGCTCCTACCCCGGGCTACAGCGACTATCGCGCCGCGACCGCGGCAGTCGGCCGTAACATTTCGGCATTGCGCCTGGTTGCAGGTAGCGATTGAGAAATGGCGCTTTGGGCAATCCTTACCGCTACCTGCGTCGAATACAGGTAAAGCAAAGTCAGGACAAACACGGTGGGATACGCATGAATTTCTTGAACTTGATCGATGGCCGGATTCGCAGACTCGCGGGGGGCGGCGCGGCGGCCGCGCTGATGGCGGCGGGCGTGCTGGCCAGCGGCCACGCCCCAGTGGCCAACGCCGACTGTCCTGACGTCGAATTGGTCTTTGCCCGCGGCACCAGCGAGCCGCCCGGTGTCGGCGGCATCGGCTCCGGCTTCGTCGATGCGCTGCGCGGGCAGCTCGGCGGCCGGAGCTTGACGGTGTACCCGGTGAATTATCCCGCCAGCAGCGACTTCGGCAGCCCGGACTTCCCGGCGACGTTCATCGACGGGATTCGTGACGCCAGCTCGCACATCGAATCGATGGCGGCCAGCTGCCCGAAGACCAAGGAAGTGCTCGGCGGTTTCTCGCAAGGTGCGGCCGTCGCCGGCTTTGTCACCTCGTCGGCCGTGCCGAAGGGCGTACCCGCCGCGTCGGTCCCGGCGCCGATGCCGTCCGACATCGCCAACCACGTCGCCGCCGTCACCCTCTTCGGCACGCCGTCGAATGAATTCCTCGAACACTACGGCGCGCCGGACATCGCGATCGGCCCGCTGTACCAACCCAAGACACTGCAGCTGTGCGCCCCCGGCGATCCGATCTGCGGCGGTGGCAGCGACGGCGCGGCGCACGCGTCGTATGTCGCGAACGGCATGGCGGGCCAAGCCGCGAGCTTCGTGGCCAGCCACCTGTAGTTAACCCACTGCCGGTTGCCGCGCGGCCAACCAGCCTTGCAGAATCGCTGCGTGCGAATTCTGATAACGGGCGGTACTGGATTTGTGGGTGGGTGGACTGCCAAGGCCATCGCCGACGCGGGGCACTCGGTTCGGTTCCTGGTGCGCAACCCTGATCGGCTGCACACCTCGGTCGCGAAACTCGGCGTCGATGTGTCGGACTTCGCCGTCGGGGACATCACCGATCGCGTCTCGGTGCGCGAAGCGTTGCAGGGGTGCGATGCCGTCGTGCACAGCGCCGCCCTGGTGGCCACCGATCCCCGCCAGACCAGCGAGATGCTGACCACCAACATGCAGGGCGCACAGAATGTGCTCGGCCAGGCTGTCGAGCTGGGCCTGGATCCGATCGTGCACGTGTCCAGCTTTACCGCGCTGTTTCATCCCAACCTGGAGACGCTGTCGGCGGACTTGCCGGTGGTCGGCGGGGCCGACGGCTACGGAACGTCCAAGGCCCAGGTCGAGATCTACGCCCGCGGCCTGCAGGACGCCGGCGCGCCGGTCAACATCACCTATCCCGGCATGGTCCTTGGGCCACCGGTCGGTGATCAATACGGGGAAGCCGGCCAAGGCGTGAAGTCGCTGCTGGATCTGCATGTCGTGCCCGGGCGAGGAGCGGCGTGGTTGATCGTCGATGCCCGCGACGTGGCCGCGCTGCACGTGGCGCTGCTGGAACCCGGGCGCGGGCCGCGGCGCTACATGGCCGGCGGTCACCGCGTCTCCGTCAGCGAGCTGGCGAGCATGTTCGGCGAGGTGGCCGACACCCCGATGGTCGCGGTGCCGGTTCCCGACACCATCATCCGCGCCGCGGGAGCGATTCTCGATATTGCGACGCCATATCTGCCGTTCAGCACGCCGTTCACCGCGGCGGGGATGCAGTACTACACCCAGATGCCGGCGTCGGATGATTCGCCCAGCGAAAAAGAGCTCGGCATCACCTACCGGGATCCGCGCGAAACGGTGGCCGACACCATCGATGCGCTGCGCAGCGCCGACAGCTAAGGCTGCCTGCCCCTTCCGAAGCTGCGGACGAACCCACGCACGCCGGCGCCGACGAACGGCACGGGTGCCAGCGTGGCGATCATCGCGCTCTTGGTTCCGACGACGGGCCTGCTGCGCAGCCCGAGCAGCAGGTCGGCGCTATCGCTGATCAAGCCGAAGGCCGCCCAGCGCCGGAAGTCACCGTCGCCACCGCGCAACAACGCGGCACAAGCACCCGACCCGATGACCAGGTCCCGAATCCCGATCGTTTGCATCAGCAGCGTTTCGGTCCCCGAGTCCGGCTTGAAGAATCGATGGGGCGCCAGCAACATTGCAGCTCCGACGCCGACGCGGGCCGCCGCGACCAATGCCAAAACCGGCGACGACGTCCGGGGCGATTCCTGTGCCACCGGTCAACCCTAACCGCGGCGTGGCACGCCGGGAAGCGTTGCTAAATCCCGGGTTTGATCTCGAGGCCGACGTGGACCTTGTCGATGCCGCCGCGCACGATCGAGTGCACGTAGAACCACGGGGCGTGATACCAATACCGCTTCAGCACGGCGTTGTAGACCCGCTGCGTCTCGGACTTCGGCAGAACGCGGGCGATCCCCTCGACCTCTTCGCTCTTGGGTTTGCCCAGGGCCCCACTCTTGGCGAGTGTCACACGCGGCGTGTTGTTGATCCGCTTGGTTTTCCAGGAGCCGTCGTCGGTGATGACGAGAAGCTTGTCGCCGTCGGGCACACCCCAGATCGCCGTGGGCTTCGGACGACCGTCCTTGGTGAATGTCGTCAACAGCAGGTACTTGGACTTGATGACGTCCTGAAAGCTCACGGCCACGGGTGTTCCTTAACTATCTGAATGGTTTTGCACACCATTCCCTGATCACCAATTCCCTAATCATGGCCCATCGTCACCCCGCGCCAAAGTCTTCGACCGAGCGTGGCAGCCGGCTTCACACTGGGCGTCGAGCGTTCGGCTGGCTTCACGCTCGACGCTCGTCGATCAGCCGGCCGTCGAAATCGATTGGCTTACTGTGTAACTGTCGATTCCCTCGGTGCCGAGCTCGCGGCCGTATCCGCTGTTCTTGACGCCCCCGAAGGGTGCGGCCGGGTCCATGATGTAGCCCTCGTTGACGCCGAAGGTGCCGGACCGGACCCGGGCCGCGACACCGTAGCCGCGTTCGGCGTCACCGGTGAACACCGATCCGGCCAGCCCGTATTCGGAGTCGTTGGCGATGCGAATCGCCTCATCCTCGTCGCGGTAGGAGATGACCGTCAGCACCGGGCCGAAGATCTCCTCACGCGCGATCCGCATGTCGTTGGTCGCGTCGCTGAACAGCGTCGGGCGCACATACCAACCGGCGTCGAGGCCGTCGGGCATCTCGGTACCGCCGGTAACCAGCCGCGCCCCTTCGCTTTTGCCCGCTTCGATGTAGCCGCGGACGCGCTCCTGCTGGCGCTGGGCTACCAGCGGACCGATCTGGGTATTGGGATCGGCGGGGTCGCCTACGGTCATCGACGCCATCCCGGCGGCCAGCGCGTCGACGAATTCGTCCTTGTGCGTGTCCGGCACCAGGATCCGGCTCAGCGCGTTGCAGACCTGTCCGCTGTTGGCCAGGCTGGCCCTCTGGATGCCGGTTGCGGCGGCCGCGGGGTCGGCGTCGTCGAGCACGATGGCCGCCGACTTGCCGCCCAGTTCGAGGCTGACCTGCTTGAGCCCTTCGGCACACGCAAGGGCCACTTGCCGGCCGGCCGCGGTGGAGCCGGTGAACGAGACCTTGTCGACGCCCGGATGCCGCACCAGTTGCTCGCCGACGTCGCGCCCCCCGGGCACCACGTTGAGCACACCGGGCGGAAGATCAGCTGCCGCAACAAGATCCGCGAGCAGCTGCGCATCGAGCACCGACTCGGGCGCGGGCTTGAGCACCACCGTGCAGCCGGCCAGCAACGCAGGAATCACTTTGGTGACGGTAAGGAACTGCGGCATATTCCACGGCACTACCGCGGCGACGACGCCTACCGGCTGCTTGCGGATCCGGATGTTCTTGCCGTACAGCCCGGGACGATCTTGGCACCATTCGTAGCCGGCCGCGAAATCGCAGAACGCGGACATGATGGTCAGCGGCAGCCGAACCTGCGCCGTCTTGGCGAACGTGATCGGAGCACCGATCTCGGCCGAGATCAAAGCGGCCATATCGGCTCGCCGTTCCTTATAGATGCCGGCCAGCCGGGTGATTGCCTCGATGCGCTCCGCCGGTTGCATGCGCGGCCACGGCCCGGCGTCGAAGGCCGCCCGGGCGGCGTCGACCGCGCGGTTGACGTCCGCGGGCCCCGCACTCGCCGCGTGGCCGATGACGGCCTCGCTGTGCGGGGACACCACCGAGATGCAGCCCTGGCCGTCAACCGGCGCCGCCCACTTCCCGTCGATGAAGAGCTGGTCCCTGTCGTACATCAAACTCCTTGGATCTCTTGGGATCTGGCCGTCAGGTATTACGGCCGCCGTTCACGCCGAGAATCTGCCCGGTGATATAGCCGGCTTCCTCGGAAGCGAAGAAGGCACACGCGGCGGCGATGTCTTCGGGCCTGCCCACTCGTCGAACCGGGGTGCGGGCGATGTGGTCCTCCACGGTTCCGCCGAGGAGATGGCGGCTCTCGGCACTGCGCAGCATCGGTGTGTCGATGAACCCCGGTGGCACGGCGTTGACGGTGATCCCGCTGGGGCCGTATTCGAGGGCAAGCGACTTGGTCAGCCCGTTGACCGCGGACTTCGCCGCCACGTAGTGGGCCATGAACGGTTGACCGGAATGCGTGCTGGACGACGAGATGTTGATGATGCGTCCCCAACCCGCCTCGACCATGTCGGGCAGCACGGACTGGATGGTGTTGAACACGCCGTTGAGATTGACGTCGATCACCTTCGACCATTCCTCGAACGACATGCTCAAGAACTTTTTGAAGCCCTCCATCCCGGCGGCGTTGATCAGCACCTGGATCGGGCCGAGCGCGTCGCGGATCGCCGACATCGCGGCGTCGACCTGTGCCCGATCGGTGACGTCGGCGACGTGGCCGAACCCGTCGTCGGTGGGAGACAGGTCGATGACGGCCACCTGAAATCCGTCTTTGCGCAGCCTTTCGGCGCAGGCCCGGCCGATCCCCGAGGCACCGCCGGTCACAACCGCTGTCTTCGCGCTCAAGCCGTCATCCACCTTTCCTGAGCGATCGCTCAAACGGTCGGCTTCACATGCCTATCACCCGGTATCGATTACGGTCAAGCCTATGGACCGGCCTCCGTTCCGCTTCGCGGTGCAAGCGACCAACGCCAGCGGCGGGCGCGAGTGGCGCGACACGGTGCGCAAAGTCGAAGACCTCGGCTATTCAACGCTTTTCCTCGCCGATCACTATCTCGGCCCGGGCCCCGCGCAGCGGGCCGCCCGCACTCCGCGCCAAGACCTTGCCCCGATCGCGGCCATGGCGGCGGCCGCCGCGTACACCGAGAAGTTGCGCATCGGTTGCCGGGTGTTCTGCATCGACTATCACGTGCCGGCGGTGTTGGCCAAGGAGGCCGCGACGCTCGATCTGCTGTCCGACGGCCGCCTGGAGTTGGGCATCGGGGCCGGCTGGAGCGACGTCGAATACAACGCGATGGGACTCGAATTCGATCGCCCGGGGCGTCGGATCGCCAAGCTGGCCGAGGTCGTCGCGCTCATCAAGGCCCATTGGCAGGGCGAAGAATTGGACTACTCGGGCGAGTTCGTTCAGGTGCGCGGGTACGCGGGACGGCCGCGCCCGGTGCAACGGCCGCACCCACCGGTCATGATCGGCGGCGGCGGCCGTCGGGTGCTCTCCCTGGCCGGCCGCGAGGCCGACATCGTCAGCATCTCGAGCGTGCCGTTCGTGGCGCGCGATGGCGACGGTCTCGATCCACAGGCGGTCGCCGAACGTCGAATCGGGTTCGTGCGTGCGGCGGCCGCAGATCGCTACGGCCAACTCGACGTCGAGAGTTCCCCGTACTTCACCGAAATCACCGGCGACCCCGACGCGGCGTTGGCCGACATCGCGAAAACCACCGGCATCTCGGCGGATCTGCTGCGCGATCACCCCAACGTTCTGATCGGCACACCGGAAAGCGTTGCGGAATTGCTACGTTCACGTCGCGAGAGCCTCGGCGTCAATTACGTCACCGTGCAGCAGTCTCAGATCGAATCGTTTGCACCCGTGGTGGCCCTGTTGCACGGTCACTGAGCCCTTGACCAGTGCTGGCCGAGGTGCAAGCATGGCAGCTACCTCATTTGGGCGATCGCTCAAATAGCCTCGGCGCCACCTTCACCACCGCGGAGATGAGACAACTCGATGGCAAAGCGGACGAGATTTAGCGAATACCAGAATCGCTACGCGAACTACCGATTCGAACTCGCCGACGACGGAATCTTGTTCATGCAATGCCACACCAACGGGGACAGCCTGGTGTGGGATTGGCGCGCACACGATGACATGTCGGATGCGTTCGCCGACATCGCCGGAGACCGCGAGATCAAGGTCCTGATCCACACCGGCACCGGCGAGAACTACAACGCCAACTGGGGCCGGTTGCCCAACGGCGAACTGGTCGACCAGCCCGAGTATCTGCTGATGCCAGGCACCCGCGGCCTCGTCAAGCTCGACGAAAAAGCTTGGTATGCAAGGCATCTGATCACCAACGTGCTCGACGTCGATGTTCCGATGATCAGCGCCGTCAACGGACCGTGCAACATCCACTCCGAGGTGGCGCTGATGGGCGACATCGTCCTGGCCGCCGAGGACGCCTACTTCCAGGACGCATCGCACTTCCCCCGCGGACAGGTGCCGGGCGACGGCCAGCACGTCATCTGGAGCTTCCTGGCCGGCCACACCCGCGCCCGCTACTTCCTGCTGACCGGCATGAAGCTCGGCGCGCGGGAGGCCAAGGAGTGGGGCGTCGTCAACGAGGTGTTACCCAAGGATCAACTGCTGGACCGGGCTTGGGCGCTGGCACGCGAACTGGTCAAGCGCCCGCCCCTGACGCTGCGCTACTCGCGCCAGCTGTTCACCAACCCGCTCAAACGAGCGTTCCTCGACGAACTCGGCCACGGTCTGGCGCGAGAAACCTACGCACAGCGCGCCTTCTTCCCGTTCGGCGGCGAGATGGCCCCGCTGGACCGGGCTTGGGACCAGCAGCCCTGGTCCAACGGCGCGCCCGCGCAGGAAGGAGTCCCTTCGTGACCAGCATCCAGCAGCGGCTGTCCACCGGCCGCGGCAAGTTCACCACCGATTATCCCGAATTGGGTACCGGTCCGGTCAACTACGAGGACTCGATCTCCGACGAGTTCTTCGCCGCCGAACGCACAGCCGTCTTCGAACGAAACTGGTTGTGCGTCGGGCGCATTGAGCGGCTACCCAAAAAGGGCTCGTACTTCACCCGTGACCTGCCCGGTCGACTCGCTTCGATCGTGATCGCCCGCGACCTCGACGACACCGTGCACGCGTTCCATAATGTGTGCGCACACCGCGGAAACAAGGTCGTCTGGCAAGAACACCCCGGCCAGGAGTCATCCGGCACCTGCCGCGCGTTCTCCTGCAAGTACCACGGTTGGCGCTACGGCCTGGACGGCAAGGTCAATCACATCACCAACGAGGAAGAGTTCTTCAACCTCGACAAGAGCAGCCTGGGCATGCCGCCGGTGCACTGCGAGGTGTGGGCGGGCTTCATCTTCGTCAACCTCGCCGCCAAACCAGGACGAGTTCCGTTGCCGCTGCGCAGCTTCCTGGGCGATGCCCTGTTGAGCATCGAGGCGTACCCGTTCTCCAAGATGACCCAGCACTACGGCTTTTCCACTCGGATCAAAGGCAACTGGAAACTGGCCGTCGACTCGGTCTGCGAGTGGTATCACCCGCCGTATGTGCACGGCCGCTTCATCGATCCCGATGTCTCCAAGGCCGAGAAGATGGTGCCGCCCGTCGACTCCTACCACTACGAGCTGTTCCGGCCGCACATGCTGACCTCGGTTCCTGGCCCGCCACCGTTGCCGCCGCGCGAGCCCGGCACCGCAGGACCGGCCCGCCAAGACCAGCGTTGGGTCTACAAGCTGTTCCGTGCCGGGCTTTTCGGCCCGGATGACGTGCCAGACATCGGCCTGGAAAACGACGGCCGCGGCGAGTCCGGGTTCCTCAACCGCGGCAATATCGCATCGTGGGGCAACGACCAATTCTGGGTATTTCCAAACATTTCGATCCAGATCTGGGCGCGTGGCTACTACATCACCTACACCTACTGGCCGGAGACGGTCGATTCCCACATTTATGAGATCGACATGTACTTCGTGCCGCCGGAGAACGCCCGCGATCGGCTGGCACAGGAGCTGGTGGTCGACAGCACGATCGAGTTCGCCATGCAGGACGTGAACACGATCGAGGCGACCCACTCGGCCCTGAAGACGCGAGCGCAGAACACTTTCCACCTCAGCGACCAGGAACTGCTGATCCGCCAGTTCCACACGGTCATCCGTGACACGGTCAACGCCTACCAGTGCGGGGAGTCGTGATGACCGAATTGCCCGAAGGGTTTGCCGACCTCGAACCGTTCGTCTCCGATTGGGCGTTACCGACGCGGGCGCAGCGCTACCGGGCGCGCCTACAGAAACCGTACGACGAACTCGTCAGTTTCTACGACGCCATTGCTCCGAGAGCCGAGGAAGCCATCGCCTATCTGAATGGCCTCGACATCAACGAGTTGCCCGAGGAGGCCGAACGGCTGCTGCACCTTCTGTATTCGATGATTCTGGTCTCCTACGCGGTCAACGTGTTCAAACAGAACCGCATCCCGGACTCCGGTGCCGCGTTCTTCGACATGGTCGCCGAACCTGCTGTGTGATATGACCAGACTGTGACCGCATCCGAGCGACCGAAGGCGCGCGACTGGACGACGCGCGACATGCTGGTGGCCGCGACGAGCCAGATCATGGTCGAGGAGGGTTACGCCGCGGCGACGTCGCGTCGGGTTGCCACCAAGGCCGGCGTCAAACCGGCCCTGGTGCACTACTACTTCCCCACGATGGACGAGCTGTATCTGGCCGTCTTCCGCAGCGGCGCCGCCGTCTACCTGGAACGGCAGCAGGCAGCACTGTCATCCGACCGTCCGCTGCACGCCTTCTGGGAAACGCTGATCGCACCCAAGGACACCCGGCTGCTGCTGGAGTTCATGGGACTTGCCAACCACCGCAAGGAGATTCGCGCGGAAATCGCCGCATGGTCGGACCGGTGGCGCGAGCAACAAATCACCGCGCTGAACTTCATCATCCGCCAACACGACATCGACACCGACGAGTTCCCGCCGGCGGCCATCGCGGTCTTCATCGCCTCAATCGGCCGCACCCTGATCCTGGAAGAGGGTCTGGGTTCCTCCGGGGGCCACGACGCGGCCATCGCACTGGTGAACCGACTCCTGGACCGATACGAAATGCCGGAGCCGAAGAATCGCCGTGATCGCGGCGCGCGGGGCTGAGTCGCACCCGCGACTGTGATGGCCGGGTGCCACGCCGGGCTGCAGCGCGCCCGGGGCTACGGCAGCACGATCCGCAACCGCTCCCAGCCGCGCACGGTCGAGGTCGAAGCGAGTTGTGCTGTGTCGTAATCGATATCCCATTCCGGCCAGCGGTTAAGGATCTCGTCGAGTGCGACACGGCCCTCCAGTCGGGCCAGGTTCGCCCCCAGGCAGTAGTGCACACCTTTTCCGAAGGTGATGTGCGAGATGTTGTCGCGATGGATGTTGAAGCTGTCCGGATCGGCGTAGCGGCGGGGGTCACGGTTAGCGGCGCCGAACAGCAGCAACATCGCGCTGCCTGCCGGAACGGTCCTCCCATAGCACTCGAAATCCTTTGCCATCCAACGTGCCACGTGCGGTCCCGTGGGTTCGAAGCGCAATGTCTCGTCAACGGCGCGGTTCAGCAGTGAGCGGTCCCGGTGGATTTCGGCGCGCTGATCCGGGTTTTCGGCGAGCACCTTGGCCAGCCAACCGATCAGCCGTCCCGTGGTCTCGTTTCCCGCACCGGCCACCACCTGGGTGTAGTGCAGGACCTCCTTGCGGGTCAGCTTTCGATGCACCCCGTCTTCGTCGTCGAACTCGACATTGAGCAGCGTGGTCATCAGGTCGTCGGACGGGTTCTTCGATCGCCATTCGACGTAGTCGGCGTAGATGCGGCCATCGGCGATGGAATCGGCGTTGGCGACCTTCAGCGGCGCACCCGGCTTGGTGCGCAGATTGGCGTCGTTGGCGTCGCGAACCGAAACCTGTTCGGACTCGGGAATTCCCAACAGCATGCCGATCACTCGCATGGGCATCATCGACGCAAGCTCGGCAATGATGTCGAATCCCGACGTACCGACGAGCGGATCCAGGCAGCGCACGCAGTAGCGCCGGATCTGGTCTTCGATTTCGGCCATCCGGCGCGGCGTGAACACCCGCGACATCAGCCCGCGCAGCATCGTGTGCTCGGGCGGGTCCTGGAACATCATCACGCCGCGGGGCATGTCGAACTTCGACTGCACCAGTTCGAGGATGTCGCTGCGACGGTTCGAGAACGTCTGCCAGTTGGCCAGCCCGTGCTCGACGTCGGAATGCCTTGATACCGCCCAGAAGTCGTATTGCTCGTTGTAATACAGCGGGGCCTCTTCGCGCAGTCGCGCGTACGTGGGGTACGGGTCGGTGTTGATGTCGACGTCATAGGGGTCGTAGTAGACCTCGGTGTCCTTGGTGACAGTCATCGATGCTTTCCCTTAGTTCAGGCAGCTGCGCGCCGCACCGCTGACGAATGCGACCTTGCCCATGTCAACCTCCACCGCGTCCCTTTTGGGCGATCGCCCAAATAGTGACGCAGGCCATGTTTAGCAGCCGCGGGACGACGTCGTCAAGGGTGCAGCGAAGCGTCGATCAGCGTGGCCGCCGCCTCCTGCTGGGCCCGCCGCGGTGAGCTCCGGTGCGCTCGACGACGTGACCACCTACACGCTGCCCGACGACCGCGACGCGGCGATTCTGGCGCGCGGCGGACCGCGCGGGAGTTGATTGCCGCAGCGCGAGGCAGCCCCGACGACGTGCCGTTCGTCATCGCGAAGGCCGCCGGCTAAGCCTGCCGGGCCGAGCATTCGCGCCGAAACCGTGAAGATTGAGCACCCGGGTGTGAAAAATCGGTTAAGAACGTGGCACGCCGGCGCTGCAGACCTCAATTTAGAAGCATGACGCTGTTCGAGCTGCATCCGTCGCTCCGGCACGGACTGAGCCCGCACCTGGCCGTCACCGAGATCGCCGCGGGCTACCTGCCGGCCCGCGACTGTGATTGGTCTCACCGGCCGCACCCCGCCGGTTCCGTCACAATGGTGGTCAGCGCTGCGAGGGGGGAATAGGCATGCCGGACATGGCTGTTGCCCGAAACGGTGACCATTGGCCGCCAATAGTCGCCCGGACCCCCGAAGGTGCAACCGCCGTGCTTCGTATTGAGAACCGCCCGACACAGTGGGGCTCGCGGGTGCTGTCGGTAGCGGCGTGGTTGCCGGTCACCATCGTGTACACCGCCATGCTGCTTGGGGTGTCTTTCCTGCTGACGGCGCTCGGTCCGCATGTGCACGACGTCGCGGTGCGGGAGATGAGCACCAATTTGCACAATCTGGCGCACGGCCAAATCGTCACGTTGGTCGGCAGCGCGTTCGTCAGCGACGGCGGCCACGTGCTGCTGTGGTTACCGGGCCTGGTGTGTCTGCTGGCTCTGGGCGAACTGATCTGGCGCAGCAAGGGTTTGGTCATCGCGTTCGCACTCGGCCATATCGGCGCCACGTTGGTCGTAGCCGTCTGGCTCACCACCGCGTTGACCGCAGGCTGGCTGCCGATGTCCTTGGCGCGCGCCACCGATGTGGGGATGAGCTACGGCGCCGTGTGCGTCCTGGGCGCGCTCACGGCATCGATGCCGTCGCGCTGGCGACCGGTGTGGATCGGCTGGTGGATGGGCAACGCCATCGCCGCGGCGTTGAGCGCAGACTTCACCGCGGTTGGTCACGTTGTCGCGCTGTTGCTGGGTATCGCCGTGTCCTTCCGGCTGCGCTCCACCATCCGCTGGACCTTTGTGCACTCCGCTTTGCTCGCGGTCGGCTCCGCGTTCGGATACATGGTGCTCTGTGGACCGGCCGGGCCGGCACCGACCGCCGGCGTGGCGGGTGCCCTGATCGCACTCGTCGCCGCCCGGATATTGCGGTCACGCGACGGCGCACCGCGCACATTGGCGGGCCAGCCGGGATTTGTGCCGCAGCCGGCACAGTCGTAGTCGGTTCGCCGACGAATGGCCCCGGGTCACTTCGCATTTGGTTGAACCCAAGTACGCCGCGAGTGAATTCACAGCGTCACGTTTCCCAAATCGACGGGCGAAACGCATGTGGAATTCTCACTAATTCAGCGCTGCCATTTGCACCGGCGCCGCCCCATGCATTTGAAAATTCGCGTGCGGCAATAACTTTCACCGCGGGCGTACAGTCGAACGCATGAGAGAGTCGATCCAACGCGGCCTCAACTGGCTCGCCACTCCCCATCACCTCGAGCCCCACCTGAACATGCAGACCCGGCCGATCGGTCAGACGCCGCTGGAAATGGAAATCGTCTACTGCACGATCTCCGGCGGCGGCGCAGCGCTGAAATTCCCGCTGACGATGCTGATACTGCCGACCGGTGCCTCGCCCGTCAGGAATTAGGCAGTGCAGGTGTAGGGGCTGCAGTCGATTGTGAGCGGCGCGGTGCACCCGGCGGTCGCGGCGGCGGCGGCCGCGAGAATCGCCGCGATAATGAGCTTGCTCCTCAGGCCAGGCATGGCCACTCCGTCCTTCAGGCCCCCGGCCATTGTCGGCTCGCTCGCAGTAATTCCCCTCCGCGGCGAAACGCGATGATTTAGCTGTCAGAATGCCAGAATATGCCCTGCACGGGACTGGTGAATGCGGAAAATTATGACTTTCTGGATGTGCACCCAGCGAACACTGTCATTCAATTCGACTTGTTTTTCCTGGTCAGGTCCGTATCCCGACTCGGCTGCACTCGTTTCGGTTCGCCGGGCATTTTGGGGTAATTCGGCGGATAAGGCATATCGCCCAGGCCATGCTCCTCGTCCGCCTCGACCATCTCCAGTAACGGGGTCAGCGATTGGGCGGCCCCGTCCATGCCGGCCCACGGGTCGTCGCGGCCCTGCATCAGTTCCGGCACCGTCGCCATCGTGTAATCGTCGGGCTCCGCGCCGGCTAACTCGTCCCAGCTCAACGGCATCGAGACGGTCGCGATCGGCGTCCGACGCACCGAGTAGGGCGAGGCCATCGTGCGGTCCCGGGCGTTTTGGTTGAAGTCGATGAAGATGCGCTCGCCGCGTTCCTCCTTCCACCACGACGTGGTCACCGCGTCCGGCGCGCGGCGTTCGACCTCGCGCGCCAACGCAATGCCGGCCCGTCGGACCGCGATGAAATCCCAGTCGGTGGCGATCCGGAGAAACACGTGGATCCCGCGGCCACCGGAGGTCTTGGGATAGCCGACGAGACCAAGCTCGTCGAGCAGTGGACGCAGCACGTCCACCGCCACCGAACGCGCCTGCTCGAAACCGACACCGGGCTGGGGATCAAGATCGATGCGCAGCTCGTCGGGGTGCTCGGTATCGGGACAGCGAACCTGCCAGGGATGTAGCGTGATCGTGCCCATCTGTGCCGCCCACACGATCGCGGCGGGATGCGTCACCATCAGCGCGTCGGCGGTCCGCCCTGACGGAAAAGTGATCCGGCAGGTCTCCAAATAGTCGGGATGATGCTGCGGTATCCGCTTCTGATAGATCTCCTCGCCGTCGATGCCGTCCGGAAAGCGCTGCAGATGCGTGGGCCGGTTGCGCAGGGCGTCCAGCATCGGGCCGCCTGCCACGGCGCGGTAGTACTCGACGAGCCGCCGCTTGGTGCCGTTCGACCCGAGCTTCGGGAAGTACACCTTGTCCGGGTTGGAGAGGCGCACCGAGACGCCGTCGACGTCGAGCTCTTCGGATGCCGCAGCCATCCCTCGATTCCAGCACGCCCCGCGTCAGAATGGACCAATGGACTTGCCCGTCATGCCGCCGGTGTCGCCGATGCTGGCCAAGCCGGTCAAAGCGATACCGCCGGAATCCTCGTATGAGCCCAAATGGGACGGCTTCCGGTCCATCTGCTTCCGGGACGGCGACCAGGTCGAATTGGGTAGCCGCAACGAGCGCCCGATGACCCGCTACTTCCCCGAGCTGATCGCCGCGGCCCGGGCCGAGCTGCCGCCGCGCTGCGTGATCGACGGTGAGATCGTCATCGCCACCGACCACGGCCTGGACTTCGAGGCACTGCAACAGCGCATCCACCCCGCCGATTCGCGAGTGCGGATGCTCGCGGAGCACACCCCGGCGGCGTTCATCGCATTCGATCTGCTGGCCCTCGGCGACGACGATTTCACCGCGCGCCCGTTCAGTGAGCGGCGCGCCGCCCTGGTCGACGCGGTGCCTGTTTCCGCGGCCGGATCGGCCGCCGCGTTCCATGTCACGCCGGCGACCACCGATCTCGAGACGGCGCGGCTCTGGTTCGACGAGTTCGAGGGAGCCGGTCTCGACGGCGTCATCGCCAAACCACTGACCATCACCTACCAGCCGGACAAGCGCGTCATGTTCAAGATCAAGCACGAGCGGACTGCCGACTGTGTGGTCGCCGGGTATCGGGTGCACAAGTCCGGCGGGGACGCGATCGGGTCGCTGCTGCTCGGGCTCTATCAAGATGATGGACAGCTGGTGTCGGTCGGCGTCATCGGTGCGCTTCCGATGGCCGAGCGGCGGCGGCTCTTTGCCGAATTACAGCCGCTGGTAACCACTTTCGACGACCACCCGTGGAACTGGGCCGCGCACGAGGCCGGCGAGCGCACCCCCCGCAAGAACGAAACGTCGCGGTGGAACGCCGGCAAGGATTTGTCCTTCGTGCCGCTGCGGCCCGAGCGGGTGGTCGAGGTCCGCTACGACCACATGGAAGGTCGGCGGTTTCGACACACCGCCCAGTTCAGCAGGTGGCGTACCGATCGCGAGCCCCGCTCGTGCACCTACGAACAACTCGAACAGCCGATCACTTTCAGCCTCGGCGACATCGTCCCCGGCCTGGGCTGACACGCAGCGGCTGACTGGTTCCGGCGAATCCGGCGGCGTTCCGTGCGCGTTCGTCGAAAGTTCCGTTGCAGGACTGGCGGCGGAAGCGGATCCTTAGTGTGCAAACTCCGAAGGAAGGGAAAGAATGAACGTTGCTGCGGCCGTGAAGAAGCCCACGGCCATAGGAATCCTGGCGGCTATCGCGCTATTCGGGGGCGCAGCGCCGATCGCAAATGCAACCACGGCCGACTTCCTCACCCAGGTGCGCGCGGCCGGCATCGGAACCAACGCACCGGATGGCGCGCTGATCGAGGACGCCCAGGAAGTCTGCGCCATGCTTGACTACCAAGAGGCGGCCTACCAATACCTCAATCAGCACTCCGGGCTCGACCGGAATCAGTCGGCGCTGTTCATCACCGCGTCGGTCACAAATTTCTGCCCGCAGTACGCCGCCAGAATGGGGCTGCCGAGCGGCTAAGCGCCCGGCGACCTCACACCGCGACGGTCAGCTCGGATAACCCCCGCAGCGTGACGTTCGCCTTGTACCGCGGCTCGCTGTCCAGCCGCGCGTCCGGGAAACGCGCCGCCGCCTCCGACAGGGCGATGCTGGCTTCCATCCGCGCCAGCGGCGCGCCCAGGCAGTAATGCAATCCGCGCCCGAAACCCAAGTGCCGCAGTGCTCCCCGATCGGGATCGAACGTATCGGGCCGGTCGAATTCGGCCGGATCCCGGTGCGCCGCGGCCAGCAGCAACATCATCACGTCACCCGCGGGCACCTCGATTTGCCCGATCTTCATGTCCTCGAGGGCAATTCGGCCGACCATCTGCACGGGCGGGTCGTACCGCAGGGTCTCCTCGATGACCGCCGAGACGCGGTTCGCGTCGGCACGCAGCGCCGCCCATTGCGCCGGCTCTCGCAGCATGGCCAGGACCGCGTTGCCGATCAGGTTGACCGTGGTCTCGTGACCGGCGACCAGCAGCAGCAGGCAGGTCGAGACGATTTCCTCTTCGGTCAACTGATCACCGGACTCCTCCACCGCGATCAGACCCGACATCAAATCCTCGCCGGGCCGCGAGCGACGCCGGTCGATCAGGCGGTGCAGGTACTCCCGCAACCACGTTCCGGCGTCGAGGCGCTCCTGCAAACCAGCCGAGGCCGAGCCGGTGAACGTGACGAACGGATCCAGTGATTGCGCAAGTAGTCCCGAGGCGTGGCTGAATTGCGGCTCGTCTTCCAGCGGCACACCGAGTAGTCGGCAGATGACCGCGACAGGCAGCGGGTACGCGAAATCTTCGATGACGTCAAAGCTGCCCTTCTCGGCGATCGCGTCGAGCAATCCGCCCACCAGGACGCCGATATCGGGCCGCAGCGCATTGACCACCTTCGGCGCGAACGCCTTGCTGACCAGCTTGCGCAGCCGCGTGTGGTCGGGGGGATCGAGGAACAGAAATCCGGGCGGGGGTTGCGCGGGCGGCGGCGCACCCGCCGCGGTGAGTTCCCGGATCTGCGCTTCGACCTGCTCCTGAGCGCGCGCAGACTTCATCCGGTCGCTGCTCGATGCCGGGTGCCGCAGCGCGTCGTCGCAGTCCCGGTAGGCCGAGAAGACGGCGAGGTGCGCCTCGGGCAACAGGATTGGTCCACGGTCGCGAAACTGTGCGCACAGCCGATATGGGTCCGCCCGGTTGGCCGGGTCGAGGAACTGAAATAGCAACTTTTGCGATTCGGCCGGGTCGTCGGGTTCGGCGGGCGGCTGAATCGACACAGTCGTCATGGACATATTGTGCATATCGCACCTTAAGTAGCCCTGAGAAGTGGGTGACCGCGACCCCGTCAGCAACTAGCATGTGCAGCATGAAGATGCCCCGCACTTGCGGGTTGGGTCTGGTCGCGGTCCTCCTGGCTACCCTGGCCAATGTGGCCCTGGCTGCTCCGGGCCACGCCTGTGCGTGCGGCGCGATCGTCCCTCCCGTCGGCGGCCAGGCGGCCATGAACCACGAAGTCGCGCTGCTGCATTGGAACGGATCCAGCGAAACCATCGTGATGCAGCTGGCCCTGAATGCCGACACGAACAACGTCGCGCTGGTGGTGCCCACGCCGACCCCGGCGACCGTCACCGAGGGCGACAAGGAGACATTCGCCGAGTTGGATACCCTCACCGCCCCCCGCGTGCAGGAGCGCCGGCACTGGGTCCTGGGCGGGATGGGGGCCAGCGCGCCCGCGCCACTCGACGCCGCAGCCCCCCGCGGACCGACGGTCGTCAACCAGGTCCATCTCGGGCCGCTGGAGGCCACCACGCTGGCCGGCGGTGATCTGAGCGGTTTGCAAAAGTGGTTGGACGACAACGGTTATGCCGTCCGCCCGGCGGTGTCGGACGCGCTGGGTCCGTATGTACGTGACAAATGGTCGTTCGTCGCGATTCGGCTGACCAGTTCGGAGCCCATCGTGGGCGGACTCAACCCGGTGCGGATGACCTTCCCGTCGACGAAATTGGTCTATCCCATGCGACTGTCGGTCGCGGCAGCAGGTCCCCAACAAGTCACCGTCTTTACGCTGTCCGATCATCGACAGCAGCGCACCGACGCCGATGCCGCGTCGTCGGCCGGCCAGACGGTACAAGTCCAATTCGCGGGCAATGTCGCGGCCGAGGTACGTAACCCGCTGCTGCGCGAATTGTCCGCCGACCACGGCAGCTATCTGACCAAAATGCAGGTGAATATCCCTAAGCCCGAACGGATTTCGTCGGATTTCAGCTTCGCCAACGCGGTCAACGATGATGCGTACCGGCAGGTGATTTACGTCGACCACAACGCGGTCATCCCGATCGAGTTGATCGCATTTGTGGTATTCGTGTTCGTCGTGGTTGCCATCGCGGTGCCGGTCGTCTTCTTCGCCGTGCGCCGGCGCCGGCAGCGCACTAACACCCTTCGGTGAGGCCGGTCAGCTCCGGGTGCGCCATCAACAAGTCGAGATAAGGCCGTTGTCCCTTAAGTAATTTGACGCGTGCCTGTGCCACCGGGAACCACCCGACCCGATCGACTTCGGGGAACTCGCGCATGTTGCCCGAGCCCTTGGGCCACTCCAACTCGAAGGTGTTGCTGCGCGTGTCGGCGACGTCGAGATCGGCCCGGACGGCGAAGACGGTGACCACCTTGCCGCTGGGTTGCTTCAGCGCACCGAGGTCGAGGCGCCCGCCGGCCGGGACCGGTAGTCCGAGCTCCTCGGAAAACTCGCGCTGCGCCGCGGTCCAGGGATCCTCGCCATCGCCGTACTCGCCTTTCGGAATCGACCACGCCGCGTCGTCTTTGCGGGCCCAAAACGGACCACCCGGGTGCGCGATCAGGACTTCCACAACACCGTCGCGGGTCCGGTACAGCAGTACTCCCGCACTGAGTTTCGGCAACGGGCTCAGACGCCGGTGGCGCGTTCCAGGTCTTTGAGCGACTCCTCCAGATGCGCGAGCAGCCGCTGCAGGTGCGGGACGCTACGCCGGCACCCGACCAGCCCGAAATCGAGCTTGTCGGCATTGCTGACCAGGGTGATGTTCAATGCTTGGCCGTCGAGAATCGCCGACATCGGATAGCTGCCGTCCAGGCGGGCGCCGCCGTAGTACATCTGCTCACGGGGTCCCGGAACGTTGGAGATGATGATGTTGAACGGCGGTGACGTCGAATTCACCCATCCGGGAACCGCCGACATTGCCAGCGCACTCATGTTCACCGCGGAAAGCGCGAGCGCCTGTGTCCGCGGCAACTGGGAGAACACCGTCTTGTTCTTGTACATCGACTCGCTGATGGTCTCCAGCCGCTTGGCGGGATCCTCGATGTCGGTGGCCAGGTTGCACAGGATGGCCCCGACCAGGTTACCGCCGGCGTCGGCCTCGTCCTCTCGGCGCAGGCTCACCGGGACCATCGCCAAGAGCGGCCGTTCCGGCAGTGCGTCCCGCTCGAGCAGGTAATAACGCAACGCACCCGAACACATCGCCAGGACGACGTCGTTGAGCGTCACCCCCGCCGCGTTCTTGACGTTCTTGATGCGGTCCACCGACCATGACTGCGCGGCGCACCGGCGGGCGCCGCCGATGTTGACGTTGAGCATCGTGCGCGGGGCGCCGAACGGCAACGTGAGTTGCTGTTCGAACAGCGCGGCACGGACCAATGACACCGTCGACGGGGCAAGTGCCGCAAAGGAACCCGCCGTATGCATCAACGAACTCAACCGCGACGTCGGCGCGGACTTGCGCTTGGGTTTACGTAGGCTCCAGGGTGCCCGGATCTCGGTGTCCTCGGGATCGGCGGACAGCGCACGTTGCATCAGCTTCAGCGCGGAGACGCCGTCGATCAGCGAGTGGTGCATCTTGGTGTAGATCGCGAACCGGCCGTCCTTGAGTCCTTCGATCACGTATGCCTCCCACAGCGGACGGTGGCGATCGAGCAGGGCGCTGTGCAGCAGCGAGGTCAGCTCGAGCAGATCGCGAACCCGCCCCGGCGAGGGCAGCGCAGAGCGCCGGACGTGATAGTCGATATCGAGGTCCTTGTCGTAGGACCACCCGAGGTTGCCGATGCCACCCAAGAAGGTCGCCGGACGCTTGAGAAAGGTGGGCTGGAAATCATGCTGGGCCACCAAGCTGTCGTAGAACTCCCGCACAAACTCCGGACCGGCGCCGCCCGGGGGTTCATACAGCTGCAGACCACCGACGTGCATGGGGTGTTCGCGGGACTCGCCCAGCAGAAAGACCCCGTCGGCGGGGTTCATCAATTCCATCACCCAATTAGACCGCGATCGAGGTGCGAAGCGAAGGCGCAATCCTGCGCAGCCTTGTCGGCGCGTCGGCGCGTTGCGCTCGGTTGGGGTGGACGCCGACCGAGACGTCCCGGCTCACCCCTTGGCGTACATCGCCTCGATCTCGTTGGCGAATCGCATCCTGACGATGTTTCTTTTCACCTTCAGAGTGGGCGTCAGTTCACCGGTGAGCACGGTGAAGTCGACCGGCAAGATCCGGAATTTGCGGATCGATTCGGCATGCGACACCGCGCGATTGGCTTGTTCGACCGCCCCGCCGATCTCGCCGACCAGATCGGGGTCGTCGACCAGATCTCCGACGGAGTCGGTCGCGCCCTTGCCGTGGTGCTGCTTCCACACCTCGAAACCCTCCGGGTCGATCGCGATGAGCGCGGCCACGAAGGGCCTGTTGTCGCCGACCACCATCGCCTGACTGATCAGCGGGTGCGCCCTCAGCTGATCTTCAAGGACGGCCGGGGCGACGTTCTTGCCGCCCGCGGTGACGATGATTTCCTTTTTGCGGCCGATGATCGACAGGTAACCGTCGTCGTCCATCGTGCCGAGATCGCCGGTGTGGAACCACCCGTTGGTGATCGCCTCTCGGGTCGCCTTCTCATTGTGCCAATACTCGCTGAACACGACGCCACCACGCACCAACACCTCTCCGTCGTTGGCGATCGCCATGCTGTTGCCGGGCAACAGCTTTCCCACCGTGCCGAGACGCTCTTCGCCGATGAGATTCACCGTGATGGCGGCGCTGGTCTCGGTGAGGCCATAGCCCTCGTAGATGGTCAGGCCCGCGCCCCGGTAGAAGTGGCACAAGCGCTTGCCCAGCGGGGCGCCACCGGAAACCGCGGCGTGGCAGTCGCCGCCCAGCGCAGCGCGCAATTTGCCGTAGACCAGCCGATCGAACAGCGCGCGCCTGGCCCGCAACAGCGGCCCCGGGCCGCCGGCATCCAAGGCCATGCTCCACTCGATCGCCGTCCGTGCGGCCGCATCGAATACCCCGCGCCTCCCGCTGTCGTGGGCCTTCAATTCGGCTGTGTTGTATATCTTTTCGAAGACACGGGGTACCGACACGACGACGGTCGGCTTGAACGCGGCCAAAGTCGGAATCAAGCTTTTGATGTCGCCGGTGTAGCCGATGGTGACCTTCGTGGCGAAGGCCGACATGGACAATGCGCGGGCCAGTACGTGGGCCAGCGGCAAGAACACCAGCAGCCGTTGCCCCTTGCACAGCAGCGTCGGGAAATACATTGCCGCACCGCGTGTCTCGTAAAGCAGATTGGAGTGCGTCAACTGGCAGCCCTTGGGCCTGCCCGTCGTACCCGAGGTATAGATCAATGTCGCGGGATCCGCGGCCCGCAACGCCGCCAGCCGCTTGTTCAGTTCGTCCCCGCCGACCAACTTCCCGGACGTGGCCAGCTCCTCGAGCGCGGACGGCCCGCCCGTCTCGAGGTGCAGGATCTTGCGCAGTGCGGGCAGCTCAGTGCTCAGCTCCTTGACCAGTTGGCCGTGCGCATCGCTTTGCGTAATCACCAACACCGCACCCGAATCCTCCAGCACCCAGCGGACCTGTTCGGCCGACGAGGTGTCGTAGATGGGGACGGTGACCGCTCCCACCGAGAGGATCGCGTAGTCGAGAATCACCCACTCGTAACAGGTGGCCGCCAAGATCGCCACGCGGTCCCCGGCGTTCACCCCCTCGGCGATCAGACCGAGCGCGGTTTCCCGGATCTGCTGAGCGGCTTGGGCGCAGGTCACATCCCGCCACACGTCGTTGACAAGCCGCTGAAAGATCACATGGTCGGGGTCGTCCCGCTCATGCGCATACACACTGGCGACGATGCTGTCGCGCTCGTCGACGCTGAAGTTCGCGGGAACGCTGAATTCACGCATGATCAGACGACCCTCGAAGACAGTGGGTAATCATGAGACCCACCTCCTGGCTGTAGCTATCCCTGGCCCGACGCTAACCGCACTAACAGCGCCCTTCTAGTGGCCATAGGTCCCGGCCTCGAGGGCCTATTGGACTCATAGGGTCAGCTTTCGCCAATCGACCACATCGAGGTAGCGATAAGGTCTCCGCGGTCCAGGGCGGCGGCGCGATGTTCGTGGACCTTGAGGTAGTCCTCATTCGTCACCATGTCGATGAAGGCCTGCGGCGACGGATATTCAACGACGAGAATGGTATCCCACCAAGGTTTTTCACCCTCGCCGATCACTACCGAAGGCGATCCTCCCATGTAGCGGACGGCCGCACCGACGCGTTCGAGGTGCGGTGTGACCTCGCGCCCGTATTGCGCGTAGCGCTCCAGCCCGCCCTCGGCCTTGAACTTCAGGAGGTTGATCATCACCACCGGCGCGTCAGCGGGCCGCGCGGCGAGCGCCGCGAATTGCTCGGGGGTGGGTTGCAGTCCGCTCATGAGAATCTCCCTGCCGTCGTGCGATCACATCCGAGACGAAAGTACCGCGACTCCGTCACCGCGGAGGTGTCGCAGCGCCCAGGGCCTTCCCGCGAGCACGGATGCGAGGTGAGCGGCCTGCCCGGCGACAGTGGGTCCAAACGTCCGCGACAGCCGTTGCGGGTGTGAGCCGTCGAGTGTGCCACGGGGGCGGGTTCGGTCGGCGTGTCGTCGCCCTGGACGCACTGCCGATGCTTACAGCAGATCGGTGATCGTCTTCAGGCCCGCCTCGTAGAGCACGCCCGGCATCATGCCGCCGTCGCATTCGATGGTGGTGCCGTTGACGAAGTCGGCCTGGCCGCTGGCGAGGAAAACACAAACGCGCCCGACCTCTTCGGGCTCGCCGGCGCGGCGCATCGGGACGGCGGCGAAATACTTCTCGCCGGTCGGATCGTCCTTGGGCAACACGAACGAGCGGAAGTTCTCGGTCATCGTGGGACCCAGGGCCACACAGTTGACGCGCACCTTCGGCCCCCATTCCTCGGCCAGTGATCGGGTGAGGTGGTTGAGGCCACTCTTGGCCGCGCCGTAGGAGACCAGGGTGGGCGAGCCGGCCGGGTGCCCGGCGCCGCTGGAGATATTGATGATGCAGCCGACGCCGTCCTGGGTCGCCATCTGCCGATAGGCGCGGATGGCGAACCAGAGCGGGCTGATCAGGTTCATCTGCACCGCGAACGCATGGAACAACGCGGTGCGTTGGTACTCGTCGTCGCTCGGCGGTGCGCCCTGAATCCGTTGCACGAGTTCGGGAATGCTCTCCACATGCGGCGCCGGGACGGTTCCGCCGGCGTTGTTGACGAGAATGTCGACCCGGCCGTGGGTGGCGACCACGTCGGCGACGAAGGAATCGATCGAGCCGCAGTCGCCCTGATCGCAGACGCGCTGCAAGGCGCGCGGCGCCCACTCGGAGTCGGCGCCGACACCCGGGATGGTGTCCAACGGCCCGCGCGAACAGCCGATGACGGTGGCGCCGGCGCGCAGCAGTTCATGGGCGATGCCGACACCCACGCCGCGGCTGGTTCCGGTGACGATCGCGATCTTGCCCTCGAGGACGCTCATGAACTGACCTTCCTACCTGGAGCCATTGTTGACAGTGACTGCCAGCGGGTCATACTGTGCCAGTTCGGTCGTTGGCATGTAAAGGCGTGCAATCGAAAGGACACCGATGAGTAGTTCGGCCAAGCTTCGCGTCATTCAATGGGCAACCGGCGGCGTCGGCAAGGCTGCCATCGCGTGCGTGCTCAACCACCCGCGGCTGGAACTGGCCGGCTGTTGGGTACACAGCGCGGCGAAGAACGGCGTCGACGTCGGCCGGATCATCGGAACCGAGGACCTTGGCATCACGGCCACGTCAAGCATCGACGAGATTCTCGCGGTGGACGCCGACTGCGTCATGTACAGCCCGCTAGTGCCCAACGACGACGAGGTCATCGCCATCCTGCGGTCCGGCAAGAACGTGGTCACCCCGGTTGGCTGGGTCTACCCCGATCCGGGCAACAAGCGGCACCAAGCCGTCGCCGATGCCGCGGTGGAAAGTGGTGTGACCCTGCATGGTTCGGGCATCCACCCGGGCGGCATTACCGAGCGGTTCCCGCTCATGATTTCCTCGCTCTCGTCCGCGGTCACCCACGTCCGCGCCGAGGAGTTCTCCGACATCCGCACCTACAACGCACCGGATGTGGTGCGACACATCATGGGTTTCGGCGGTACTCCCGAAGAGGCCATGGATGGACCCATGGCCAGCCTGCTCGAGGCCGGGTTCAAGCAGTCGGTGCGAATGATCGCCGACCACATGGGATTTCGCATCGACCCGAACATCAGGACCATCCAGGACGTCGCGGTGGCGACCGCCGAAATCGACTACGCCCCCTTCCCGATCACTACGGGCACGGTGGCCGCGCGCCGGTTCCGGTGGCAGGCCCTCGTCGACGGCGAGCCCGTCATCACGGCCGCGGTCAACTGGCTGATGGGTGAGGAAAACCTGGACCCGGCATGGGATTTCGGTGGCATCGGCGAACGCTTCGAGGTGGAGATCACCGGCGACCCGGACGTGAGACTCACGTTCAAGGGCCTGCAACCGGAGACGATCGAAGAGGGGTTGATCAAGAACCCGGGCGTGGTGGTCACCGCCAACCATTGCATCAACGCCATCCCGGACGTCTGCATGGCGGAGCCGGGTATCAAGACTTACCTGGATCTGCCGCTGTTCGCCGGGCGTCCGGCGCCCAATCTCGCGAAGCCATCGTGACCGGCGAAAGCGTGCTCGACGATGTGTCGTTCTGCCACCTCGTCATCGGCGTCACCGACATGGACCGCGCGCTGGCGTTCTACCGGGGCGTGCTCGGGATGGAGATCGTCTTCGAATCCCTGATATCCGGCGAGCCTTTCGACGCGGTGCTGCACGCTAACCGCAAACAGGAAGGCCGAGTGGTCGGCGGCTTGCTGGGCGGGTTGATGATCGAGCTGCTGTCTCTGGGCAACAAACCGGCTCCGGATCGCACCACTCGCCGTGGCATCACCGGCATCCACAACGTGTCCTTGTCGGTGACCGATCTCGACGACACCCACCGACGCGTCGTCGATGCCGGTTACGCCGCCGATCAAGAGCCATTCGAGATCGGCGGAGTCCGAATGTTTTTCGTGAAAGACCCGGATGGCACGCCGGTGGAGTTCATCGAACTGCCCGACGGGATGCGTAGCACCTACGAAATGCACCGCGGCGTGCGACTGCAGATGGGACCCGTTGCATGAGTTACACCCATCCCGATTCGATGCGCGGCCACGTCGCGATCATCACCGGCGCGGCGCAAGGCGTGGGCAAGGGCACCGCGACGGCACTGCTGGAACGCGGTGCGTCGGTGGTGCTGGCCGACATACAGGCCGACGTCCTGGACGCGACGACCAACGAGCTCAAGGAACTGGGTCCGGTCGTGAGCGTGGTCGCCGATCTGCGCGACCCGGACAGCGCGCAGCGGATCACCGCGGCCGCGGTCGACGCCTTCGGCACCGTGCACGGGCTGGTCAACAATGCCATTGCCACCAACGAGCCCAAGGCATTCGTCGACATAACCCTCGAGGATTTCGCGCTCGGCCATGACGTCGGTCCCCGCGCGACCTTCCTGCTCATGCAGGCCGTGTACCCGTTGATGGTCAAGGCCGGCGGCGGGTCGATCGTCAACCTCGGCTCGGGGACGGGAACCGGCGGCGAACCCAAGTGGGGCGGTTATGCCACCGCCAAGGAGGGCATCCGCGGCTTGTCCAAGGTCGCAGCTCTGGAATGGGGACGCGACAACATCCGCGTCAACGTCATCTGCCCGTTCGCCGAGTCCGACGGCGTCAAGTTCTGGAAGTCGTTTGCGCCCAAGGAATACGACAAGGCCGTGGCGCGTGTTCCGATGAAGCGCATCGGCGACGTCCGCACCGATGTGGGAGCGCTGGTGGCGTTTCTGCTCGGCAGTGACGCCACGTTCATCACCGGTCAGACCATTCACGTCGACGGTGGGATCGGCTGCTTTCGGTGACCGTCGAAGGCGAGTCGCTACGTGATCGCCAGCGGGCTCAGATCCGCGCCGATATCCGGCGCGCAGCGTTCCGGCTGTTTGTCGAACGCGGATACGACGCGGTAACCACCGAGGAGATCGCCACTGCCGCAGGCGTTTCACCGCGAACCTTCTTCCGGCATGTGCCGACCAAAGAGGAGCTGCTGCTGGCGCCGGTGCGCCACGGCGGGGCCGCGATCGTCAATCACCTGGAAAAGCGTCCGGCCACCGAGGCGCCCGACGTCGCATTGATCAACGCGATCATCACGCGGACTCAGTCGTTCGACCAAGCCGACTGCGAGGAGTGGCGCGCAGCCCTGCTTGTTGCGCCGGGTCTGCTCGACAAGGCAACGATCCACACTCCCGCCGACAAAGAGCGGGCGATGAAGCTCGTCGCCGAACGCATGGGCACCGACCCGGAAATCGATATGCGGCCCGGGCTGCTGATCCAGCTCGCCTTCGGTGCGGCCGATTTCGCGTTCCAGCAGTGGGTATTGCGGTCGGCCAACCGGCAGCCGCTGGACCGCTATGTGATCGAGGCTCTCGAGGCGGTCAAGAGCAGCTACTGGAAGCCGAAGCGCTCCACGGACTAGCAGGTCGGAGATTCGCCCAGACCTTCGTCTCCCCCTAGTCGCGCTCTGATTCGATATATGTTTATATAGAAGAATGTCGAATCAACTTAAGGCGGGGTGTTGCCCGAGCCTCGGGGTGGCCGCGCTGAACGATTCGCAGGCCGCAACCTTGGCGACCATGTTCAAAGCACTGAGCGACCCGGTACGCCTGCGGCTGCTGAGCCTGATCGCCAGCCATCCCGGCGGCGAGGCTTGTGTGTGCGAAATCTCCGCGACGTTCGATGTCTCCCAACCGACGATTTCCCACCACCTCAAACTGTTGCGCTCTGCGGGTCTGATCGACTGCGAGCGACGCGGCACCTGGGTGTACTACTGGGTGATTCCCGCTGCATTGGAGCAACTTTCGTCGGCATTGCAGGTCGACCGCGCATTCGTCGCGACAGCGGACCGCCGCTCGTGACGGGGCCCCGGTCACAGACACCGACCACGGACCCAGTCGCCCGGCTTTCGCTCCTGGACCGGATGCTTCCGGTGTGGATCGGGGTGGCCATGGCGGCCGGTCTGCTGCTCGGCCGGGCGCTGCCCGGTTTGGGATCGGCGCTGAGCGCTGTCGAAATCGACGGCATTTCGCTGCCGATCGCGGCCGGCCTGCTGGTCATGATGTACCCGGTGCTGGCCAAGGTTCGTTATGACCAGCTCGGCGAGATCACCGGCGACCGCAAACTCATGGTGTCCTCGTTGGTACTCAACTGGTTGATCGGCCCGGCAGTGATGTTCGCGTTGGCATGGCTGCTACTCGCCGACCTGCCCGCGTACCGCACCGGTCTGATTATCGTCGGGCTGGCTCGCTGCATTGCGATGGTGATCATTTGGAACGACTTGGCTTGCGGCGATCGCGAAGCCGCCGCCGTCCTGGTCGCGCTCAACTCGCTCTTCCAGGTGGCGATGTTCGCCGTCTTGGGCTGGTTCTATCTTTCGGTGCTGCCCGGCTGGCTGGGCTTGTCGCAAACCGGTATCGCCGTCTCCCCCTGGGATATCGCCAAATCCGTGCTCGTCTTTCTGGGCATTCCGCTGCTCGCCGGGTACCTGTCACGTCGGCTAGGCGAACGAAGCAAGGGCCGTCATTGGTACGAGACCAAGTTCCTTCCCCGTGTCGGACCATGGGCCTTGTACGGATTGCTGTTCACCATCGTCATCCTGTTCGCGTTGCAGGGTCACCAAATCACCTCCCGGCCATTGGATGTCGCGCGCATCGCGATCCCGCTACTGGGCTACTTCGCGATCATGTGGGCTGGCGGTTACGCCCTCGGATTGGCACTGCGGCTCGGTTATGCCCGAACCACAACGTTGGCGTTCACTGCCGCCGGCAACAATTTCGAGCTGGCGATCGCGGTGGCGATTGGCACCTACGGTGTCGCGTCCGGGCAGGCCCTCGCCGGAGTGGTCGGACCGTTGATCGAAGTCCCCGTCCTGGTTGGCCTCGTCTACGTCTCCCTGGCGCTTCGGTACCGGCTCTTCAATTTTCGGGCGGCATCAGACTCCAGTACGAGCGCCGGCCATGGCTGACAACCCGAGTGTCCTATTCGTATGTGTGCACAATGCCGGCCGCTCCCAAATGGCCGCGGCGCTCCTGATGCACCTGGCCGGCGACCGTATCGAAGTCCGTTCCGCGGGAACCGAACCCGCCGATCGCCTGAACCCCGTGGTGATCACGGCGATGTCCGAACTCGGAATCGACATCACCGCCCGCACGCCCTTGCTTCTGACCGGCGAGGCCGTGCAATCCAGCGACGTCGTGATCACCATGGGCTGTGGTGACGCCTGCCCTTATTTTCCCGGGGTCTCCTACCGGGACTGGAAGCTGGCCGATCCTGCCGGCCAACCTCTGGAAACCGTCCGCACCATCCGCGACGACATCGCGCACCGCGTCAGGGCGCTGATCACCGAACTCCTGCCCACCACCTCGACCACATAACCGCACCCGAAGAAAGGAACCACCATGTCGCGTGTGCAGCTAGCCCTCAACGTCGACGATCTCGACGAGGCGATCGCCTTCTACTCCAAGCTCTTCGACACCAAACCCGCCAAGGTCAAACCCGGCTACGCCAATTTCGCCATCACCTCGCCCCCACTCAAGCTGGTACTGATCGAAAACCCGGACCACGGCGGTACCCTGAACCACCTCGGCGTCGAAGTCGACGACAGCGCCACGGTGCACGCCGAGATCGACCGGCTTACCAATGAAGGCCTGTTCACCGAGGAAGAGCTCAACAGCACCTGCTGCTTCGCAGCCCAAGACAAGGTGTGGGTCACCGGTCCCAATGGTGAGCGGTGGGAGGTCTACACCGTCTTAGCCGACTCGGACACCTTCGGTCCCGGGGCGGACGAAGCCTGCTGCACGGCGTCATAGCGCCTACCGCGACTCACAGTTGCTCATCTTCTATGCCAAAGGCGTTGACCGCCATCGCCAGAAGGCAGTAGCCCCCGATGGTGAACACCAGGTCCATGCGTTCGGGGTCGGTGAAGTGGCGGCCCAACTGATCCCAGGTGGGTGTGGAGATGGTCCCGGTATCGACCAGATCGTCCACCGCGGTCAGTACCGACTGGTCGACGTCGTCGGCGAGTTGCCCGTCGCGGATGGCGTCGGTCTCGTCGGGGCGCAACCCCGCGCGGCGCGCGATCGGGAGGTGATGCGACCACAGGTAGTCGCAATTGCGCCGATGCACCGCCCGCAGCAGCGCAATCTCCCGTACCCGTGCCGACAGCGTGGAGCCGTTGAGCAGGTAGGTGTTGAACGGCAGATACGCGCGAGCCAGTTCGGGATGGCGCACCAGCGTCGACAAGATATTGCCGGCGCCCTGGGGGTTGGCCCGCTCGACGGGGATCAGCGAGGCGATGGCGCGCCGGCTGCGCTCGTCCCATTCGTCGGCCGGCAGCGGGCTCAGCCGCAGCGGGTGTTGGTCGGTCACGCGGGCCTACTGGATCGGCTCATCACCCAGCACGGTCGTGCGCAGCATTTCGCGCTGCGAGTCGGGGTCATACGGCGCCGCCCGGTGCAGCACTCCGCGGTTGTCCCAGATGACGGTGTCACCGACCGACCAGCTGTGGCTGTACACCTTGTCGGGGGTGGTGGCGCGATCCAGCAGCTGCGCCAACAGGGTGCGGCCTTCGTCGAGGTCCATGCCGACCACGTAGTCGGCCGACGTGCCCAGCACCAGGGACTTGCGGCCACTGCGGTGCGTCCACACCAGCGGGTGCTCGTGCGTGCGCCGAGACCTCCACTGCGCCAACTGCTCCGGGGTGGGATCGGGGGTGATGCGCCGCTGGGAGGCCTCCAGCGAGTGGACGACACGCAGCGCGCCGAACCGTTCCTTCTCCTCGTCGGTCAACGCGTCG